>JAZLIJ010000136.1:0-49116 GCA_045617325.1 Fibrobacter sp.
GGTAGAGCGTCTGCTTTGGGAGCAGAATGTCGTCAGTTCGAATCTGGCTACCCCGATACGAAAAAGGACCCCGTTGGGGTCCTTTTTCGTATCGGGACGCCTGTGAGACTGACGAGTCAGTTCGATTAAAATCGCAAGAGCGAAGCGAATACAGCGATTTTAAGCTTTAACTTGGGCGTAAGCGCAAGTAAGCCCGTGAGACAGGCGAATCAGTTCTGTGAACAGAAACTTGTTCTTTGAAAAAGTCGAAGTATGGATAAAATTGAAAAGTAAGTTGGTTGTTACTTTCTACTTCTCGCAGGAGCTTTCGGCTTGTGCTTCGAAATATTCCTTAACTTTATCCGTGAAACAGCGGGGGGAGACGATGAGGGATTCCTGTTTTTGGACATCGACGGCCATCTGGTTGCTCATCGCTTTGTTGAGAAGTTCGCCTGTTTCACTGTCGAATATTTTGTATGAAATTCTCATTCCGAATTCATATTCGTCCAAGGTAGCTTCAATGCGGATTTTTTGAAGCAACCCAATGGATTTTATGTATTTAAATTTCATTTCTACGACAGGCCATTCAAATCCGCTTTTTTCCATTTCGTAATAGCTGTAGCCGATTTTTTTGAGTAAGGCAGCCCTTCCCAATTCCATGAACCTGACATAGTTTCCATGCCAGACGACTTGCATCGCGTCTACGTCATAAAATTGAGCTTCGGTCTCTATCGATGCTGTGATTTTATCTTTCATTTTCCCTTTCCCAAAAATTGAAGAAATTGTACCATTGGTATGGGTGCGCTATACAATATAATTCTTCTAGAGAGGCGAATTCCTGTGCCAGTTGCTGAATTCGCTCTTTACGCGAGGCTCTTGGACCTTGAAGGCTCGTTTTCATGCGATGAACGTGAAATTCGTAGGTTGAGTTTAAGCTGAAATTTTTTTTGCGAATGCCGAATCCAGTGTAGATGGGAACGTCTACAAGACTTGCCAATGTAAAGGCGCCTTCGGGAAGCTGAACTGTATCGCCTAAAAATTTTGCATCGAGGGTTCGGTCGCGGGTTTTTGCTGAAATGCGGTCGGCGGCGATAATGACGATACCGCAACGCTCAACGATGTCGTTGATGTCCATGATGGTTGCAGGGCCGATGTCGTTTGCGTCAATGACGGAACTCATGAGCTCTGGGTCGAGTTCCCGGAGAAGCTCGTTGAACTTGGAAGTGCCTGAAAAATCCGCAACAGGGACTATCTTCAAGTTCTTTAGCGAGTCCTCGCTGTCGTGCTTTTTCATGGAGCGGAAGGATTCCATGTTTCCAAGATGGGAACTCAGAATGAGGGCGCCCTTGCCGCTTCGAAGGCGGTCGAAAAGTTCCTTGGAATCGTCCAAATGGTCAAGGTCTTTTAAAGTACGCTTGCCCATGAAGTTGTAAAGCCGTTCCATCATTGTAATGGCAAAACTGAGAATGCGCTTGTAGCAGTCCCAGAATCCGTAATGCTTGCCATCAATTTTTGAAAGCCTTGCAAAGAATTTTCTTGAATTTTCGTTGATGGGGCGCGCCCCCAAAAAAAAGAAGAAGCAGACTGCTGCTGTGATGCAAAGGACTAGCGGACGCGGGAGGCTCTTGACCATCCATAACATGAACCTGAATTGCCATGGATGGTTTCCGGATATTTCGCGGACATCGTGCCAATGTTTTTTTGCGTCCGCGTTCATCGATGATTTCTGAACTTGTTGCATAGGAGGAGGGGCAGACGGAATGCGGTGCCGAAACAGAGACGTGTATGAGTCAAGGAGATGGCGACGTTGTCGCGGAACATTCTGAAATTCGAAATTCCCCCTTCGGGATAGTTTACTTTGATTGGGTAGAAGCGCATAGGGATTTTTTTCCAATGCATACGCACGAGAATCTCGATGTCGAAACCCATGCGGAAGTCGCCGATTTTCCGAAGAAGAGGTACTGCTTGCTTTAACGGGTAAACGCGGAATCCGCACATAGCGTCGGGGATGTCAAAAGAAATTGTCTCGACTGCGACCCAGAAATTTGTAATCTTGCGTCCCTGTAACCTGCTCTTTGGTACGCTTGCGTCGTATTCGGGATAGCCGCAGATGGCGCTTTCCGGATGATTCTTTGCAGCCTTTATGAAAAAGGGAATTGCGTCTTGGCTGTGCTGTCCATCGGCATCTACTTGAAGCGCATGGGTGAATCCCGCTTTGAAGGCCGCTTCGAGCCCCGCGGAAACCGCTTTCCCTTTGCCTCCGTTTTTTGAATAGGAGACTAGAGTTGCCTCTGGAATTTCTGACGCTACATTTTCAAGGACTGCTTTCGCCTCGGGAGTGTTGCCGTCATCTACGATGAAAACGGGAAGACCGTATTTTACAATGGACTCGACAACACCCTTGACGGTCTGTTCGTGCCGATAGACGGGAACTACTGCGCATAGTTTAATGTCTTCGTTTTTCATTGTGTGTCACCATTTACGAGAATGCTTCCTGATGAATACGAAGTCCCGTTTTCTCCGAAAAATGAAAAATTAATTTTGCCTTTTTCCTTGATGAACTGCAACTCGGCGTTAATGACCCTGTCCGGGCGAATTGGCTTTGAAAATTTCGTTCGCAAAATTTTTTGCAAGTGCAGCGATGTCCCTAGATGCTCGTGTGCAAAGTACATGACGATGTTGACTTGCGCTACGGCCGGAAGCAGCTTGTATTCTTCGAAGTGGCCGCTGAAGTAGTCGCTGTCGGAGGGAATGCTCATCTTCAAATTCAGCGTGTTTTCGGTTAAGCCCTGGGATATCAGGTTGCAGTTTTTAGATGAAATTTGCATTTTGCTTTTTTCGACCCGTTTGCGGTTTTGCTTGAAATTTTTACGATGTATCAAATATAATTTTTTTTGGTTTAAGCTATATTTCGTAATGTGAAATTGGTTTGGGTGCCGTGAAAAAGAATTGTTGTACGAATCGTTTCTGCCTGCGGATGCAGAGGTGTTGGCGTGTCGTGGCGAAACTTTTTTCTTTTGCCGTTTTTGGGCTGGGCAGCCTTTTCGTCGCTTTTGTGTGGTTTCCCTTCTTGTTTGTCTTGTCTGGCTTTTCCAAAGTTCGGTTCAAAAGGTGGGCTCGTCTTTCGGTACATTATTGTATGCGGCTCCAGGTCTTTGTGATATGTGCCTTGGGGCTTATGCGTCTTGATGTAAAACATGCGGAGCGCCTTTCCCATTTGAAGTCCAAGGTGCTTATTGCGAACCATCCCTCGCTGATTGATGTTGTCATCCTTTTTTCGATTGTCCCGAATGCAGACTGTATTGTCAAGGGCGGACTTGGCAAGAATCGTTTTGTCTTTGGAATAGTGCGTTCCATTTACATATTGAATTCGAGAAATTTTGATGACCAGATGGATGCTGTCAAGGAGTCGCTTTCGCAGGGCAACAATCTGATTATTTTCCCGGAGGGTACGCGTTCAACGCCCGGTGAATCGTGGCTTTTTAAGAAAGGGGCCGCTCGTTTTGCGGTAGGGGCGGCGCGGGATGTGGTTCCTATTTATTTTGGTGGCAATGAAGCTGTGGGGTTGCGCAAAAAGGATAAGTTTCACTCTTTCCGAAAAAATGGATGCTGGATCTTCAACTTGGAAGTTCTTGAACCGATTTCAGTACACCCTTATCTCGATATTCCTGAAGCACGTGCTGTGTCGTACTTGACTAAGGAGATGATGGCGCGCCTGGATGCTTTGCGAGCATGCGATGAAGTGTATTTGAACGATTCCGAATGTGGTATGGTGAATTTACCGGAATTGTCGAATTTGTAAAGCGAAAATAACCTTTCCCCGTATTATTTATGTAACTTTATCTTGTGCTTTATTTAATGCGTAAGAGGTTTTATGGTTACAATTTTTGATGAACTTGAAGATTATGGATATAGTGAAGAAATTATTCGCTCTCTTAAGGAGGAATGGACGAAAGATTGGAGCGAACAGCAAATTCATGATGTCTTTGTGGATAACGATCCGCTGAAACGCAAATTGCTGCATGTTTTTCCGTTGGATGTTTTTGATCGTTCTCAGGAAGACGAAGAAGAAAGAAAATTGGCATGGCGCCGTTTTTACAGAGCCAGGGTCGTATGGCAGAATTCGATGCTTTGTGACATGCGCTGGAGGCTCAAGGGGCGTCTACGCAGAAACATCGATATCTTGCACGGAATACAGGGAAGCGTCGTTGATCCGCGTGATAGCCGCACTTACAAAACCATTAAATTGTGTTCCGTTGTGATTCCCGATTTGAATGGTGCCAAGATTGGCTCTGGCAAGACGTGGCTTGCTGAAAATTTACAGTTCTTTGGTAACGAAAGAACGTTCGATGCGCTTCCCCTTGAAATGGTTGAACGCTTTGGACGCTTCTATTCTTTTGAGGAGGCTAAAGCCGCTGTTATTCCCGGCTGGCGTTTACCTACTGAAGAAGATGTGCGAGATTTGCTGGATTATGGGTTGTCGTATATCGGTGAATCGGAGTCCAGCATGTTGAAATCCAAGGATGGCTGGGGGTCGAAGCCTGGTGCTGCTGGCTTGGATTCGTTCGGCTTCGGCATGCTTGCTGCGGGATTTTATGATGCGGATGTGCTTACGAAGGTCGGCGAAATTGGTGCTTTCTGGGTTGACAGGGATTATGACGACCACGCAGCTTGTCTTGCACTTACGGATCAAAGTGGCGAGTTGGGGTACCCGGCTATGATGAACAAAAAGTATCGTCTTTCGGTACGCCTGGTGAGAGACGAATAGCTTTTATGTAAAAATTCTTGTTGAAAATTTTGTCCTGAAATTCTGAAGAAATCGCAGCTTGCAAAAGAGGGTAAAATGAAAATTTTTCAAAGGATGGTGACTTTGTCGATGTTTTTTTTACTAAGTGCTTGTGTGACGGATCCTAAACCCGATAGTTTTACTGCGGAGGAACTCCGGGATATGACCCCGATTATGCAATTTAGGAACAATCCCATTCCTGAAAGATGTTTCAGCGATAGTGCGGTTACTATTCGCGAGGGGCGGAAGCCTTATTTTAGAATTTACTGCTATTATTATTATGAACAATATTACGATTTATATGATGCTATCGAAGAAATGGGGTGGAAATACGATAGCGATGAAGGCAATCGTGGTGATTGCGGACCGAAGCATGAGTTTACAAAGACTGTGAACCATAGAGATCTGCATCTTTATGTGAAAACATGTGCTGAGGATTTGTTTGTCAGTTCGGATCGTTTCCTTTTCCATGTAGAATACGATTAAGATGGAAGAACTTTGCCGAAATGGTTTCGGTTGAAGTAAATGATAGGCTTCGCCTTGACAACGTGTTGCTTGAAGTATGGGCTGGCGGAGAAGTGTCATAGACAGGTGATGAGGAACAAAGTCTGTCTTCCAATCAATACCTGTTGTCGCCAGCTTTTTTTCGATACTGAAAAAGTAGAGATAAAACGAAAAAGACCTTCTCGTGAGAGAAGGTCTTTCGCGGGATAGACGAGGCTTGAACTCGCAACCTCCGGCGTGACAGGCCGGTGCTCTAACCAAAATTGAGCTACCACCCCAGTGGTGTTTCGTTTAGTTGTTTGTGACTTCCTAACCGAACGACCCAAATATATAAACTTAAAAAGAAGTTGTCAAGGCTGTTTTTGAAAAAAAATGAAATTTTTTTTAAAGTAATGTTTTTACGCCTTTTGGTTGGGGTATTTGACTCGAGTATGGTAGGTCCCATCAAGGCTATGGAGGAATGCTTCTTCTAGTTTGGAAAGTTCCTTGATGGTCAAGTTGCTTTCGTTGAACTGTCCTTCCAGGAAACGGTCCATCACTGTCTTGTGAATCATGCTTTCGAGGGCTTCCGCTGAGGTGTCTGTCATGGAACGACTTGTCGCTTCGATGATGTCGGAGAGCATGAGTATGGCTGTTTCCATGCTTTGCGGTTTTGGCCCCTTGTAGCGGAAATCTTCTTCCTTGACTGTATCGCCAGTTTCCTTCGCCTTTTCTGTCGCCTTGTGGTAGAAATATTGGATAAGAGTCGTTCCGTGGTGCTCCTGGATGCCGGAAGCAACGAGTTCTGGAATCTTGTATTCATTAGCTAGCAGAACGCCCTGATCGATGTGCCCCGTTATAATCTTGACGGATTGGTACGGATCCAGGTTGTTGTGCGGATTGACTCCCTGTTTTTGGTTCTCGGTGAAGTATTCCGGACGCATGGTTTTGCCGATGTCGTGGTAGAGTGCCATGACGCGGACGAGAAGAGAGTTTGCTCCCAATGTTTCGGCGACGCTTTCTGCCAAGTTTGAAACCTGGATGCTGTGGTGGAACGTCCCTGGAGCGAGTTCTGAAATTCGCTTGAGAGCTGGTCTGTTGAAGTCGGACATTTCCATCAGCGTAAGAACGGTTGTCAGGGCAAAGGCTTTTTCCATCAGGTGTATCAAGAGCACCGAGGCGACTGCCGTGCAGACGATGACGTTCGCACTTGCTGCTATGAGTGTCTGGTAGAAGGTTGTAAATGTGAATCTGTTGCGGAGGAGAAGCATGACGCTGATTGCCGCTGCAAGGGCTATGACACCGGAAATCATGCTCCATGCGAATTGTACGCGGTAGCGCATGCGGGAAAGCGGAATGATGGTCGCGACACAAACGGTGAGCCCCGTGATGGCCGCGGCCAAGTCGTATCCGTTCAGAATGCCGAAGAAGCATGCGGAGAATGTTGTAAAGGCAATTCCCATCTTGTTATCGTAAAGAACGGTTGCCATTACCGGCGCAAAAGTCATCGGGTAGAGCCACATGAAGTCTACTGCTTCTGGAAGGAGACTGTCCGGCTTGTTTAACGTACCTGATAAGTTATGGATGATGCAGAACAAAACGAGCTGTAAGAAGGCGAGGCATGTCACGCTCCACAGCTGCCGCGGAGTCTTGAACATGGATCTTGATGGCGTGTACTGGAAAAATAGGATGAACAATGTGATGACGATGATGAGCACGAACACGTTGCCATATTGGGTTGTGAGCGTCTTCGAATTCTCTTCGTTCTGCTGCGCCTGTTGCAAGGCGTCGATTTTTTCGAGGATTTCCTTGGTGATGGGGGCGCCCTGAACGACGATTTCCATGCCGCGTGGAATCATGCCCTTGATGAGTGTGACCTTGTTGCGTGCGTCGTGCTTGCGTGCTTCGGTTTCTTTTTCAAGGTAGTTGATGTTCGGGGTGGTGAAAACGTAGAGTGCTTCGTAGAATGCGCTTTGGAGACCTTGTTCTGTAGCGAAAGAACCTTGCAAGTCGCTGAATGCTTCGTCGATGCGGCGCTGCAGCGGCTGAATTTCGGTGATGTCGATTGTGTTTTCTTCGTTGTCCCTGATGAGGGATATTGTCGGCTTGTTGTAGATGAGGTACTTGCTGTTCTTGATATTGTAGTTGTTGTTGAACAACGATACTTCAGTTTCCGTTTTCGCGATAAGGGTGTTTGATACGCCACGTTCCATCATTTCCTTGAAAACAATGAGAAGTGCATTACGCGCCTTTTCGTTTTGACTCAGGGGCTTGATCGCCGTGATGGAAAGCCTTTGCTTAAGTGTCTCGAAAATATGGGCGGCTTCCTGGACCTTGTCCTGGAGAATGGAATCGTGCTCGGCGTCGCTGCCTGCGTTAATTTGTGTTTGCAATTGCCCGTACTGGCCTAGTTTGTCAAGGTAGTGCTCCAAGTCTTCGACAATCTTTCCTGTGGCGTCGGTGTTGTACTCGAAGATGGCGTTGACCTTGTCGGCTGCGCGTGTTTGTTCGGCACGGATTTCCTGCTCCGTCTTCGGGACTTCGAACTTGAACGGGGCTACGATGGTGCGCGTGCTCAGCTGTCCGAGGTGAGGCCTTTCGGATTGCAAGGCGATGTTCTTGTCGGGAAACAGAACGATAGTGAGAATCGCGAGGATGGTCCAGCTGATAAACAGGTGGAGTTTTTTCTGTTGCTTGTTCATTTTCTCCTGTCCTTTTGCTCGTAAGCTAGCAAAATATCTTTGACAAGGTGGTGGCGGAGGACGTCCGTTGCCGTAAATTCGATTTGTGCGATGCCGCGAATTCCTTTGAGAATCTGCATGGCATGCTCTAGACCGGAAGTTTGTCCCTTGGCCAGGTCTACTTGGCTTGTATCGCCTGTGATGATTGCCTTGCTGTGTGGGCCGAGGCGCGTGAGGAACATTTTCATTTGGGCTATGGTCGTGTTCTGCGCTTCGTCGAGGATGATGAAGGCGCGCTTCAGTGTGCGACCGCGCATGTAGGCTAGCGGAGCCACTTCGATGGCGCCTGTTTCCTCGTAGTGGCGCAGTTTTTCGGCGGGGAGGAGCTCGGAGAGGCTGTCGTGGATGGGACGCAGGTAGGGGGCTATTTTTTCTTTCAGGTCGCCAGGCAAGTATCCAAGCGATTCTCCAGCTTCGACTGCCGGACGCACAAGACAGATGCGTTCTGCTTCTTTACGTTCGAGGCTTGCGACGGCGAGTGTCACCGCTAAAAATGTCTTGCCGGTACCCGCGGGCCCCTTGGCGAATATGATGTCGTTCTTTTCGACTGCCTTGACAAGCTCTGCCTGGGATTGCGTCTTTGTCGATACGGTGACTCCGTAACGATTCCTGAAAATGGGGCCTTCAGGGATGCTTTCTGTATAGAGCGTCTCCTTGGGGCCGAGCAGGCGCTCCACTTGGCTTGCGTCTAGGAATTCGCCATTTCTTGCCGCCATTTTTAGCTGGTCCAAAACGGCGAAGACGCCTTGCATGTCGGCATTTTCGCGAGGCAGAATGTCAAGCCCTGGGAGACGTGTGCGTATTTCAACGCAAAAACGGCTCTCCAGAAGCTGGAAAACCGTTTCACGTTCGCCTGAAATAAGTCGTTTCAGGTTGTCTGACAATGAGTAGTGCTTTGATTCACTCATTCTGCGGGTGCTTCGATAGGCATACCGAGCTTGTTCTTTGCGTCGAAGATATCCTTGCGGACTTTGTGGTTCTCTTCGTTGGCTGCTGCGGCTTCGTTCTGGGCTTTCTTCATGGCGGCTTCGTCGAAGACTTCTTTCGGAGGTTCCTGCTTCTTGACTACTGGTGCCGGTTGGTCATCGCTATCGTCGCTGCCACCGCGGGTGTAGGATGAGGAATTGTCGTCGTTGCTGCCAGTGCTGTTGCTGTAAGAAGACGTGTCACCGGTGCTGCCGCTATCGGAAGAGCCGGCGCATGCAGCGAAGAATGCAACAGAAAGGGATGCGAGAATTAATTTCCATTTATTAAGAGACATTTTTGGGCTCCGTTTAATCTTTGATGGCTAAAATATATAATGTTCTTGTGAAAAGAAATGTAAAAAAGGTAAATTTTCGCCATGCAAAAGCCTGATTATCTTTCCAGAACCTATTCACAGGTCTTTATTTCTTCAAAAAAATACGAATCCAAGGATGTTTATGCCGAAAGAAGGCGCTCCTTGATGAAAAAAATGGATTCTTTCTGCGTTTTTGCCGGTATGCCGATGGAACCGGGGGGCGAAGAAGCCTTTGTGCAGACCTATACACGATTTGTTCAGGATCCTGCATTTATATATATGACTGGATTGAACCAGGCGGGCTGCTATCTTGTGCTTGATGCGAAAACGGGTTCCGAGACGCTTTTTGTGCCAGCGAAGGACCCGTTCAAGGAATTCTGGTTTGGTAAGCGTCTCGGTTATTTGGAAGGAAATTCCGACGTGAGCGCGTTGACCGGTATTGCGGATGTGCGCCCTTCGACGGAATTGTGGCCGTTTATAGAGGCGCTTGCAGCTCGTAAGGGGGGTAAACCCTACGCCTACGCGTTTTTCTTTGAAAAGTTCAAGGATGACCACAACTGGAAATTCAAGACGCTCTTGCAGCGTAAAATCAGCCGTTTTGGCTTGAAGGTGAAAAGCTGCGCTTCCATGCACTTTGAGGATAGGCTTGTCCTTGAAAAGGGGCGTGTTGCGGAAGCCCGTGAAACGGAGCGCATCACGGATGAAGCTTTCCGTGCGCTTCTTTCCCACACGAAGTCCATAAAAAATGAACGCGAGATGATGCTGTTCCTCAACTACGAGATGCAGCGCCGAAGCGATGGTGATCTTGCGTTTCCGACGATTGTCGCATCGGGCGCGAACGCCTGCTGCCTCCACTATGTGAAAAATGACGAGCCGCTTCGCAAGGGGGAACTCGTGCTCTTGGACTTTGGCGTTCGTTTCGGAACTTTGCATAGCGACATTTCGCGTACAATTCCCGTAAGTGGCAAGTTCAATCCGCTGCAGAAAATGCTGTACCAGATTGTCCTCGACGCTGGCGCCTATTACCAGAAGTTTGTACGTCCTGGGGTTACACTCAAGGAAATCGGCATGGAGCCGTGGGATTTTATCATGGATGCCTTGGAGACGAGGCTTGTCCAAAATTTGAACGGCTCCTTCAAGCTGCTTTATGAAAAAAGGCCTCATGGCGTAAGCCACTTTATCGGCGAGTTCATCCACGAAGGTGATCCTGGGTCGCGTTCTTTGGATGTCGTTTTGAAGCCTGGTATGCTCATTTCCTGCGAGCCGGGGTTGTATGGCGAGTTCACGGCGACCATCGACGGAAAGCGCTATTGCGAAAAAATCGGCATCAGAATCGAGGATGATTTGCTTATTACCGAGAAGGGCTTTGAAAATATCTCGAAGCATCTCCCACGAGAAGTCGCTGACATTGAAATGCTGATGTCGTAATTTCAATCAGAATTTATTTGTAAAAATAAAGTTTGAAGACAGTAAATTTGTGTTGTAATATTTTTGTAATATCGGTGTAGCATAAAAATGCACAAATCGCTTGCAATGTGGGCGCTGGCGCTCGTTTGAGCCTGTTTTTTTCTGAGGTTTTGCTATTTTTTAAACCAATAGAAAAATTTTTGCAGGTCATAATATAATGTGGAAAACTAAAGGCGCAATCCGATATTTTCTCTCTATTGTCGCTACGGCGTTTGTTCAGATGGGTGTGTTTATTTATGCCCAGAAGATTCTTTCGGGTTCTTTTGCTGGAGCGTCCAGTGGTCAGACGTGGCAGAGCTTCATGTTGCAGATATTCTTTATCGCCCCGTATGTGGTACTCGTATGGCCCGCGGGATTCTTTGCCAATAAGTTTGCAAAGAATAAGGTGCTTGCGTGGTCCTCGCTTTTCATGACCGCTTTTGTGATTGCTATGTCTGTCCTTGTGACCTGCAACTGTCCAAGGGTCGCCTTCTGGCTTTCTATAGGCCTGTCTTCTGGTTTTGCTGTTCACAGTGCGGCGAAGTACGCTATCCTTAAGGAAATGTTCGGTGTCCGTCATCTGAGTTATGCGAACGCCTTTTTGCAGATATTTTCACTTGTAGGCATGGTGCTTGCTAGCTGGCTTGCCATTTTTGGTGTGAACCTGATTGACCTCAATGCGCTTGTGAGCTACGAAGCTGTAAGGAGTCTGCTTTCCGGGTCTGTCGTGATTCCTTGGATTTTGACGGGTGTGAGTGTGCTTGGTACTGTTGCCAGTTTCCTTGTTCCTAAAGTCAAGTACGAAGATAAGAATGTCAATTTTGTGACTGCGCGTCGTCGTTTCAGTTTTGGTTGGCGTCATCGCACGTTGCGCGCTTCCATTATCGCACTTTCGATGTTCTGGGCCATGGCTCAGGTGTTCGTCCTGATGTTCCAGGATGTTTCTGGTTCCCATGTGGTCGATATGATTCAGAGCTACTTGGCTTTTGCCTTGGCGGGAGTCATGGTCGGTTCCATTTTTGCAGCGCATAATTCAAAGGACTTTATTGAAACAGGGTTCATTCCTCTTGGCATGATAGGTGCTTCTTTCTGCATGTTCTTCGTGCCGTTCATGGTGCATCCGGTGGCTCTTTCTGTTCTGTACGCCTTGACTGGTTTTTGCGGCGGTCTTTTCCTTGTGCCTGTGAATGCGCTTTTGCAGTACAATACGCGTCCGAACAATTCTGGCTGGGTGCTTGCTCTTGCGAACTTGATTCAGGCTGTCGTGCTTGTCGTGTTCCTGTTCCTCTATTCTGTGATGGTGCATTACACGCCGATTCGTCCGCAGCTTTACTTTATCGGCCTTGCCGTCATTTCGTTCGGTGTCTTTTTCTGGGCCATTTCGAACTTGCCGCAGGCTCTTTTGCGCACGCTTTTGCGCTTGGTATTTAGTCGCTATAAGATTCGTGTTCTGAATGTGGGTAATGTTCCGAACGATGGACCGGTGCTTTTGGTTGGAAACCACCATAGCTTTATTGACTGGGCTATGCTGCAAATGGCTTGTCCGCGTCCTCTCTGCATTGCAAGTAACAAGGATCACTTTGAAAAGTGGTATCTGCGTTCGATGTTGAAGCGTCTTGGCATGATTCGCATTGACCATCGTCATCCCGAAGACGCCATGGCGAAAATTCACGACGCCCTTCTTGCTGGCAAGGCTGTGGTCATTTTCCCGACGGGTGAAGTTTCCAAGTCTCCTCATGTGGAACCGTTCTCTATTGATTATTCCAAGGCCGTGGAAGGGACGGAGGCACCGGTTGTGCCGTTCTACATCCAGGGGCTTTGGGGCTCGAACTACAGCTATAGCGGTTCTGATATGTATGGCGCTTCTGCTGAACGTGCCGTGACGGTTGCTTTTGGTGATCCGATTCCGTCGATGACTCCTCCGAATGAAGTACGAGCCATCATCCGTCACATCTCCATTGAGGCTTGGAACTATTCTGTTTCGTTTGTGAAGCCGGTTGCGGACAGCTGGATTCGCACTAACAAGAAGTTCGTGAAAAACGGCCCGGCCATTTATAACCCGGATGGAGGGCATTTCTCCGGCTATAAGCTGATGGGCGCAGTTCTTGCATTTAGCAGGCTGTTGAAGAAAAAACTGGGAAATGATGAGCAGAATATCGGTATCATGTTGCCGCCAAGTCCAGCCGGTGTCATCGTGAACCTCGCCCTGTGGATGCGCGGCAAGACGAATGTGAACTTGAACTATACATCCTCGGTGGATAATGTGAAACATTGCGTTGAACGCGCTTCCATTAGCACTGTGGTTACTAGCCGTCAATTTATTGAAAAACTTAAACGTCGTGGTAACGATTATTCGCAGGTCGCAAGCGACAGGGTTCGCCTGTTCTATGCGGAAGACTTGATGAAAGAAATTCCGAAGGCGAAAATTGCAGCCCTCATGTTCTTCTGCGTTCTTTCTCCGATTTGGCTTATTAAACTGTTGTTCCGCAAGCGCGTGTCGATGAACGATACCGCAGCCATCATGTTCAGCTCGGGTTCCGAAGGTACGCCGAAGGGGGTTCTCCTTAGCCATAGAAACTTGATGGGCAACATCCAGCAGCTCGCCTGCATTTTCAATGTGACGCGCAATGATGTGATGCTTTCGGAACTTCCTTTGTTCCATAGTTTCGGTCTTACGGTGACGACGCTTTTGAATCTCACGGAGGGGTGCCCCATTGTAGCTGTCGCAGATCCTACGGATGTGAAGACGATGGCGCGTGTCTGTGCCGAGTTCCGCGTGTCTGCTTTTGTTGCAACTCCGACGTTCTTGCGTGCATTTACCATTAGCCGCTATGTGCATCCGATGGCTCTAAAGCATGTGCGAATCATTATCGCTGGTGCCGAAGCGCTCCGTCCAGAACTTGCGACTGCGTTCCGTCTCAAGTTCGGCAAGGAAATTTTTGAAGGTTACGGCTGTACCGAAACGGCGCCTGTCGCCTCTGTGAATACGGAAAACACTTTGCACAGCGACTACATGACGATGCAGGTGAACAACAAGCCGGGAACTGTTGGCATGGCGCTCCCTGGTTCGCAGTTCCTGATTGTGGATCCTGATTCTAACGAACCGCTTCCGACGGGAGAGGCCGGCATGATTCTCATTGGCGGGTGCCAGGTGATGAAAGGCTACCTGAAGGATCCGGAACGTACGAAGAGCGTGACTGTGAATATCGGTGGACTTCTCTACTATCGTACAGGCGACAAGGGCTACCTGGATGAAGATGGATTCCTTACGATTGTGGACCGCTACAGCCGCTTTGCAAAACTTGGCGGTGAAATGATTAGCCTGGGTGCTGTCGAAAAGAAAATCCAGGATACACCGGTGTTGCAGGGCTGCGATTATGTTGTCACAACAGTCCCTGATGCGGCGAAGGGAGAAAAGATTGTGCTTTTGTACCAGGGCGCAAAGGATGCTTCGACGGTCATTTCGGAACTCCGTGCGAGCGGAATGCCTCCGCTTATGATTCCGTCTCTTGCATTCTGCATCGAGTCTGTGCCTAAGCTTGGAACAGGCAAGGCTGATTTTACTGCTGCAAAGAAAATAGCCAAGGAACTTGTGGAAAAACGCTGATGAATGGCTTTACGCAAAAACGCACCTGTCGCCTTATTGCTGCTTTAGTTGCGCTTCTTGGCGCCATATTATTGCTCGCTCAGCGGGTGGCTGTCACTGTTCTTGTAATGACTACGAATGCTGTGCAGATGGGATTCAAACGCTATGATTCCTTTACAGGGCGGATGGCGTTGAATAACTTTGAAGAGGACCAGCAGCTTTACGAGTGCATGAAAAATGTCAACGCGATGCTTCCGGATGTGGAACTTGTTGCCAATGTTCTGCTTGTCGTAAGTATTGTGCTTTTTGTGGTCGCCTGCTTTGGTTTTGTCTTTCCGAAGATTTTTGGTCGTGTACTCGTGGCGCTTCGGTTGCTTCGGTATGATGCTCCGTTTGATGCTTCTACTGAAGAGTACGAGGCTGTATATGAAGAAAATGATGCCGCAAGTGATGGCGAAGCTTATGAGGATGAAAATCTCTCTTACGATGGGTATGAGGCTACGTCATACGAAAACGAAACTCAGAATGTTTTTGCCTCGGTTTTTTTTCGGATAAAAAACTGGGTTCGCAAATTAATGAGGCGTTTCCCGTGGTTTGTCTGGGCTATGTTCGGTGCCGCCTTGCTTGTGATTCTTGGAATTGCGTTCGGAATTCGCGGATGTAGCGAATACCAGGTGAAGCAGACAAAGAAATCTGCTGCACAGGAACTTTCTGAACAGGCCATTGCTTATGTGAATGCGCAGAAGGCTTATTTTAACCGTACCAGTTCTGTTGGCGGCCCAAAATCGCTTAAGTTACCTGATTCTCTGGCTATGGAATATTTTACATATAAGGTAACTCGTAGCCGTTTTGTTGCAACATCGAATGTAGCTATTGGCGATTGCCCTGCCGGAACGGATTGGCGCATCAATTCTTCAACGGATGGCATTTTCTTTATAGACTTGATTCTTTCGCGTATTCCCCCGAAAGACACGAACTGTGTTAAGCTTTTGCCTGATTTCAAGAATATTGGGCGTAAGCTTCCTAAAAAGAACGAGGCGAATGCGCAGACGAAATCGCAAAAGTAATTTTTGCTTGATTGCCTAACGCGTTTTGCTGCTATCAGATTTTAACGTCCCAATCGCCTGTCGCGTATTCAATGTAGTGCTTCTGATGTTCCGCGCTATTCATTGAATTGACATCTTCTGCTGCTACAGATAATAGACTTCACTAATGGTAAGTGAAGTCTATCCCAAGCCGCATAAATGTTTCTTTGCACTAGATGCGCTTGAAAATGAGCGAGGTGTTGATTCCCCCAAAGGCGAAGTTGTTCGTCATGAGGTATTCGATGTCCATTTCCCTTCCACTTCCGGTGATGTAGTCGAGTGGGGCGCATTCTGGGTCAACGTTTTTAAGGTTTAAGTTCGGGGAGAACCATCCTTTGTTCATCATCATGATGCTTGTCCATGCTTCGATTCCGCCGCATGCGCCAAGAGTGTGACCGATGTAGCTTTTGAGGCTGCTGATGGGGACGGCGCGTCCTTTGAATGCTTTGTATGTCGCAATGCTTTCGGCGTGGTCCCCATGTCGTGTGGCTGTTCCATGTCCATTCACGTAGCCGATGGCATCGGGATTTAAGTTGGCGTCCGCAAGGGCTAATTCCAATGCCCGTTGCATAGTTTCTGGCTTGGGCTGCGTCAGGTGGTCTCCGTCGGTATTGGTGCCGAAGCCGACCAGTTCTGCGTAAATCCTGGCGCCACGAGCTTTTGCGTGTTCGTACTCTTCGAGAATGAGTGTTCCGGCTCCTTCACCGATAACTAGTCCGTCGCGGTCCCTGTCGTAGCTTGCGGGGGCGAGTTTTGGGGTGTCGTTCTTTGTTGATGTTGCAAACAAAGTGTCAAATACAGCGGACTGCGTCGGATTCAGTTCTTCGGCGCCTCCGGCAATCATGGCGTCCTGCATGCCGTACTTGATGGCTTCGTAGGCTTCGCCTATGCTGATGCTTCCGGATGTGCAGGCTGTGTTGCTTGTGTAAAGGCGACCAGTCAATCCGAAGAGGATGCCTATGTTGACGGCGCAGGTTTGTGGCATGCTTTTGATGTAGGTCGTGGCCGTAATTTTGGAGCAGTCGTTGTCGTTGAGCATCGAAAAAAAGTCAAGGAGCGGATAGACACTGCCCATGCAGGATCCATAGGCGACGCCCATGCGACCGGACTGCATGAATTTTACGTCTTGGTCAAGTCCCGAATCCTTGATTGCATCCATTGCGGAGGCTGTGGCGAGAAGGGCGTTTCGGCCCATACCGCGTAGTTTTTGCCTGGGAAGGTTCGGCTTGTCGAAATTTACAGGGACGGCTAGACGAGTATTCATTTGCGTGTATTTGTCCCATTCGGTCATGCGGACGACCTTGTTCTCCAACTTGTGGAGACTTTCAAATGTCTCGTCAACGGTATTCCCGAGAGCGGAGATGCTGGAACCTCCAGTAACGACGACTCTTTTGGTCATGCGATTCCTCCGTTGACGGAAATCACCTGGCGTGTGATGTAGCCTGCGCCTTCGGAGAGGAGAAATACGGCTGTGCTTGCGACTTCGCTTGGCTTGCCGATGCGCTTCATGGGGACCATTTCCATGATGGTGTCAAGAGGGGCGTCCTTGATCATTTCTGTTTCGATGATGCCGGGGGCTATGCTGTTGACCGTGATGCCGCGGCTAGCAAGTTCCATCGCAAGCGCCTTGGTGGCTCCGATGAGACCTGCTTTGGAAGCGCTGTAATTTACCTGGCCTCTATTTCCGATAATTCCTGAAACTGAGGAAATCGTGATGATACGGCCTCTGCGTTTACGGGCAAGTGGCAGCACTAGCGGCTGGATGACATTGTAGAATCCACCGAGATTTGTGCCGATGACCTTGTCCCAGGAGTCTGGCCCCATGGCTGCAAAGGTCATGTCGTCGCAGACGCCTGCATTTAGGATGATTCCGTAGTAGATGCCGTTCTCAGCGATGTCTTTTTCGAGTACATCCTTGCATTGCGTGCGATTCGAAATGTCAAATTGCAAAAGACGAACTTGGCCACCGGCTTCCTTGATTTGGGCTTCAAGTGCTTCGGCGCGTGCTTTGTTACGGTTGTAATTTGCAACGACCGTGTAGCCTGCTTTGGCGACTGCTTCAGCAATGGACTGGCCGATTCCGCCGCTTGCACCTGTGATGAGAACTTGTCTGGATTCTTGCATTTTTTACCCTAGTGTTTTTTGGATGTCGTCTACTTCAACAGTATTCAATGTGGCTGTCGCGTAGAGCCGGTTGCCGATGAAAATTTTTCCGTCAAATGTGACGGCTGCGTCCATGCGCATGGTCTGTTGCACTTGCATCGTGAGCGTCGCACCGTTTGCAAAAAGTGGAAATTCCGCCTTGTAGCTATTGATGCTCATGATGAATCCTAGCTTTGGCGGCTTGGACTGGCTGAGTCCGTAAATTCCGGAAAGCGCCGAAATACTTTGCGCCATGTATTCGAAACCGACCCAGGCTGGAACTCCATCCATGTCGCTATCAAAGAACATGCATTCTGGATGAATGTCAACTTGTGTTTCAATGCTGAGTTCTTGGAGACTATAACTTACGACTCTATCAAGGAGACACATCTTGCCGGAATGGGGCACTATTTTTTTTACATCATCTCTAGTATTGAATTTGTTCATATCAGGCTTTTTCCACTATGATGGATATGTTGCAACCGCCAAAGGCGAACGCGTTGCTGATGCAGCGATTAAGGCGTTTGGCGCTTTCTCCGGGTTTTACGAGGTGAATGGCGGGAATTGTTTCGTCATATTCGCCGTCGTAACAATGGGCCGGTAATTTCATTCCGGTATTGTAATCGGAAATGGCGAGGCAGCAGAAACAGAGTTCCAGTGCTCCGGAAGCGCCTAGTGTGTGCCCTGTGCATCCCTTCGTGGAACTGGCAAAGGTTTCTTCACCGAAAATCGAATGGACTGCACGCCCTTCCATGGCGTCATTCAGCATGGTGCCTGTTCCGTGGAGGCTGATGTAGTCGATGTCTGCTGCGCTTAGACCCGCGTCATCGAGAGCGCGTTGCATGGCTAGGCGGGCGCCTTCGCCATCTTCGCGAGGTGCTGTAATGTGGTCTGCATCAGCACTTTCGCCGATACCTGTAATTTTGAATTTTGCGTTTCCCTGTTCTCGGGTGATGAGTAAAAATGCGGAAGCTTCTCCGATGTTGATGCCTGCGCGGTTCTTGCTGAACGGAATGCTTAATTCTCTGGAAATGGCGCCTAGCGAGTCAAAACCGAGGTTGACTGTCTGGGTTGCCAAATCGAGACCGCCGACAATAGCTGCATCGCAAACGCCTGCTTCAATGTAATGCCTTGCTGTTGCGATGGCTGTGGCGCTGGAGGCACAGGCTGTGGATTGAAGCATGCCCGGTCCTTTGATGTTGAATCGTTCCCTGATGTAGCGTAGTGGAAAATCCGCTTTCTGTTTATCCAGGTGATAATTTTCGGGGTACATTCCATATTCTTTGAAATGACGCAATGCCCTGATTGAAACGTCTGAGCCGTTGTCGCAAGAACCGATAAAAATACCGATGCGCTCTGAACCGTATTTTTGGATTGTGTCTATTACGCTGTCTTCAATTTGTAACAGCGATTTTTCGGCGATTCTATTGATGCGTTCGTCGTAATAGGTGTTTTTGAATGGTGGCAAGTCACTTGTGTCCAAGTTTGTTGTATGGAAAATTATGCCCTCATGCTCCATTGTGATGAACTTGCCTCGCGAAGCTGAATTCAGCTTCTTTAAAACTTCGGCTTTATCTTGTCCGAGATTGGAATAGAATCCGAAATCCTGAATGTACATTGGCTGATTCATCCGTTTTTCCCAAGGGTGATTTTGTAGCTGTAGTTGCGCAATAAGTTTTGGAGGGAGACTGTCTCTTCGTTTTTTTCAACGGAGACTATTGCTTCTTTTCCTTTGTAAAGCGTTCGTGTTTCTACGCCGTCCTTGAATTTTTGTTCAAGGAAAAAACCGTATTCACGAAAGTGGCTTGCTAAAATTTTGAAATCGTAGAAGCATAGTTGGATGTCTGCAACGATATATTCTGCCTTTGTTTTTTTTGCTTCAATGACGGAACTTTTGAAACTGATGGAGTCACCCGCATAGTAGATTTCACCAAGGGATGTTCCGAAACTTCCGATGAGGACTAGATAGACTAGGCTGTCATTCATTTGCAATGCTGCGTCCATGGAATAATTCTTGCCGTTGTGTTGAGCGTCTATGTGCTGCAATGCGTCAATGGAATGTGTAAAATTTTTGGGTGCAAGAAGGGGAACGGAGGCGTTGTCGGTATAGAAAACAGGTGATGTCTGAATTTTATGGGGATTATTGTTGCAGGATGTCAGAAAGAAACAGAAAAAATAAAGCATGAAGCTTGTGTATGCCAATATTTTTCTGTAATAGCTGCTTTTTTTCATGGCTCGCACAAATTTAGAATTTTATGGGAATGTGATTTGTCTTGGAGTATTATTTTTTGTTGTTTTTTGCTAGAGGCGAAAGAAGATAGCTGCTTACGATTCCTATGAATATGGAAAGCCCGAATGTCGAAACTGGGGCGAAGCTGCTGAAAGATAATGTGGCGAACGAAAGGAGTGTCGTGAGAGATGATAGCGTGATGGCGAGGAATGTTGTTCCTTGACGTTTGCTCCCTTCCATGAAAAACAGCGAATAATCGATACCGATGCAGAGTGTGAGAATGACTCCTGCGATGGCGAAAAAGTTGAAATCTATTTCTGCAAGTCCAAAGATCGCTGCGGTGATGATTGTTGCTAAAATTGGATTTCTGATAATCCTGAATGCCGATTTGAAATCATAGACGAAAATCAAGATGATGAATACGGTGATGTCTGCGATGGCGACAAGTATCAAGGCAATTGTCGATAGTCTTGTGAGGCTTTTATTAATTTCGGACATTTTACTCACGTAGGTGACGTTTGGAAAATCATAGGCAATTTTTCCGAGACTGGTATCGTCGGGGCCACTTTTTTTGACATGAAGTGGAAGAATAACGCTGTAGTAGAATTCTCCGATTTGTCCTATCCAAAAATTTTTGGAAATGCGATTCCATTCGTGCGGAAGCTCGCTTTCGGGAGTAAGGAAACTAAAGTTTTTCAAGGAAACTTGGAATGCTGAATCATTGTCGAATCCGAGTTCTTTAAGCAGATTCTTTGAGTGAGGGAGGAGGTTGTCTGTAATTGACTGGAGTGTTTGCGCTTGTTTTTTTTGTGACGGGATGAAATAACTGACTGCGATGTATTGTCTGATGATTGAATCTGCTTTTGCCTTGTCCAGCACTTTGCAGAACGCTTCTTCTGCTTGTAGAACCTCTTCTGCACTTTTCCCTTTGACAATGAAGTAATCACCCGAAGAACCGAAATTCAAAAGTCGGTTTGCCGTTGTTTCCGCTAGTCGCATCTCATCTGACATGGAGTAGACGTTGCGCAAGTCTGTACGGATGTTTAGCCTTGTTAATCCGAGAATGCAAAATGCAGCGAAGAGCAGGATGAAGGCGACTTTAAAATGTGGAAAGCGTTTTGAAAAAGTCTCATAGAAATTGCTTGTCTTGAACGCTTTTTGCGGTAATGTTAGGCTGCATGTTCTTGTTGTCGGATGGAAACTTGGAAATAGGAAAAGGACCGTGAACAATGCGCTTGTGAGTCCTGCGATTGAAAATACGGCAGTCTGCTTGAGTAATGTGAATGGGGCAAAAGAAATGGCGATATAGCCGAGCTCTGTGGTCATGAAACCAAGAATCAGCCCCTTGAAAATGCGATTGCGAACAACTGCCCCGGAGGGATTGTTTTTTGAATACTTGAATTCTGTAAAGAAGTGTATGGCGTAATCAATGCTTACGCCGATGATGCTTGTTCCGAAGATGAATGTAAAAATATGAATTTGTTTGAAGACTGCGGCGGTTGCTGCAAAAGAGCTTGCTGCTGCGATAGTAATTGAAAAAAGAGTCGCTAAGATAGGAAGCGGAGAATGGAAAACGAATATGAGCAAGAAGAATACGAGCGAAAGCGAAATTGCCGAAATCCATGCGACTTCTTTTTCTGCGTTTTTTGAACTTTCGAAACTGTGGAAGGGAACTCCCGATTTTGCTACGGATAGTCCCTTGAATTCCTGCTGTAGCTGTTCAAGACATTTGTTGATTTTTGCAATGACATGGCTGTCGTTTGCAAATTCATTGACACTGTCGCTGAGGGTTGTGCTCCACAAAATGTAGGTCGTTGCAGAATCCGATAAAGTCATGCGGCTTTCTTTTAGGTGAATGCTGTTTTGCATTAGCGGCGATTGCAACGTTACGCGCTCAAAAGATGTTGCTGAAAATAGGAATGGATCGCTTTCTAGCTCCGATAAATCTGCAACGGTAAATGCTCCGTAAATTTTTTGAAGAGAGATGTCTCTTGCGTATTCGAAGCCTGTCGTTGAATCGCGGATAGCTTCGGTGTATTTTTCTCCTAGCAGCGAAATGGCGTGCGCCTTGACGAAATGATTCAGTGAATCCATGTTGGCGCTGGAAATTTCATAGTTGATGGATTCTATTTGAGGATTGTCTTTAAAAATACTATCAAATTTATCTGTAGCCTTCTTTGCTGTTTTAAAGTCCTTGTGCCCAAGTAGAATTGTGATTTGCTTTAATGACTGCTCGCTGAATTTTTTTTCGGCATTGCTGATTTCTTTTAGAGCATTTGCTTCGGGCAGAATGGAGGTCATTGAGGAATCAATAGTCCAATGGCGTGCACCGAGAAACGCGATAAGCAGCACTATGTGAAATAGAGCCCAGATGCCAATACCTATGTTTCTTTCTTTATTCAAGAAGCGCTCTCTCTTCTGCCGTCAAATCCATGGCAGTTGCGGATTCTGTGAACTCGTAAAGCATCGGTGTTCCGTTGTTGTCCGTAATCTGCATTGTACTTGGCAGCGTGTCGCCCGTGAGTTCTATTTTGACAATGACTTTTTTTACGGCATCTTCTTTAGGGGTAAGACCCATTTCCCAGCTGGAATTTTTTTGTTGAAAAAAAACGTTGAAGTTCTTGTTTAAAATTGTAGTGCTTCCAGAAAATACAGCGCGGATGGTTTGCGAAATTTGTGTGAAAATGGCATTTTCGTCAGAGCGAATTTCGCTTTGGCTTGTTGCTGTTTGCTGCTTTATTTTTGCATCTGTGATGGCTGTTTGACTTGGAAACGGCTTTTGCGTATTCCAAATGATGCCCCGGTTCTTGGCCAGTGTGTAGGTGCCTGTTGATACGAATGATTTTTTTAGTTGCGGAATCGTCTTTGTCTGCTTGAATTTTCCGCGAATGATTTCGTTCTTGGTCATCGAGGCGAAAGCTTCTTCGATAGCAGATTTATCTTCTGCCTTGATAGGGAAGTTCCAAACGCTTTTTTCAGCGAGGATGACTTGCGATGCGAAAAAAATAAGGATGATGACGAATTTATATGAAAAGTGCTTGGACATGGATTCTGTAATCCTATTTAGATGGGATGCTTGTGTTGCATCCTTTTTCGACATAAAAACTCCACGGCGAAAAGAAATCCCATGAAAATATATGAAATCAATCCGTTGTAAAGCGCCCAAAGTTGTTCGTCTCCATGGATAACCGTTGCTGTTGCGATGCTTCCGTTCAGAATGAAAAAGAGACACCAAACTTTGGTGACTTTGATGCAGTAATCTTCAATGAATTTTTGCGATGGAGAATTTTCAATTCTCTTGTTTGTAAGAGTCGCTAGACGGAAAATGACGCAAGGCTTTCGAATAAGTGAAATTCCGAAGAATGCTAACATGCAAATGCTTATTGTAACAGGGTAGAACATTAGAAAATAGTTGCTGTTGAATGCAAAGGCTGTACTTCCACAGGCTAGCGTCAAGACGAAAAAAAGCCCGCCTTTCAAAGCATCAATTTTTTGAAGAGACCGTAACCTTGAAAAGGAGGACAGATGAAATAACGCAAGTACAAGGAGTGCTATACTCAATACCCTAGGTGTAAGCCCCCCATAGCGAAGACCAAGAAATACAAGCGCCGGGTAGAGAACCGAAAGCGCGGCAAAGATGATTTTCCCTGCCACGGATTTCATTATTTTATCTCGTGAATCAAATTATAGATGGCGTCTACGACATCTTGCAATGTACGGACTGACTTGAATACTTCGGGATTGATGTTGCGCGGAAGCATGGATTTCAGTTTGACTATCAAGTCAACTGCGTCAATGCTGTCGAGCTCCAGGTCTTCGTAAAGGCGGGCTTCGGGGGTGATTTTAGCCTCGTCGATGTCAAAGTCTTCAACGAGGGCTTTGCGCATTTTTTCAAAAATTTCGTTCTTTTCCATATTATTGATTGTTGTGTGTTGAAATGTAAGTGGCCAAGGCATTTATGGAGGCGAAGTGCTTGCGTGTTTCTTCGTTTGCCGAGGTGAATGTCACGTTGAAATTTTTCTTGATGGCGAGGCCTAGCTCAAGAGCGTCTATGGAATCTAGTCCGAGTCCTTTTCCTTTGCCGAACAACGGTGCTGTATCGTCGATGTCTTCGGGGGTGATGTCCTCGAGTTCCAGAGCGGAAATGATGACTTCCTTAATTTTTTGCTTTAGATCTTCCATGAGTTTTTCTCGTGATGAAGTATTTTTTATTTTTGGGAAAAATAGAAATTATAATGTTGCTTTTGTGCCGGAAATTCAATAATGAGCGGTAAAGTTTATATTCACAAATATAGAGCGTGGGCGCCAGGAGTAGAAACCCCTGAAGATTGGCTGGAGTGGAAGGCCGGAAAGCGTGAAATATTGCGCGAGGCCATGGCTCCAAAACTTCCGTTTGTCGATATGCTTTTGCGCCGTCGCTTGAGCATGGCGACGAAGATGGCTGTCTATGTGAACCATTTTGTTTCGGAGGGGTTTCCAAAGACAAAAATAACGTATGCTTCCGAATTTGGCGAAATTTGCCGTCAGTTGAAAATCTCGCAAGCTCTTATTGAAACGGACATGGTTAGTCCTGCTAACTTTAGTTTGTCTGTGTTCAATGCGGCTTCAGCGTGTGCGTCCATTGTCGAAGGAAACATGGAGGGGTATTCAGCTGGCTACGCTGGCGTAGATTCTTTTGAAAACGGCCTTCGTGATTGTGTTTCCGCCTTGGTCCATAGCGACGATGCTGAACGAATTTTCCTGTTTTCCGATGAACTTGTTCCCGAAGAATATGCCCCTGTTTGCGATTATCCCAATGTGCCATTTGCCTTGGCTTTGAGATTGTCGAAGAACCCGTGCGGAGGGCGCGAAGTGGATTTGTCCCTCTTTCCGAAAATGAAATTTGCTGCAGAACAGGCGCTCTGGTTCTTCAGAGAACGCGTTATTTAGACTGTAGGTGTGTTCCGCTTGTTTTGGAAGAACTGCCATAGGCGACAAATTTTCATCAATAGTGTATAAGTGCATAAAAAATCCCGGCTTTAGAGCTGGGATTTTTTGTAGACAAACAAAAGAGGTCGCCTCGCGGCAAATTTAATTTCTTATTGCTGAAATCCTAGAATTGGAAGTAGATGAACGGACAACTATCTGCGCTCATGAACTGATACATGATGAAGATGATGAATGCCGATGCCGCGATCATGCCTGGTAATGGCAACAAGGCGAAGTTGATGCGGTACCATGTCTTGAATTTTTTCGGGAGCCAGTGGATGACCATGCCTGCGATGAATACCAGGATGATGTTGAGGTGCTCCATGGCGATGGTGCCAAGCGAGTCCCATTTCCAGGCGGTGCCCATTTGGTTAATCATGTTTTTTGCCGTGTTCCAGGCGACTTCGTTTGCTTCTGCCGGGTCGAGGTTTGAACCTGCGCGGAAGAATAGACGCGTAAAGGTGATAAAGATAAATGTCAAGGTGACATTCCATGCGGTGTAGAGCCATTTGAAAGTCTTTTGGCTGAACAATCTAAATACGATTACGCTGTAGATTCCGAGGAAAAGCACTCCGAACCAAACCATCGTGATGGCGCAGATCGGTGTGCCGCTATGCTTGTAGATGATTCCGCTGACTGCGAAAAGCAGGAGCGAGGCGCTTGCCCTGAAGTAGGCTGTGCGTTTGACCCAAATCTTGTTAAATACTTGACCGAAACCGTTCAAACCGCCCCAAATGATGAAATTCCAACTGGCTCCGTGCCACCAGCCGCCGACAATTTGCGTTGCCATGGCGTTCATGTTTGTCGTGATGAACTTGCGGGAATCTGGCTTGTAGTAGGCGTAAATGGCTATGTAGAGGAAGAAAAGTCCGAGGGCTATGCCTACCCAGACGCTTCCGGAAAGCAGGATGGCAACAAGGCTCAGGAAGCCCATCCAGAAGTAGGTGCCGACTGTTGCGTTGCGGTTACCGCCGAGTGGAATGTACAAGTAGTCGCGCCACCAGCTGGAAAGGCTGATATGCCAACGACGCCAGAATTCCGTGGGGGAGAGTGCCTTGTAGGGACTGTTGAAGTTTTGTGGCAGGCGGAAGCCCATGAGAAGGGCTACACCGATGGCTATGTCCGTGTAACCGGAAAAGTCCGCGTAAACCTGGAGCGAATAGGCGAAGAGGGCTATCAGATTCTCGAGACCAGTGTAAAGAAATGGTGTGTCAAAAACGCGGTCAACGAAGTTTGTCGCAAGGTAGTCGCTCAAGATGACTTTTTTGGCAAGGCCGTTCAGAATCCAGAAAACAGCGATACCGAAGGCGCGGCGTGGAAGGAAGAATGGCTTGTGAAGTTGCGGAACGAACTTGTCGGCGCGCACAATCGGTCCTGCGACGAGCTGCGGGAAGAATGAAAGATAAAATCCAAAATCCAAAACGTTCGTGACGGCTTTAATCTTGCCACGATAAATGTCGATGCAGTAACTCATCGCCTGGAAGGTGAAGAACGAAATGCCCACGGGGAGAATGATTGTATCGACGAGGGAATTTGTCTTGAACATGGCGTTGCTTGCCGCCGCGAAAAAATTATAGACGTGAAGCTCGATGCCTGTCAAGTCGTATAGTGCGTCCAGGAAAAAGTAGGCGTATTTGTAGTAGCAAAGAACAAGCAAGTCGATGATGACGACTATAATCATCAGGGTCTTCTTTTTCCACCGGACTGTGGCGGCTTCTATCCACTTGCCGATAAAGAAGTTTGCTAAAACGCAGAAGATGAGAATGCAAACGTAGCTTCCACTTGTCTTGTAGTAGAAGAAGAGGCTGGTGAAGAATAGAAATGCGTTTCGAAGGAGAATCCTGTTGTGGACGAATGTGAAAATAGCAAAGACAACGGCGAAAAATCCCCAGAAATAGAACTGCGTGAAAAGCAGTGGGGAATTCGGGTCGAACGCGAATGTGTGTTTTAGATAAGGTATTAAATAGTCAAGCATTTTCTAAGTCGTATAAATCGTTCTAATTTTTGTTGGTTGGTGTGATTGCCGGTAGGTTTGCGATATGCTCTTGATAGGCGTTGATAAATGCTTTGTAGAACATGTCGCCGAGCAAGTTGTAGCCAGCCATTTTGAAGTGTACTTTGTCTTTTTTGGCGAGGTTTGCTTTTTCCCATTTTTCCATGGAACCGAGACCGCCCATGATGGAGAACTTGTCCCAAACTCCGGCGCCATATTTCTCTGCAAGGGTAAAGAATGACTTGCGGGCAATTTCCCCGTTCGGGTGTTGGACGTATGTCTTCTTGACTTTTCGGAAAGAGTCGTTGTTGGTTTCGAAGATAAAAGCCGTATTTGGATTCACCTTGAGAATTCGGGAAATGAGAAGTTCGTAGTTGTCGCGGAAAAGCTGATCGTTGAAAATTTCGACATTGGCATCGTTAATGCCAATTGCGAAAATAACGAGATCCGGTTTGAAAAATTCCATTTCCTTTTCAAATAAGGGACAATCATCCTCAAAGTAATCTTGAACTTTTGCTCCGTTGATGCCTACGTTGGTATAGGAAATCCCCGGGTTGCTTGATTCTGTTAGAATCCCTGTAAGCGTAAAGCGTGGACGGGCTTGCCCTTGCACTGTGTTTTCTGGCGTGGGTATATTCACTTCTGGGAAAAGTTGCTTTGCTGTCGGTCGGTTTTGCGCGTCGAGGCAGGCGGAGTCGAGGATGTCGCAGTTCCCTTGGAACATGGAGTCTCTAGCCGTATCGCCAATTTGCTTGAGCGCAGCTGCTCTTGCTTCTGCGGCGGCAGCAACTTCTCTTGCTGCGAGTAACTTGCCTTGGTTTGTGCTGTCGATGACGATGATTTCCGATGTGTCGTACAACTCGGCTTCCATGCGTTCTATTTCGGCCCTGATGATGGAATCCTGGATGAGCGAATCTGTGACGAACTTAGCTACGGAATCCTGCATGTCGCGGTCTTTCCAACGGAACGCAATTTTGATTGTATCGATGGGACGCGGACTTGTAAACACGTAGCTTTGGCTTGTGGAGTCGAAATCTCCTTGAACGTCTTCTCCGTCAACGACAAGAACCGGCGCGACATCGTTACTGTCGCTGTAACCGAAGAGACGAAATTGCGATTCCCCCCAGATGGGCTCATTGTTGTATTTGTCTAGAAGCAGAGTGATTTCTGCTCGTGGGTCGTTGGTGCTTACCGCAATGCCGAGGAGCCCAAGAGGGAGGCTTACTTCCCGCTGCACGTTCTTGCTCATGTTCCAAATGCCGCGGTAGGAACTGCCGTAGGAGGAGGGCGTGTTGGTACGCGCTGCGGAATAGGGAAATATGAAACCGCGTCCTGCCGATGCTCCCGGATATTCTTTTACGAGATGTTCGCGAATTCTGCCTGAAGAAACGTCTGCTTGCAAATGGGATCCTCCGATGTGGAGTATCTTCACCTTGCCTCTGTTTTCAAATACGAGCGTGTCCAGCTTGCTGAAGAATGTGTCAAAATTTTTGTTGCCGTTTGGAAATTGGATGACGTTGAGTGTCGTGTCAATGAAATCGTATCTGGAAATGTCGATATGATAATTACCGGGATCTATCTCTAAATCCTTGGCTGAGGTGAATGCGCTAATGGCGCATAGACATGTTGCTAAAATTGTAAAGAATCTTCTCAACGCTTCCCTCCCTTGGACGTTGATTTTTTCTTGGATGTTCTTCTTGGCTTGGTTTTTGCTTTTTTCGTCTTTGCTGTAGCTTTGGCTGGTTCTGCTGCTGTAGTCCTATTTGCTGCGGCTTCCTTCTTTGTAGGCTCGGCTTTTTGGGGGGCAGCAGGAGTCTTGGGCTGAATTTCTGCGGTTTTTGTTTTTGTCTGGGGTGTTTTTTCTACAACTTCCTGTGTTTCCGTTTCTGCTTTTGCCGCCTTGATGGAATCTGCTCTGTGCGCTTCCTCGGCCGCTTTTTTCGCCCATTGGCTGCTTACGTATTTACGGAGTTCATCCAGCTTCTTGTCGTTGAGATTGTGACGATCGCGGAATTTGAAGTAGTCGTAGTGCATTCTCATGGCAGAACAGAAGAGATCTCCCATGTAACTTGCACCTTTACGTGTAAAGTGGACGTGATCGGTAAAGCCTAGCGGTGGTGATTGGCGCACCCACTTGATCATGGACTTGTCACCACCCATGACTCGGTGCATATCCCAGTAGGCAAGGCCATTTGCCAAGGCGACTTCGCGGAGAGCTTCGATGGTAATGGGGAGTCCCGGATAAGTCTGCCAATGACCATTCATTTGCTTAGCCATGTCGGCAGGACCGATAAAGAGAATGTCCGCGTCTGGATTCGCCTGTTGAATAGCTTGAATTTGGCGTGTGACGAGGCTCTTGATTCTTTCAATATTTGTACTGGCGTTGATGCTTGGAACCATGTTGCCACCATATTCCATGATGATGAGCTTTGCGTTCATTGCTTTGTAGGATTCCGCTAAGAGTTCGTTGTCGATGCGGGAGAATATGGTTCCCGAACTTCCGCGCATGGCGACGTTATCAACTGCGACTCCGTATGCACCGTCAGCGGAAATACCGTAAATTTCTGTTCTACCGCTGAGATTGATTTTTACGCTAGATGTCGTGTCAGGCAGTTTCCAAGTATAGACTGCGAGTTTATTGAATTTGTCTTCTTCCGGGGCGTCTGCGGGAACCATCTTTGTCTTGACTTTTAGTTTAGGCGTTCCATCTTCGTTTGTTCCAACAGTATCTATTGTTGTCTGTTCGTAGGATAGCCTAAGCTTGAGCCTTCCTCGATTCCCTGCGAGAACCCTAATGGTGGAGTACCCTCCGACATGTGCGAAAACGTCCTTACGGTCTTTGCGTTTTTTGAAGCCGATTGTCGCAGAACCGCTTAAGTCGGCAAATTGTGCTAGCATGCCGTAGCGGTTGTGTAGAGCCTGTTCTTCCTTGGGACCGAAACTGATGTAGCGCTTGAGGTCGCCGCTATTCCAGTGATTGGTTGTCATAGAGGCTACGGTCAGCACCGGAGGCATGAGACCCGGCCCTGCACCGCCGAACTCTGCCTGGAAATCTTCACGAAGAGCCGATGAAATGCGGTCTTCTTCCAACTGTGAATCACCGTAGTGGACAATGTGGATTACACTGCTATCTACAGCAGCCATCTGCAAGTTGAGGAAAAACCTGTCAAACCACGTCGGGTCGTCGTTGGGGAGGTCAAACCTTGTTCGACCTTCCTTGAAAAAGTCCTCGTAGTATTTCAGTGAATCCGAGTAGGCTGCAAACTCCTTGCGTTTTGTTGCTTCCATCATCTCCTTGATGGCCGCCTCTGGATCTGCTGCTGCCGGATTGGCTGCGGAGTCCGCAGTCGAATCAGGGGCCTCTTCCTTAGTGAATACTTCCGTTAGCTTGGGGTAACGAAGAGTCTTGTCGCCGACTTGTACTCCATCGCTTGGATAGATGAGGGCAATGATGCCAAGAACGACGAAAAGGCTGAGGATGCAGAGTAGAGTTTTTTTAGGAGTCATTTTAGATAGTTATGAGTTATGAATTACGAAGTATGAGTGGGTGAATTGTGAGTTATAGATTGATTTCTCATAATTCATAACTCATAATTCATAATTTCAATTAAAGCGCCGCTTTGATTGCTTCTACATTTCCAACGTGCATGGTGCCGTCGCGGAGATCCTTGAATTCGAATTCTCCTGCGGCCGCCTTGTCGCCATCGACATAGACTACGATTTTTGCGCCCTGGTAGTTCGCCTGGTCCAGTTGCTTACCCATCTTCATGGCTGCAAGCGGATGGCTCACGGAGTTTCCGCCTGCGCGGAACAACTGGGCTGTTCCAAAGACCTTCTTCATGTCGTTCGTGAAGCTTGCGATGTAGAAGTCCACGCTCTGCTTCGGGTCGGGGAGCTTGCCGTGTTCGCGGAGGAGGTCGGCGAGGACCACGTCGCCCATGCCAAAGCCCACACCCGGAATGCGGTCACCGCCGAGTTTTTCGGTGAGGCTGTCGTAACGGCCACCGCCGGCAATCGCGCGCATGGACTTGCCCTTGTCAAACACTTCGAATACGATGCCCGTGTAGTAGGCGAGCCCGCGGACAATACTCAGGTCGAGGTTGACGCATGCGCCAAAGCCTGCGGCTTCCAAAGTGGCGAACAAGTCCTGGATTTCGGCGAGAGCTGCGGTTGCGGCTTCGCTATGGACTGCTGCCTGGACTTCTTCGATGCTCTTGCAGCTCATGAAGGCGTCGAGCTTTGCAATCTGTTCTTCGGTGAGGCCTGCGTCGGTGAGAGCCTTCGCAAAAGCTTCGGGGCCGATTTTCAAGCGGCGGTCAAGAACCGGGTAGACGAGCGCCGGGTTCGGGGCGCCAATTTCTTCGAGGTAGGTGGCGAGCAGTTTGCGGGAGCTTACGCCGATGGCGAAGTCCGTATCTTCGAGGCCGAACTTGCGAAGCATCGTGGCAATTGATGCCATAAGGTCTGCTTCGGCGTAGATGCTTTCGGTGCCGATGATGTCCATGTTCAGCTGGAAGAACTCGCGGAGGCGGCCCTTCTGTGCCTTTTCGTAACGGAACAGGCGCGGCATGCTGAACCACTTGAACGGCTTCTTGAGTTCGCGGGCCTTCTGGATGACGAGGCGGGCGAGCGTCGGAGTCATTTCGGGGCGGAGAGCAATTTCGCGGTCGCCTTTGTCCTTGAAGTTGTAAAGCTGGCTTACAATTTCTTCGCCGGATTTGCCGGTGTAGAGTTCCAGATGTTCAAACATCGGACCTTCGTATTCTTCGTAAGCGAATTCTTCGGCGGTCTTGCGCCAGGTGTCAAAAATGTAGTTCTGAATGCGTTCTGCTTCAGGATAAAAATCGCGTGTGCCTTTAGGCAACTGAGGAATCTGAATGCTCATAGTGGCATCAAATATAAGAAAACCACCTTGTCTTGTTTGCGGTGATATTGTAAAGATTTAAGTAAAAATGTGGTGTTTTGGCTTGATTTCGTTGAATGAAAAAATAATGAAACGAAAATGCCTGAAATGGCGGAATAATCGCGCAGGAATGTATGAAAAGAAACAGAATAGTAGATAAAATGTTGCGTTTTCTGCGGGAGTTTTAGTTCCGAAAACAGCTTTTTTGCGAAAAGAGGTCACTAAACGGACTGTTTTTATCGTTCTAGTGACCTAGTTTTAGGATAAATTAACTTGAAATTAGGCGAGTTTCTGAAATTTTCACTTTTTGAGGTCTCTAAACACTCGTTTTTTGCTTAAATGGTGACCTAATTTTTTTATCGGTTATGCAAAAAAATGATTTTTGATACGTATAAACTAATTTTTAGGTCACTGAATCAAATTTTTTTTCTGATTTGGTGACCTTTTTTCGCAATTTTTTGCTTTTTGCGTCTCGTTTGCTTCTCATTTGGGGTCCCGTGGTCAATAATGAGACCTCGCGGTCAAAACTGAGTCGAATAAAAAAGAAAAAGGGGCGCTTGCGCGCACCCTTTTATCCGTTTACATGAGTATGAATTAGAAGTTCTTGCACTGGGTTTTCCAATGTCCCTGCTTGCCGATGATGGAGCCGTTGATGTACTTGCCGCTTGTACCGACGAAATCAGCCTTGCGTTCTGTTTCGCCGCCCAGGTGCCAACGCATCCATGCAACAGTTGCTGCCATGCCGTCCCAGGAGCCGGAACCGTGGCCGTAGCCGCCTTCACTGTTCATGGGGCCGCCGTTCATTTCGATGAGGCAAGCCGGAGCCTTGACGCCAGCGTTGTTATAGTCGTTACGGGCGTTGTCCTTTTCCATGCCGACTTCACCATAGAGGATGGCGATGGTGCGGTCGGTAGCGACCTTGTTGGCGCCCTGTCCGTTCCAGTCACCGCTGTTGTTGAGGAATGCCGTGAGGACGCGCTTGTCCTTGATGACCGCCTGTTCGGATTCGAGACCGCCCATGGAGTGGCCGGAGCATCCGACGGTGTTCATGTCGAGCTTCTGGTAAAGCGGACTGTTGGAATCTTCATTCTGCTTTGCCATCCAGTCAAGAGCCTTCATGGCCTGGGATGCGTCACCCGGAGATTCCCTCAAGGCGATGACGACGAAACCGTGGGAGGCCAAGCGGCGAATCATGCCCTCGTAGGCGCCCGGTTCGGTGCCGCCACCCGGACCCCACACGACGATGCCGTGCTTCTGGGTCGTGGAGAGCTGCTTGGGGTAGGAGAGGATTCCACCGCCATCCCAGCCGGTTCTGGTCTTATATTCGACCTGCATGATGTCTTTTTCTTCTTCCTTGCTGTCGGCGAGGAAGATGCCCTTCGGGGCTTCGCTGGAGCTAGAAACTACTTTTTCTTCGCTGGAGCTGCTTTCAATTTTTGTCTCGGTGGCGCTGGAAGCAGGTGTTGCCTTGCTGTCGCTGCTTGCGGGGGCGTCTGTTGCAGAGCTTGTCGCTACGGCTGCAGAGGAGGTGTCCTTTACATCTGTTTTGGAGGTGTCAGACGGGGCTACGCTTGCGGAACTTGCCGGATTGGACGGATCGTCTTTGCATGCGTTTGGCAAAGAGGAGGCTAAGCAGAGGTCGTCTATGCTGGACGATGCGGGAACGCTTGCCGAGCTTTCGCCTGTCTGGTCGACGGGATTGGTGCTTGCCGAGCTTTCCAAGGACGGGTCTGTCACACCGCCTGTGGAGGCGCTGGAGACTTCTCCGAGGTTTGGATCGACTGCTCCCGTGCTGCTGTCATCGCTACAGCTGACGAGTGCGAAAAAACTGGATACAACTACTGCTTTGAGTAGATTTTTTTTGAACATTTTGTTACTCCTTATCCCAATTGAAATCCCATACGTTTATTAGTCTATAATTTTCGCCAAGGCTTTCGTTTTCCTATAGTTTTTGTTCTATGGATAAATAGTCCATGTGCTGTAAACTGCTTTTTACAATGAAAAAACAGGGCGCTTTTGAAGCGACGTCTTGTTGTGGTGGATTCGTCTTTGATTCGCTTTGGTTTCGTCCTCTTTTGGGGAGATTATCCTTGTCGGAGTGCTCAATTTGTGCTATATTTGTAAACGGAATTTTAAAACCCTATAAAAAGAAGGTCTATAATGGCTAGAAAGAAGATTGCACTCGTTGGTGCTGGTCAAATTGGTGGTACAATGGCTCTCGTCCTCGCTCAGAAGCAGCTTGGCGATGTAGTCCTTATCGACATCCCGCAGACAGAAGGCATGCCGAAGGGCAAGGCCCTCGACATCATGGAAGGCCGTTCTGTGATGGGCACTTCCTGCAACCTCTCCGGTTCCACTGATTATGCCGACATCGCAGGTGCTGACGTCGTCATCGTTACCGCTGGTGTCCCGCGCAAGCCGGGCATGAGCCGCGACGACCTCCTTGGCATTAACTGCGGCGTCATCAAGACTGTCGGTGAAGCCATCAAGAACACTGCTCCGAACGCTTTCGTCATCGTGATCACGAACCCGCTCGACGCCATGGTCTACAACATGCAGAAGGTGACCGGCTTCCCCTCTAACAAGGTGATCGGTATGGCTGGTGTGCTCGACTCTTCTCGTCTCGCTTGCTTCGTCGCTATGGAACTCGGCGTTTCCGCTGAAGATGTCAAGGCTGTCGTGATGGGCGGCCACGGCGACACGATGGTCAGCCTCTATGACTGCGTCTCTGTCGGCGGCATTCCTCTGTCTCGCCTCATGAGCAAGGAAAAGTTCGACGAACTTGCAAAGCGTACCGCTGGTGCAGGTGGCGAAATCGTGAACCTCCTCGTTCGCGGCTCCGCTTTCTACAGCCCGGCAACTTCCGCTATCAAAATGGCCGAAGCCTACCTCCTCGACAAGAAGAGCGTTCTTACCTGCGCTGTGAAGCTCGATGGCGAATACGGTGTCAAGGGTCTCTACTGCGGCGTTCCTTGCGTCATTGGCGCAAACGGCGTGGAAAAGATTTTCGATCTCAGCTCCAGCATGAACGATGCTGAAAAGGCTGCTTTTGCAAACTCTGTCGAAGCTTGCAAGAAGAACGCTGACTGGGTCGACGCTAATACCTAAGCGACCGCTCGGGCTAGAGTTTCATAAGAACTTACGATAAGCTCTCGCTCCCGCCTGAAGGTGGCCAAGCCCACGTAAGCGCTGAAGCGCTAAGTGGGCGAAGCTCGCAAACGCGACCGGTTAATACCGGTCGCTTTTTGCTCACGGATGACTAGGGAGGGCTTAAGGTCTACACCTACCTTTGAAAAACCTCGGTTAAGGCCGAGGTTTTTGCTATTTGTGAAGCGTGAAGTTTAGTTTAGTTTTTTTGGTATGCTGCTGATGTTGCTTGCTGGATGTGCGGAATCATTCACCATGAAAGTGTATTCGGACACTGTGAAAGACTCGGTGGAACTTCATATTGGAAATGTTCCCATGGACTCCGTCTGTGCCGTAGAGAACAGGGCGAAGTACCCGGAAGACTGGACTTACGGCTGACGCTTGGCATCCTAGAAGGCTTTGAGCTTTGTGACGCTAGTTTTGATAGCGATTCCTGCCGTAATGATAATGGCATGCTTGCTTTTTTATCATGGCGGGTGGAACGTAGCTTTGCTGAAATATTTAGTATAAAGTAATTTTAAAAAGCGCGGACGGAGCATTGGCGGTTCCCGCAGCTTGGTGCGTCTTCGTAAGAGACTGGCGTCCCCCGAGGCTACTCCGGGCAGGAGGCTTATGAGAACTTGCGATAGACTCTTGCGTTCGCCTTTGACAACTTGTCGATACGAGTCGCCTGCGTCTCACGGGGTGGCGTGAACGCTTTTTTCTTCAGATGCTGGATTCACGAACGTATCGTGGGTGATGCGAATGTTCCAAACTGGCCGAGGGGAGGTAAAAGTGTTGTCAGGTTTTCGTCAATACTTTGATGAAATATAGCTTCTGCAAAAAATTGAAAATAAACATCACCTGCTTTCATTTTTTGAAGTTAGAGAAGAGCCGCGCTATGAATGCAAAAAAAATTCGTTTTTTAGAGTATTTTTGTGATTGGCTTTGTGAAAATTTTTTTTAATATGTTGTTAACATTTAACGTAAACAGAGCTTCTTTTTGTTGTATTCTGTTTATGCAAAATCCCCTCGCCATGAGCGAGGCTTTTTTGTATCTTTACGCGCACTATGAAACCTTTGAAAACCGATCTGGTTTTTCATCCTGTCGACCTTTCGGATCGAGTGACTCTACAGCATTATCTTGATGTTGCTAAAGAGAAAAATTTTTTCCCGGAATTCTGCGATTACACATTCTCGACGCTTTATCTTTGGCGTTGCTTTTACAAGGCGGAATGGACGGTTGTCGATGATTTCCTTGTGATTCGTGCGTGTTCGTTTGGTGGCGACAAGCGTTTCTATATGCAGCCGTTGTACGTTGGAAATGATGCCTTGACTGCTGCTGATGCTACGGCGCGTGTTGTAGCAGATTTATTGCCTGTTTTAAGAGTTTTTTCAAAATCCTGCGGTGAGACGTTTCGCATGGCGTTCTTGAATGGCGACTTTGCGGCGACATTGAGCGGAAATTCCGATTTTTATGTTTACGTGAATCGTGACTACTCCAATTATGTTTATCGCAGCGATTCTCTTTCAGCGCTCGCAGGGCGCAAGCTACAGCCAAAACGCAATCATGTGCATCAGTTTGTGACTGAATATCCGAATTACCAAGTGCGTGAACTGCAAAAGTCGGATTTCGCGGAAGCGCTCTCGCTTTTGGAACGCTGGGAAATGGGGCACCAGTACGAAAATGAGGTCTTAAATGCGGAACATGATGCCATCGTCGATGCCTTTGAACATTACGATGAACTTGGTTTGGAAGGCCTGCTGCTTTCTGTATTTGAGGATGGTAAAAATAAGACCGTCGCTTTCTGTTTCGGTTCCGCAATTTCAAAAAGTACGTTCTGTACGCACATCGAAAAGGCTGACCCTGAATGCAAAAATGCCTTTGCCATGATAAATAAATTAATGGCTGATTATTTGAAAGAACGCTTTGAATTTGTCAACCGCGAAGAAGACCTCGGCGAATCCGGGCTGCGCCAAGCGAAGCTCTCTTACCATCCGGAAAAGCTTGTAGACGCTTGGTTCCTCATGGAGCGTCAATCCGATGAGTATAAAATCTGGAAACTTTGGCAAGCCGCATTTCACGATGACGATTGCTTCATGGCAAGCTATATGTATCCGTATTCCACACCGGATTCCCGCATCCTTTTTTACGAAGAGGATGACCCGCAAAAAGATATTGTCGCAATGTGTCACGTCCATTACTTTGAATCGGAATTCGGCTTGACTGCGTATCTGTACGCTCTGGCTGTATCTGAAAAGGCCCGCGGTCGCGGACTTGGTACCGTCATGGTCGAGAAAATTCTGGAACGTGCGCAGGCGAATGGTGCGAAACTCCTGTGGGCAATCCAGGGAAACCTGGCGTATAACGTCTGGGAGCATCGTCTTGGCTTCTTTGCTCCGCAGATGAATGTTTGCGAACTGGACTTTGGCTCTGAATTTATGCAAAGCGCCTTCGGTGTGGATGTCGGCGAAATCTCCGATGAGCGTGCCTTGGTCAAATGCTTTGATGCAGAAACAGAAAAGGCGGTCCGCAACGCGAAACTGCCATTCAAATTGAAATTTATTGTTTAGAAAGCTGGGATTTGTCCCTGGGTTGCTCTCGTGCCTCAGAACGGCAGAGCCGCGCCCTCATTCCTCAGAACAATTTCTTTCGTCTTTCGTCTGTAGGCCGCAGGCCGTTCTCTCATCTAATTTACAATGTATCCTGGAACTTGTGGAACTTGTCCAAAAGTTCTGCATAGGTCTTCGTCGCTTCAAGCTGCGGGAACTGGGCTACGATGGAATCCGGTGCGCAGAAGAATACGCCCTTGTCCGCCTGCTTGAGCATGCCTGTGTCGTTGAAGGAATCGCCGCTCGCGAACACCTTGAAGTTCAAGTCTTGCAGGTGCTTCACGACTTTCGTCTTCTGGTCCGACATGCGCAGATGGTAACCCTTGATCATGTCGTTTTCCACAACTAGGTTGTGGCAGAAGATGGTCGGCATGCCGAGGTTCTTCATGATGGGGTAGGCGAATTCCTGGAACGTGTCCGAAAGGATGATTACCTGGGCTTCGTCGCGGAGCGTGTCCATGAACTTTCTGGCGCCATCGAGGAGGCCGAGGTTGCCGATAACGTTCTGGATGGTGCTGAGTGTGATGTGTTCGCGTTCTAGAATCTTGATGCGGCCCTTCATGAGCACGTCGTAGTCGGGAATGTCGCGTGTGGTGAGGCGGAGTTCGGGAATGCCCGTCTTTTCGGCGACGGCAATCCAAATTTCCGGGGCGAGAACGCCTTCCAAGTCCAGAGTGACAACACATTGCTTTGTGAACATATATAATCCTTCGGATTTAATGAACTATTAACAGTTAACAATTAACAATTTTTATTGGGCGGCTTTGCCGCGATTAGTTTCATTGTTCATTATTCATTGTTAATTCTGGTGGCGGTTAGCCTCTCTCTTTTATCAATTCGTCCAGGTCCTGCGTGGTGATGGTGTACTTGCTGCGGCAGAAGTCGCAGGTGACTTCCAGGTTCTTATTGTCGTTGCGCAAGTCCTTCAAGTCTTCGGTCTTGAGTGTCGCGAGTGTTGCGAGCATGCGTTCCTTGCTGCAGGGGCAGTACGGCTTCGGGTCGATTTCCCTTACGATGTCGATGTCGTAAGGGCCGCGGAGCTGGTCCAGGAGTTCGTCGAGGTCGAAACCTTCCGGCTTCTTCAAGTCGCTGAATTTCGGCAGGTTCTGCACTATGACTTCGAGCAGGTTAATGTCTTTTTCTTCGAGGTCGGGGAAGGCTTCGATGTAGAAGCCTGCTGCGTATTCAAGCTTGCTCGGATCTTCCTTGCTAAAGCTCGCTTCGATGCCGACTGCGGAACGCACTTGTTCGGACTGGAGCAGGTAGGCCGCCAAGTTCTGGCCCATGGAGACGGATGGCGCCTCGATGATGCTTTCGTGGACGCGCTTTCCTCTTTCGTTCAGCTTGATAACGCCAATGCGCTGCGGGATAAGTGCCGGCTCGTTGGCTCCGATTGCCTGGAGTTCGTCTTGCGGAATCATGGCGCGGACAAGACCCATCGGAGTCGTGTCGGACTGAATCTTGGTGATTTCCCCGCTGAAGTTTGTCGCGAAAGTGACTGTCCCTGCAAACTTGAGACCTGCGCTCAGGAAGATGCTTGCGATGGAGTTCTCGGCTAAAAGCTTCAGGGCGTACCCCTTGGCGTTGTGCTGCTTGCCGATTTCATTCATGGTGGAGGTCAAATCCACGACGATGAGGCGGAAGGGCGTCTTTTTGCCCGTGGCGCGAATAATGCGATCCTTGAAATTCATGTCCCAAATATAGTAATGTGCGCCGCTTTTCTCCTGATAATTATGTACATTGAAAAGCGCTAATGTATAATTTCTCATAAAAGGTGTAAAAATGCAAATACTTGTCCTTTTGGCAGATGGTTTCGAGGAAACCGAATTTGTCGTTCCCTTTGATTTTTGGCAACGTGCAGGCTTCAATGTTACGACGGCCTCTATTTCCGGCTGCACAAGCGTTGTCGGAGCGCATGGTCTTGAAGTCCAGGCGAATGCCACGCTTGCTTCTGTGAGCGCCTCGAGTTTTAATGCCGTCTTTTTGCCTGGAGGCGGTCTCGGCGTCAAGAACCTTACTGCGAGCCTCGATGTTCGGAAGTTCATCTGTGAAATGAACGAAGCTCACAAGTGGATTTTTGCCATTTGTGCCGCTCCCAAGGTCCTGAGTGCCGCCAAACTTCTTGTTGACCGTACCGCGACATGCTTCCCTGGGTGCGAGGTCGACCTAGTTTGTAAAGAATTTTCCGAAGAACGTGTGGTTGTCGATGGCAATATCGTGACAAGTCGTGCAGCGGGAACTGCCGAAGAATTCGCTTTTGAGTGCATTTCGTTAATGGGCGGTGAACAACTTGCGGATAAAATCCGTTCACAGACAGTTGCCCGTTGATGCGTGTACTCTATTATGTAAAATAAAGTAAAAAATGGCACCTATTCGGGGTGCCTTGTAAATTTTTTTAGCATAGCAAATTTTTTTAATCTTTTTCCCTTTTTTTTGCTATACTTTAAAGTATTCCATATACACCAAATTCGGGCTGGGGATTGATAGTCCCCGGCCCTTACCGTTTTATGGTAATTTGGCCTACCTTAAAAATAACTTTTTTTGTACTACAGTGTCATACAAAAATTGTATAGATGTTACATTTTGTGAAGTAAATCACATGGTTTGAGCGGCTTTTGATGAAATTACAGAGAAAATTTGTCTAAATCCAGGTGATTTGTTCAAAATAAAGCTGTTTTAATATTGAATTTGTCTGTTCTGAATCTTAATTTATTTGCTGCTGAAAAACGTAAAAGCGCCCCGTTTCCAGGGCGCTTCTGTAGGAGTATATGAAAAAATCTATTTGTTCAGGTAAGGCTTAATGAAATTGCTTCCGTTGTCGCACTGAATGTACATGCCGCTCGAAATTTTCTTGCCGAAATTTGACATGCCCATGTAGCCGCCTTTTACGTTGTACATCTTCTTGTCTGTGGAAGTATTCGGTCTAGAAATGCGAATTGGGGATTTCGGGAGACTTGTTGTCGGTGTGTAAGTGTACTTGTCCCAGCCGGGCATGTCTTCGAGGGTGATGATGCGCTCGTCGGCCATGTTCGCTTTCCAGACGTCATTCGAGGTCTGTCCCGGATATTTTCCGCCCCAGGAGCCGTACCACGGCATCCACCAGCTCCAAACGGCTTCGTCGTCGTGCATCTTGTTTACGTCGGGAATCGGACCGTTTTCGGTAAGGGCGATAATCTTTGTGCCGTCCGTTGCCTTCTTGTATTTTTCGAAGGAACTGGAGTTGCTGGAATAATCATTGTCGTTGTTGTAGATGTCAATGGAAATGATGTCGTAATATTCTCGGCCCGGATCCCATGTGGTGACTGCGTTGCTGTTGGGGTTGAATACCCAGATCATGTTCTTTACGCCTTTTACCTTGACCATGCGGTCGTAGACGAGGCGGTAGAGCGCTGCGTATTGTTCACCGGAATTGATGCTCCACCAGAACCAGAGTCCACCGGCTTCGTGCAACGGGCGGAAGATGCCTGCGACACCTTCGTTTTGCAAATCGAGGAAGTAATCAGCGATGTGGTCGATGTCGTCGATGATACCCTTGTAGGCTGCACTTTCAGTGTCCCATTCGAGTGTTCCTGCCTTGAATGCTGTAGAAAAGTCGTAGTCGGTGAAGTCGCCGCCGTTGGCTGCTTTTTCGATGTAGAAAGCGTCCACTTTATCCAGCGGATCTTTCCAGTGCCAGGTGAATGTTGGAATGCCGCCCTTCTTCCAAAGGTCCTTGGCGATAGACATTGCCTTGTCTGTGTATTCCATGTACCAGGATTCGCCTGCGTTCGGACCCGATGCGAAAAGGAAGTCCACGCCGACGAGTGCCGGGTACTTGCCGCTTCTGTTGTAAATGTTTTCAACATCCTCGTGAGTCTTGAAGTCGTCGCCTGCGGTGTAGCTGTCCATGCTACCGGTCATGATGCCGCTGATGGTTCTCTTGCCGAAGTTCTCTGCGAGAAAACTGTACAGCTTGACTGCGCTTTCTGTTGCTTCTGGTGTCACCGGGGCACTTGCAATTTTGAAACTTGAGGATTCATAAGCGGAAATCTCGATGTAGTCCACGGTAATCCAGCCCCAGAAATTTTCCAGGGCGATGGTGTTTGTGCCAGCTTTCAGCGTGATAGCGGTCTTTATATCGGTCCATTCCTTGACGGGGTCAAAGTCAAGTGTCGCCGCCTGTTCTCCGTTGACGACGAGGTAGTTCGCCTTGTATTCGTCGGCCTTGTAGTGGATGGAAAGCGTGTATTTCCCTGCGGTCTCGACGGTGACGCCTTCAAAGGAAATGTTGCCGCCTTGCATGCTCACGCAGGCACCCCCGGATGCCGATGCGTTGTTGACATTTTTGGCTCCGTTGGTGAGGATTGCGGTCTCTGCTTCGTACTTTTGGGCGAGTGCGCCCATCGACGATATTAAAATCAAAGAAAGCGTTGCTTTTGCGATATTCATGGGAACTCCTTGTACTTTGAATATAGATGAATTGGAATGTTTTTACGAATGTTTTCTTGAGTATGTGTGGACAATTATGTCAACGAATCTGTGTTTTTTTGAAAGTGCGCAATTGAATCCTCGAATTGAAAATCATATATTTCATTCTATCTAGAATAGGGTATCCTATGTTTTCCAGAAACCGAATCAACATTTTCGACTATACCGATTACCGCAAGTTCCTGCTGGACTTTTACGAGCTGGAGAAATCCCTAGACTCGTCCTTTAGCTACAGGGTCTTTGCCGAAGCTGTCGGCATGGATGCGAGTCTGTTGCTCAAGGTCTTGCAAGGAAAACGCCACATTTCCCCGAAGTCCATCGAAGTCTTCGTCGAATTTTTTCGCTTCAAGGGCGCCAAGTCCGAATATTTTCGCGAACTGGTGGCTTACGCCAAGGCGAAGACGGATTCCCTGATTCGAGTGCATTTTGAAAAATTGCAGAAGATGCGTCCGCTTGCCTGTCGCGAATTGGAAGAGGCGCAGTACCGCTATTTTCAGAACTGGTACTGCCCGATGATTCGTTCGGCGCTTGATGTCTTTGAATACCACGGCAAGGAGGATGCACAGACTCTCGGTGATTCGTGCGTTCCGAGGCTGACCGCAGCCCAGGTTGAATCCGCCGTGGAGACGCTTTTGCAACTGGGATTCGTTCGTGAATGCGATGGTCGCATTGTTCCGACCGACGCCCATATCCGCACCAAGGACCGCTGGTTTAGCGCTTCCATCAGCGAATACCAGCAGAATATCATCGAACTTGCGAAGCAGGCTGTTGCAAAAATTCCGAAGCAGAATCGCGACATCAGCACGCTTACCATGGCGCTCGACTCCTCGCAACTTGAAAAAATCGGGGAAATTCTCGCCGAAACGCGAAAATCCATCGTAAAAGTCGTCAATTCCATGCCGTCGGAAAACTGCGACAGCGTTTACCAATTAAATTTTCAGTTGTTCCCCATGATGAAGAAAAGGTAGAACGATGAGAAAATTTTTTGCTGCAGTAATTGCCTCGGTGCTGGCGCTAGCCTGCTCCGATTCGAATACCGCGGGAGCCACAAGTGAAACGACGAATGGCTTTGCCTTTACTGTTGTGAACGACGCTTCTGTTCCGGTGGCGCTTGCCCGCGTGACGCTATATGCGCAAGATGGATCAACTCCTGTCGCCATGGTGACTGCGGATTCTTCCGGTAATGTTGTGCTGGAAGACGCGGTTGAAGGAGCCTTTGTCGAGGGCATTTCGGATGCGGATTCCTCGCAGATGTCTTGGGATGCTTTCGATACGGCGCGGAAGGTGATTCAGCTAGCGCCTTCGGCAGAACTCACGTTCCGCACTGGTGCTGTTGCTGCGGACTCCGCAAAGCTTTTTGATGAACTTGGACTGGAATCGACTCCGTATCGCGCCGTACGCAAAGGCTCCGATTACACGTTCGGTCGTGTGCCGCAGGGCAAGTTCAATGTCGCGGCGGGCGGCTCCACGATCGCGTCTGTGGAAATCGCTGCGGGTGAAAAAGTGGATAGCCTCATTCGCGTTGAATCTGTGACGAAGGAATTTGTCTTCGAAGATTTTGATGACGGCGACAGCCTCAACAATTTGGCGAAGGATTTTCCGAACTACGGCTGGTACGTCATGCCGTATAATGATGCCGTCTTTGAAGCCCCCGATTCAATTGAGTCATTTACAAAGGCTATTGTCGCAGAAGATGCCTACAAGGGGCTTTCGCTATCGACGAAGTTCAACCTCGGTGAATCGGGCTTTGTTCTTCTCGGAACGCATCTTGGCGGCGATACGGCGCATTTCGACTTGCAGAATCTTTCCGCAATCCGTATGGCGGTAAAGGGTGATGCTGAATTCGCCGTGGCTCTCGAATATTACAAGGAAGTGTCCGAGGGACATTACCACAAGGCTTTCTGGAAGGCTCAGGCGACAGAAAACTGGAGCGAGTTTGTTTTCAAACCCGGTGAAGAAATTGTAGATGTCGCGAGCGACCAGGTCAGCTTTGCTGAAATCAAGACAGAAATTGGCATCTTCAGCATCTTCATCTTCTCCGGAACGCATCTGCAAGTCGATGAAATCGTCTTCGAAGGCGCCGAAAAAAACGACTTTATGAAGTAGAAGTTTGTATTCATTTTCTGTTTGAAATTTATGGGAAAATGTCTTTTACAAATTTTTTACAAATTAACCCTTGCAAATTTTAGGGGTCATTCTATATTCCTTTCTGAGCGTTATGAATAGTCTCTAGACACCTGAAAAAATTCAGGTGTTTTTTTTAACCAAGGGGAGGACTATGTCCAAACGAAATAACGCTTGCAAAAATAAGCGCCAATGTAGTCGCAAAAATAATCGCAAAAAGGTGAGCCGCACCAACCGCGATATTCCGGAAATCTTGCAGGGGAAGACCTACCTTGATCCGACGTACGAGCCCGCATTTCGTGAGGTGTTCAAGGATGCTGATACGATAAGGGATTTCCTCAATAGTGTTTTGCATCTTGATGCTACCCATGAAATTGATTCTTTGGATTTTGCATACGAGGACCGGATTCGTTTCTGCATGCCGTCGTCCAAGGCTGTGGTTCTCGATATTCATGCCTGGACAAAGGACCATCGTTGTGTCGATATCGAAGTCCAGCGCTGTAGCCATCCGTTTTTTGTAGATCGCGTCCTGTTGTACAGTTTTTTCCTCGCTATCAAGGGAAAACAGAAGATGGACAAGTCTCCGGAATTTCGTCAGCTTCCTGAATATGAACGGCATCGCCGTCGCTATCAGCTGCCGGAGGTCATCTCCATTTGGATTTGCAATTTTCACCCTCTGGGAAAAGCTCGTGACTACCGCGAGGAATGGAACTTGTTTAGTGATTATGATTTGAAAAAAGGGGTTGTCTTGCCTGTGTGTGGGAAAATGAATTATATTTTGTTTGATTTGCGGAGCTTTACGAAGAAGCCGACGGAATTGAAGTCCAAGGAAGACCAGTGGCTGTACCTGCTTTCAAAGGCCGGTGCTGAATTGGAACTTCCCGATTTTGACGATGATTTTATTACCAGTGCGGTTGAACGTCTTCGGATTGATCTTGCAAGTGATAAACTTCTTCATGAGCAGGAGCAAAGGATGATTTCTCAAGACGAAATTGATTGCCGCATTGGCGATGGCGTTGCCCGTGGAGTTGAACGGGGAATTCAACAGGGAATTCAACAGGGAATCCAACAGGGAATTCAACAGGGAATTCAACAGGGAATCCAGCAAGGCGTTCAACAAGGTGTGGACGAAACTTTGGAAATTGCAAAATCTCTGGGTTTGTCAGACGAAGTGCTTGAATCTATCAGAAAAAAGATGAATGAAAAGGGCGAGTCAAAGTAATTTAAGTGTTAATGTCAAAAAGGACTGCTTTGGTGCAGTCCTCTATGTTTTTTTGATATCCAGCTTGACTTTATTGAACTTGGGTGATGTTGTGAATCAGCTTATCTTAGCGACATGACACAGTCTGAAAATATCTGAGGATCGTCCTTGTCGAAGTAATTGGAAACTTTGATGTATTCATTATCTTTCTCGTCGCCGGCGAGTCTTTCCACGAAATGTCCTGTACCATTGTCGTTGCAAACCTGCTTGAGCGCATTGCCCCAATAGCCGTGATAGTCCAGTGAACATGTCTTTTCTTCATTGCGGACAGTCATCTTGATGTCGCCGCTTTCGTTCTTGTTATCGGCCTGTTCAATGTTAATGCTGTAAAGGTGGCTATTGTAGTTGAAACTGAGTGCCTCGCGGGTTCTTGTTGTGGGGACGATATTGTTTTTTTCTAGGATAAGGTCTACGGTGAAGTCGCCGGTGTTTAGTGAGAAAATTTCACTGGGGCCAGGGTAAAGTTCGTCGCCATGGATAATGGTGTACAGAATTTCTGAGATGTAGTAGGAATTGATGAAGTCTAAGTTCGGGTTGGAGAGTGTATTGTTCTTTGTGTAGACTTTTAGGGTGTCTTCGGTGAAAAAGTATGTTAGGTCGTTGACAGGGCTGTAACTATCGCATTCTATTCCGTTGTCTAGTTCGTAGCAGCCGGTATCTTTCCATTTTCCTAGAATTTGACCGGACTCGTTGCCGATTGCAATGCTGAAAGCTTCATCGCTGAATATGCTGTTTTCGTCATCGTAACCATAAAGGAAAAGAGAGTCGTGCGCAAAGCGATATTTTGTTAAAGACGTGTATGCGCGAGAACCGAAGTCTTTCCAAATGTGCGTTCCATTTTCGTTGATGCAACGCTCCTTGGAAATGGACTCGTAGATTGTGATTGTTTGATTAGTGTGGTCAATTTCAATGGGGTAGGCCGTGTATTCGGCGTCCTCGTCAAAAAACTCGGAACCATTGTCGCTGGTTGGGTTGGAACTATTGTCGTCGCTACATGCGGTAAATGCTAAAACTTGAAGCGTTATTGCGGATAAAACTGCAAATTTACAGAATGAACCCATGAGTTTTCCTTTTTTGCGTCTAGGCGTTTTTTTGGAATATACATATTTTGAGTGTAAAAGAAAAGCCCTCGACTAGGTGCCGAGGACTTTTGCGCGGTCCTATTGAACTGTCGCCGCCTTACGTTTACTTATACAGCAGCGCGAACACCATGCCCGGGCGGAAGTACTTTCCGGCGGTGTACTTGAGGGCTGTGCTGTGCATGAGCGTGAAGAGCGCTTCCACGTCTACCTTGTTGCTCTTGGCGATGGCGCCGAAGGCCTTCGAGAAGGCGGCTACGTTGCGCGGGAGCTTCGGGCTGATGCGGGAGTCGGCAAGGAGGGCGCCCTTCGCGAGCAGGTCCTTGTGCATCTTGGAGGCGGCTGTAGCGCTTATGCCGAATGCCTTCACGAGCATTTCCGGGTGCAGGCGGCAGGATCCGTTGAATCCTTCCGGGGCGGCAAACGGGACCTTGGCTTCGTCGTAGAGGTTACGCGTCATGGATTCGCCGAGGGTGGCGGCTTCGTTCACGAGGCCGTGCATCATGCAGGCGGTCATCACGCTGTACTGGATGCCAATCCACACATCGTGAGCCTGGAAGTTGAATTCGTCGAGCGGGGCTCCGTCCTTGTGCACGAGGTTTGCAGCACCGATGAGCGGGCTGTTTGCCTTGTAGTTTGTATTGAAAACTTTCAACAAATTCTTCTTGGCCTTGGCTTCGTCGGTAATCGGGGCGAGGTCCAAGAGGCGCAGGTAAGTGTCGGCGAGCATCGTATCTACAAACACGTCGTCGCAGTCGTTCGTGACTTTCGCCTGCCAGCTTGCGGTAAAGGCGTCCTTCACCTGGGCGGTGAGCCAAGCCTTCTTGAGGCCGCGGAGTTCCATCTTCGAAAGTTCCACGTCAGAAGGGATTTCACCTTCGTTGAGCCATGCGTTGATGGCGGCGACACCGGCCTTCGGGCATTCCGGGAGTTCGATGGATTCCTTCACGGCTTCGCGGAGTTCAGCGTACTTTTCGACGTTCAGGTCCTTCATTTCCATCGGGGTCACGAAGAAGTGGAAGTAGCCTTCCTTTTCGTCCCACAGGGCGGATTCGAATTCCTTGTTGGCGGCGGCGGCCTTTGCGTTCCAGGTGTCTGCCTTCGCCTTGTCGCCGAGGAGTTCTGCAATCTTTGCGGCGGCGCGGAGGCCCGCAATCCACAAGGAACCGCAGTACACGGAAATGCCGAAGCTGCAGAGGTTGTCGAACGTGTCGTCGGTGCCGTGGGTGAGCGGGAAGTTTTCGCCCTCGTTCACCATCTTCTCGAGGTATTCCATGGCGGCGTAAACGGCTTCCTTGCAGTCGGCGAGGCACTGCATGTCGCCCGTCTTGTGGAAATGGCGGTAAACCATCAAAACGTACTTCGGGGCGAGATCCTTCCATTCCTTCACGTTGTGCCAGTCGTAGGCATCCGGTTCTGCGTCGAAGGGACTTCCGAGGTCGTGAATCACGGCGCCACGCACGGCGCGCGGGCCTTCGAGTTTCGGGTCCGGCAGGTCGGCGTAGGGGAGGTTCACGAATTCGTGGTGGCGGCGGCGGTTGTCGTTCACGGCGAGAATTGCATCGCCAAAGCGCTTCATCACAACGCCGTCGAGGCGCGGCATCAATGCGAGCAGGCTGAAGCTTCCGTAAAAATAAACGTCCAGCGAGTTGAAGAACGGATAGTCGGCGCATTCACGAACGAGGAAGCGGTCGTCCTTGTCCCACACGGTGGCTTCGGCGAGGAAACTCAAGGTGTTGATGGCGAGGCTCTTGAATTCGGCCTGCTTCTTTGCGTCCTTGTAAATCTTTGCAACGGCCTTCTTCGGCACGAGGTTTTCGAAAGCCTTGAGGCGTGCGTCCATGGTCTTGTCGGCCTTGAGGGCTTCTTCGAGCATGGCGCCCACGCGGCCGAATGCTTCCGGATAGAAGGCCGTGTACTTCTTTGCGGAGGTGAGCTTGTTCAGCTTGATTTCCGGGAAGTCCAGAACCATGTTGAACTGGAAGCTTACCTTCTGCTTCGGCTTCAGAACTGCGGTTACGACGACGGCACCTGCAATCGTTTCGCGGCCGCTGTAAACGTTCTTGACCCAGGAACCAGCGACGCGGCCACTCTGGAGGGCTCCCTTCAAGATGCTGGCGGCATCGTCCTGGTAGAACATCGGCTTCACGGAGACGTTCAGGTTGTCCTTCTTGTTCCATGCGACGCTCACACCCATGCAACCGTTGAAGTCGCTTTCGACGAGTGCTTTTTCGTTGTAGAATTCGATACCGCGAACCTGGCGGCCATCGTCCAAGTCCTTGTCGAACTGCACGCCCTTCGGGAAGCGGGCCTGCGGCACGAGCACGAAGCTCGAGTCCTGCACACCCTGGCGGTCCTTTGTGGCCATGTAGCCCGTGAGGCTGTCCTGAATCTGGACAATCGTCACTTCGCGCACGTCCTTGGTGTTGTTTTCCAAGGTGAAGACTGTTGCGTTCACGGGGAGGCTGGAGAGGCGTTCGTCGCCCGGGGTCACGTAACTGGACTGGGTCTTCGTGATTTCGACGCCCTTGCCTTCGTACTTGGTTTCGCTCACCGGGTAGAGTGCCGTGTACTGCATCTTGGCGGCGTCGTAGCCGTTTTGGCCGAGGAACACGGTGTCGTTTGCCCAGGCGGCGGTGAGGGCACCCTGGCGGGCGGCCTTTTCGCCGACCATGCCGTCAAAAAAGTCGATGAGGACGGCGCGGTTCAGTTCTTCGGCCTTGGCCTTCTTTGCGATGAGGGCCTGGGTGCGGTCGCTGAACTGGATGTGCCAGCGTTCAAAGGCGGCCTTGTTCGTTTCAAACAATGTCTTGTCGGCGAGCACC
>JAZLIJ010000137.1:0-24644 GCA_045617325.1 Fibrobacter sp.
TTCCAAAACAAGTTCGTAACGATGTTTTTTCTGTGAATATGATTAAGAATGTGGATAAGTTTTGCGTTCGTCAGGGTAACGAAAATTATGATTCTTTTGTATGCGATTTAAGATGTGCCGCAGAAAAACAAAATTGTGAAAATCCTGGATTTCAATGTGAAATTGAATATCATAATCCTTTTTATTCATGTATTAATTCCGAATCAACGAAAAAAGGTTGCAAAGTTACTGAAAACGGAATTGAATTTATAGCTGATTATAATGAATGTGGTGATGTTTATATTAAAGAAATGAATAGAGATGGATTATGGTATATCTTGAATTTGAAATATGGTCATTTTTCGGGAATTTCTGAATTTCTTGAAAGGGCAAAAAAAATAGAAAATGATATGAAATTTTATTCTATCATTTTACCCTATAATTTCAAAGTCTCCGATGCCCGTGCCCTTGGCGATTCCGCTGCAGCTCACGCTCCCGGTATGTATTACTACCTCGGTGCCACTCTAAAGGATTCTGTCTCATTCAAGAAAAGCCCCTTCAAGAATCTGAAAGACGCTCTGGACCACTGCTACGACTGGGGCAAAAAACAACTGCGCTAGTTATATTTCCCCAAAAAAGCCAAAGGCCGCCCCAAAAGTGGAACGACCTCAAATTGGAAAATTTCCGGAGCAATCCAGATGCGGCCTTGATGGCCACGGGCTGCCTCAGGGTGTCGCCTACTCCACCGTGACACTCTTCGCGAGGTTTCTCGGCTGGTCCACGTCGTTTCCGCGGAGGACCGCCGTGTGGTAGGCGAGAAGCTGCAGCGGAATGCAGGTGACAATCGGCATGAGCATGGGGATAGTCTTCGGTACTGTGATGATGTGGTCCGCAATTTCATCAAGCGGATGACAATCTTCTGTCGTGACGGCGATGACTTTTCCACCGCGGGCCTTGATTTCGCGAACATTGCTGATGATTTTGTCGAACAGGGCGTCTTTCGGTGCGATGACGACGACCGGCATGTTCTCGTCGATAAGGGCGATAGGACCATGCTTCATTTCGGCGGCGGGGTAGCCTTCCGCGTGAATGTAGCTGATTTCCTTGAGCTTCAGGGCGCCTTCCATGGCGACCGGGTAGCAGAAGTGGCGGCCGAGGTACAGGAAGTTGTTGGCGCGACTGTACTGCTTTGCAATTTCTGCAATCTTGTCGGAAAGCTTCAGCGTCTCCTCTACGAGATTCGGGAGTTCCAGGAGGTCCTTCGCAATTTCTGCGCCGGATTCGAAGCTGAGTCTTCGCTGACGCCCAAGCAGGAGGGCTATCATGGCGAGCACTGCGACCTGTGATGTGAACGCCTTGGTGCTTGCGACGCCGATTTCTGGGCCCGCATGCAGGTAGACGCCGCCATCGCTTGTGCGGGCGATTGTCGAGCCGACTCCGTTGCAGATGGCAAGTGCTGTAGCGCCTTTCTGCTGCGCTTCCTTCAAGGCGGCAAGCGTGTCGGCTGTTTCGCCGGACTGGCTAATGGCGAGTACGAGCGTCCCCGGCTTGATAATCGGATTTCTGTAGCGGAACTCGGAAGCGTATTCCACTTCGACAGGGACACCCGCCAAGTCTTCGATCATGTATTCGCCGACCATGCCAGCGTAGTAGCTTGTACCACAGGCGGTGATGATGATTCGGTTGATGTTCCTGAGTTCCTTGATGTTCGTGTCGAGCCCTGCGAGTTTTGCATTCCCTTCTGCGGTGAGAAGACGGCCGCGCATGGTGTTGCGCAAAACTTCGGGCTGCTCAAAAATTTCCTTGAGCATGAAGTGGGCGAATCCGCCCTTCGCTACGGCGTCGGCATCAAATTCTACGTCCTGGACTTCGCGTTGCACCTCGTGGCTGTTCATGTTCACAATGGAGTAGATGCCGTTCTTGATTTGTACGACATCGTTGTCATCGAGGTAAACAACCTTTTGCGTGTGGTTGATGATGGCGGAGACGTCGCTTGCGAGGAAGTGGTCGTTTTCGTTCCCGATTCCGAGAATGAGCGGGCTTCCGCGGCGTGCGCCAATCAGCGTGTTCGGTTCGTCGCTACAGATGACGCCAAGACCGAAAGTTCCCTCAATTTGGGCGAGCGCCTTCAAGACGGCGGATTTTAGGTCTCCATTATAAAAGCGCGCGATGAGGTGAGCTACGACTTCGGTATCAGTCTCGGACTTGAATTCCACGCCTTCGGCGATAAGCTTTGCCTTGAGACTTGCGTAGTTTTCGATGATGCCGTTATGGACAATTGAAATTTTACCATTAAAACTAGTATGCGGATGCGCATTTGCTTCGGTCGGGGCTCCATGCGTTGCCCAACGTGTATGGGCAATGCCTACTTTTCCGCTTACGGGAGATTCTTTAAGTTTATCTTCGAGCGCCTTTATTTTCCCGGATGCGCGTACTGTTTTGATGGCTCCGTTTTCTATGACAGCGACTCCCGAGCTGTCGTATCCTCGGTATTCTAGTTTCTTGAGACCTTCTACTAGAATGGGTAGCACTTCATTTTGACCAATATACGCGACTATTCCGCACATTATTTTCTCCAATACTTTTTTTTGCAAAATATATGAAAAGAATGTGTAAAAAAGTGATTGAACCGAAAATTTTTGCTTCTGTTTTGCTATTTTACGTATGTCATTTTTTAAGAGGATTCAAATGAAGACTAAATTAATCGTTGCTGCAGGCGCTCTCGCCATGCTTATGACTGGTTGTGATCAACTCTGCCCGAACAAGGCTCCCGCCACCAAGACGTCCTTGGTTACAGAAAAGGACAAGTATAGCTACGCTCTTGGAGCTCATTTCGGCAATCAGGCTCATTTCCAGCTGGTGACTCGCGATTCCATCGACTTGGATATCGATCTTTTCATTCAAGCATTCAAGGAACGTTACAATGAGGATTCTTCCAAGTTCTTGATGAACGACTCCGCTATTATGCAGGCCTTGAACGAACTTTCCAAGTCCCAACAGGACAAGATGATGAAGAAGCAGGCTGAAATGATGAAGCAGGATAGCATTGCCGCTGAAAAGAACAAGGCGGAAGGCGAAGCTTTCCTTGCTAAGAACAAGACTGCCGAAGGCGTTGTGACGACTGCCAGCGGTCTTCAGTACAAGGTCGAAAAGGAAGGTGAGGGCGCCGTTCCTGCCGATGGCGACATCGTCAAGGTCCACTACACAGGCACCCTCCTCGATGGAACCAAGTTCGATAGCTCCATTGACCGTGGCCAGCCGCTTGAATTCCCGATTGGCGCCGTGATTCCGGGGTGGACCGAAATGCTCAAGCTCATGAAGGTGGGCGGTAAGGTCACTGCTTGGATTCCGAGCGATCTCGCTTATGGTCCGCGTGGCCGTGTTCCGCAGATTCCGGGCAACAGTGTTCTCAAGTTCGAAATGGAATTGATTGACACGCACGCCGAAAAGCCGGCTGAAGATGCCAAGGCTCCTGCTGCAAAGAAAGCCGCAAAGAAGAAGTAAGCGCATCGCTGTCAATAATTGCTGAATTGCTTTGAAAAACTGCTATGACTTTTGTCGTGGCAGTTTTTTTTGCAGAAAAATAATGAATGGCTCCTATAATGCAAAAAATAAGGGGAGACAAGGTTTTTATAAGATTTATTTTTGAATCAAAAAAATTATTTTTAAAGAGAACCTCTGAAAATCGCGGCTTTTACATGGTGTCCAAATTATTTCCCTTTTTATTTCTAGCATTTCTTTTGTTTTCTGCCTGTAACGAAGATGAAGAAATTGAAAATTTGCAAGCGGAAAAATCCAGACTTTTGTCTAAGGTTGATTCGCTGAAATCAGAAATTCGCACGGCGCAAAACAATCCGGCGAACTGGACTGTGGAAAATGATACGGTGCGTGCTGGCGATGGACTTTTCCAGGTGCTTTACCGTATGAAAATTGGCGAATCGGAACGTCGCAAGATTGTTCTTGGTTTGCAGGACAGCGTTGAATTATCCAAGATGCGGGCGGGGCATGTGTTTTTTGCCGCCTTGGATTCTTCGGGCAGTGTGCAGAAGTTCCGCTATGCGCCGAACCCGGCAACGATTCATATGATGACAAAAAATGATACAGGATATGTATATGAACGCATCGACAAGCCTGTAACTGTTCGTCAGTCGGTCTTCGAAGGTAAACTTGAGGCGGGAGGAACCTTGAACGGTATGCTGTACAAGGTGGGTATCCCTGGGCGCATGGTCGGTACCGTGAGTCGCGTTTTGCAGTGCAAGGTGGCTTTTGCCATGGCGCGACCTGGCGACCGTTTCCGCATCTTGCTGGAGGAGACGTTCTACCAGGATTCCGTCTGGATTAGCGGCAAGGTGCTTTATGCTGAATTTGATGGAAAGACTGTTGGGCATCATGAGGCTTTCCGCTACGAGGACCCCGACCCGAAGAGTACGTTCAATGCGCATTACACGGAGAAGGGCGAAGCGCTGATTTTCGAAGGACTCCGCTATCCACTGGATCGTTTACATATTACGAGTCCGTATGGTAACCGTATTCATCCGATTACCGGAAGGCACACGACGCACAAGGGTATTGACTATGGCAGTCCGAAGGGATCTCCCGTGTATGCCGTTGCCGCCGGTGTTGTCACTGTTTCTGGTTACGACGACTTGAGCGGAAACAAGATTGCTATCAAGCATCGCGACAACTCGGAAAGCTGGTACATGCATCTGTCCGTTCGCGGTGTGAATGTCGGGACAAAGGTCGTGCCGCGCCAGGTCATCGGCAAGGTCGGCTCCACGGGCCGTAGCACAGGTCCGCACCTGCATCTCGGCTTCAAGGATGCCAAGGGCTCGTGGATCAATCCCGCAAGCAAGACGATGATTGCAACACCCAAGCTGGAGGGCAAGCGCATGTCTCGCTTGAAGGCTCAAGTGGCGGAGATTCGCAAATCTATTGATTTGACTTTAGCATCTCCGGCTGTGAAGGTTGACGAGTCCGGAGTCATGGTGCGCATGCGCGATTTGAAGTAGTCGCTTATTTCAGAATCTTGTAGAAGCCGGGCATATTGTCTTCGCCAGTTTGCTTGGCGAGGAAGTTCCTGTTGGTGCTGCCATAGCCGGCCGTTCTTTTGAATGAACGCTCCTTGGCGAGTGTGACCGCTTTTTCGAGTGCGGCACTGTTATCGCTGATGGCAAAATCGGGCTCGAATCCGTACTTGTGGTAGCTTTGCCCATCCTTGTTGATGACGCGCATCGCCGTGATGGATGCGATTGCGTAGGCCGGAGTGGAAACGCTCATTTGCCCGATGCCCTTGCCGTATGTCGGGGAACCTACAATTGGGGAATTCCTGTTACTGGTTAGCGCACTGATGAAAATTTCGGAACAACTGGCGGAGTTCTCGTTTGCGAGAATGACAACGTAGCGGTCCTTCGCAATTCCGTCCTGGTCGTTGATGGTGAAGGATGTGTCCAGGGCCTGCGTGATGTTGATGGTGTCTGGGTATGTCGAGATGATGCCAATCGTCGTATCGCCCTTGGACAGGAACAGGTTTGCTAGGTCCATGCACTGTTCGCCTTCGCCACCGCCGTTGTCCCTCAAGTCGATGATGATGGAATTGTATTTTTCCGTGGCCTTGAGCATCTCGAGAACTTCCCCGTAGGTGCCGGAATCGCTGGAAGTATGCGGCGTGAAACTCTTTATTCTGATGATGGGAATGGAATCCCTGAAGCTCAGTTCCGCCGTCGGCGAAAAGTATTCGTTGAGTGTCAGCGTGACATCCAGCGTGGAGGAGTCGCGCTTGATGGTATAAACGATGTTGTCTCCGATTTCTCCGCTGGAGAGCTTGTTGAAAATGACGATGCTTTCGGGAATGGTCTTGTCTATTGCGGTAATGGTGTCGCCCTTCTTTATACCGGCCTTGTCGGCGGGGGAGTTCATGATGACGCTCTCCACGATGAATTTGCCCTGCGCCGTAGAGCTTACCGTGATGCCTGTCCCCATTTTTGTTTCCGAGTTCTGCAAAAGGTTGAGATAGGCCGCGCTGCGCATGGGGTCCACGTACCTTGTGAATTTGTCGTTCATTTGGGCGTACAGGTAGTAGATGTCCCAGTAGTCCCACGGAATTCGGTATTCGGAGTATTCGGAGTCACCCTTGCCGACATAGTACTCGGGGGTGTCAAGATATTGGGCTGCGTCGTTGTAGTAGAAATAGAGCAGCATGTAGTTGTACTGGAATTCTCTAGAAAGCGTGCTGTAGTTGTCCTGTTGACTGGACGATGTCGTGTCGTTAGTACATGCCGTAGAAACGAGGGTGAAAAGGACTGCTCCTAGAATCGATAGAATTTTGAATCGGCCCATTCCAATGCGCCTCCAAGAATTTCTTCCTTTGAATCTGTGTGATATGGCTTGCTGATTTCTTGTTTGTAGCTTTGTTTTGCGAGCGAGGTATTTGTTTTGATTTCAGGGATGGGAACACCATAAAGCTCATGAGCGACTTCGGCCGCGCATTCATCTGTCGCTATCCCTGCGCATTCGTATTTGGGAATAATGCCTTTTCCGTGATAGGAATTTCCTTTGGGTGTCAAAAATTCAGTATTTGTAATGATGGCAAGACCATTGTCTAAAGTATACCATGTGGTTTGCCCGATGCCTTTCCCGTAAGTGGTGATTCCGACGAAGGGAATGTCTACAGTCTCGGTGACTGCCGCGATGAAAATTTCGGAGCAACTTGCGGACCCTTTGTTTGCGAGAATCAAAAACTTACCGGATTCTCCGGGGTCCCCTGCATTGGCCCAAAATTCATATTTGTAGTGCTTGGAATTTCCATCCGTGTCGAATGTCCGCCATCTTCTTGTCGATAGCAAGCCTTTAGCAACGAATAAATCCGCCATGTCCAGACATTGGCTGATGTGTCCGCCGGGATTGCCGCGCAAGTCGAGTACTCGAACCATCGATGTATTGCGTGTGGAATCCAGGTAGCTCCTGAGTTCTCCATAGGTGCCGGAGTCCTGGTTTGCGGTTTGCAACTTGAAGCCTTCGATAGCGACGAAAGCGATTCCCGGAAATCCCTTGGCGAAATCCTTGAAAAGCGTGTCTACGAAAACGGTGGGTTCGTAGATAGTCTCTTTTTGCATTGTAAAACTTGTCGTGTCGCCTCTGTAGGCAATGAGAAGTTCTATTTCCAGGTTTTGCGACTTGACCGAATCGTATATGGCTTTGGCGCGATTTCCTGTTAGTTCTTGGCCATTGATTTGAATAATGTTCCCATATCTTGGAACGTGAACCCTGTCTGCCGGTCCGTTGTAGAAAACTCGGGAAATGTAAATCGGATGAGGCTCTGTCGTGTATGTTTCTGTGCGAATTCCGATATCACCTGCGACGAAAGTCGTGTTTATGCGGGTTGCTTCCTGTTCGCTTTTGGATGGAGGTACATAGCGTGTGTAGGGGTCGCTGAGAATTTTGTAGAGCGATGCTGCAGAGTCCCCGTTTTTCGGTAAGGAGGCTAGCTCCTCTTCGTAAAGGTAGTTGTTTTTCAGCAGCCAATAGTTGAACGAATATTCCGTGGGACTTTCTGTTTCCTCGACGGGATGTAAAAAATCGCTGCATCCGTTAAGAGCGAAAAATAAAAAGGCGCTAAAGAAAATGTAAAAAGACGATGAATTTTTTCTTGCATCGTTTTTCACGGGTGGATATAATTTCTCGGTTTTCGTCTTTCGCCTCTCCGAAGTCTAGTTCAAGGTTCGCTGTTGTAGAATCTAGATTTTTTTAGTAAAAGACAGGAGGGGGCTGCGTTAAATATGTGGCTGGCGGTTGGTGAGCCGGAGAGGAATGGCGCTTCGCGCAGGAATCGCTGAAGCGAGATGCTTGAAGGATGTTGCGATGAAATTTCGCTGAATGTCATGGGCAAGCGGCAGTTGCGCCCTCGGCATACGGACTAAATCTGCTTTTTTTCGCTTTTGGTCCGTATGAAAGCGACGGTTGCGCCCTCGGCATACGGACTAAATCAGCATTTTGCCGCTTTTGGTCCGTATGAAAGCGACGGTTGCGCCCTCGACATACGGACTAAATCAGCATTTTGCCGAATTTGGTCCGTATGAAAGCGGCAGTTGCGTCCTCGGCATACGGACTAAATCAGCATTTTGCCGCTTTTGGTCCGTATGAAAGCGACGGTTGCGCTCACGGCATACGGACTAAAACGTTTTTTTTGCAGTGACGATTATTGCGGTAATATGGAAGAGGTTTTAGATTGGAGATTACAGCTTCTAGTTTGGCGCCTCGCGCGAACGCATCTCGCCTCCACGAAAAACGCATCTCGCTTCCACGAAAAACGCATCTCGCCTTCACGAGATGCGTCTTCTGCTGCAAAGCTCAACTACTGCTTACCAGCCTCGATCCATCAAACTGCATCTTCAGATGCAAAATTACTGATCTATGCTCAAGTTCGCCTTTGAGAGAAGGACGCTTGGTACGCCTTCGTCCATAGGGTTTTCGATGATGGAAATTGTCTGAAGGTTGTCGCAGTCGGCTAGAGATTCCGGCAACGTGGATAGCTGGTTTGCGTCAAGGACTAGTTCGCGCAGCTTCTTCAAGTCGCCAAGCTCGGACGGAATGGATTCCAGGTGGTTGCCCGAAATCATGAATATCTCTAGCGATTCCAGCTGGGCGAATGTCGTCGGAATGGAAGTCAAGTCGTTGTTGTCGAGGTAAAGCTTCACGAGCTTCTTTAAATTGCCAAGTGTAGATGGAATTTCAGAGAGCATGTTGTCGTGGAGAGAAAGCTTGACGACGTTTTCCCAGTTGCCAATTTCGGAGGGAAGGTCCAAAAGCTGATTCTTGGCGATGTTCACCGTGTGCAGGTTCGTAAGATTGCCGATGGATTCAGGCAAGTCGGAAAGACTGTTGTAGCCGAGGTATAAGTGCTCCAGCTTGGTGAGTTTGCCGATGGATTCTGGAAGTTCCATCAAATCGTTCTCGCTGACGGAGAGACTTTTTAAATTCTTGAGAAGCCCGATGTCCTCGGGAAGCTCTACGAGCATGTTTCTATCGAGAATCAGTTCTTCAAGCGATTCTATTTCAAAAAGTTCCGGGGGGAGAAGGCGAAGACCCTTTTGAGAAAGGTCCAGTGATTTTGCTTTTTCCGCTTTTGCTTTTGCAATGACATCAAGTAAGTTCATAAGAATCTCCTATACGTAAATCATAGTATTTTTAAATGCAAAATTGGGAAAATTGAAGAAAAAAAATAAAAAACTATTTAAATTGCTCTTTTGTGCATGTTGTTTTTTGCGTTTTTTCAAAAAAAACAAAAGTTTTACTTTTTTTTCCACGCAAAAATAACCAATTGAAACTATTTTTAGGGTACGAATTACGGGATTTGTACAATACCTATCTTTTTTTGTATATTGTACGGCAGTAATAACTGAGGAAAAAATGGAACTAACTAAATCGCAGGAACGCCGCTTAGCATTTGTCGCTAGCCTTTTGAGCTTAAACCCTAATGACCCTAACGATCGAATCAAGGCTCTCCGGCACCTGAATCTAGATGAAAATGCATGTTTTCACGGATTCCAGTATTCGCAGGGATTTATGGAATTCTTCATCTTCTTGGATGAGGATACCCCGCTTGAGAAAGTGGTTGCGCATCTTGGCGCCGACTTGAAGCAGCTTCAGATAGCCGTTTTCCGTACCAGTGACCCGACCAATCCGTTCTTCCTTTCGCTTCGTGAAGAAGCTGACCCGTGGGCCGTCAATAAGTTCTCCGAAGAAGAAGCCGAAGAGGAAAGCGACGCTCCTGCCAGCCGCCCGTACATGGAAACTCTTGAAATCACGGTTCTTCGCACGCGTAGCAGCCGTGATGTGACTGACAGCGAATTGGAACGCACCCTCAAGGATATGCGTCGCAAGCTCTTGCTTTGGAAGGAAGATGTGAAGGCGAAACTCGAAATTATCGCCGAACATGATGACTTGACTCGCGATTTCCGCTCCGCTGACGACAAACTTGAAATTGAAATGGACAGCGAACCGTTGCATCTCACAAGCGATCACGGCGAACTCTTCCTTGGCTTCTGCCCCATTCGCACTATTTTTGACTATCACGTTGCCTTGGGCAAGCGTCTCAAGACGAAGCACAACATGGCTATCGTCTCGAGCAACATCCGTACCTACCTCGGCAACCTCACGCATACGAATGCCGCCCTTATCGATGCCTTCCAGACAATGGAACGTAATGACGACCAAAATGTGAATGTCGATGACTTCCCGTTCCTTCACAACGGCATGACGCTTACTGGCGATGACCTGCGCCTGAAGGACCGCGACGGCAAGAAGGTTCTCTTCATCGAACGTCCTAAGATTATTAACGGCGCCCAGTCCCTCTTCACGTACGAACAGTATGCAAAGAAGAGCAAGCATCCGGTGAATCCGCAGGTGCTTGTCAAGGTGGTCGTGCCGTATCAGGGCGCAGACAACTTCCTGAACCAGGTGACCATGGCAAACAACCGCCAGAACCCGGTGTTCAGCTATCATCTGCGTGCTGCTGACGATTTGCAGTTCTTCATCTGGCAGCGTTACCAGGAAGAAGGCTTCACCTATGTCTATAAGGACGGTGTCCGTCTTAAGGCCCGTACCCGTAAGCTTGAAGTGCGTATGCGCCCGGAACTTGCAAAGACCTTGTTCATGATGGATGGCAAACTCAGCGAATGCCGCTCTAGTGATTGCATCTTCGACAAGGAAACGCTTTATCAGCGCTGCTTCGGCGCCTTCATCCGAGTCGCCCCCGAAAAGGAAAAGGATTTCGTCCGCAAGACGATTGCGTTTACCAAGGCATGGCAGCTTCTGAGCCGTCTCCCCATCAAGATTCGCAAGGTGACTCCGGGCAAGGGTGTCTCCATCGAGGCTAATGACGATAACCCGCTGACCCGCATCACGTGGAACGGACGCCTCGAGGACAAGTTCATCTTCCGCAGCGCCGTGAAGGATCTCGTCGTTGCTCTCGCTCTTCGCCACTGGCTCGTCTACGGCAATCCGATTCAGGACTTCGAATGGCTTGTTGAAAACGAATTGAATTTTAACGACTCCATCCTGAAGTACGCTTCCAAGATTTACACGGACGACTTGAAGAATATCTTGATTAGCGAATTCAAGGACAATCCGTCTTACTACGACACCATCACTACTATCGACAAGGATAGCGGCGAATCCGTCGAACGTCGCCTGTGGAAGGGTTTCTCGAATACCGCCACTTACGACAAGATGATGAATTTCCTCGTGAAGAAGAATCCTGCATGGGAAAAGTGCCTTGGCGGAATCGAAGTATTCCTCTAATAGATGACTTTTCGAGTGTAAAGCAAAATTTTATAGGCGTTTCCATAATTTGGAGACGCCTTTTTTTCTATGTTATTGCCGCTAAATTAATTCGGGTGTTCCGAATTATGTACTTTGTGTCCTTTTGCGTTTTAGAAACTTTATAAAAACGGCCTTCAGTGGCCTTGCTATGTGCAGCCTTGTCGCTGCCGGTCTCGCCTGGTCCAAGGACGAGCGTGTCGATGCTGAATATGACGCCCTCTGGGGGGAATTGGATGCCATTTTGAACGATGGCTCGAGTTCTTCCGAGGAGCCTTCCCTGGCGGTTTCTTCGTCTGTCGAGACTGCGCTCTCGTCTGCAAGTCAGATGTCTGCACCTGTGCTTCAGGGGGTGTCCTCTTCTGAAAAGCCTATCGCGAAGTCTTCGGCGGAAAATCGGGTGGTGGAGTCTTCTGCAACTGTAGAACCGTTGCTGGCGGTGTCTTCGGCTGAATCCCTTGCGGCCTCTTCGGCTACGGAATCTTCTGCGGCGCGGAATCGTGGGGTCTCCTCTTCATCAAATGTTGAAGTTTCGAAGCCAGTTCCTTCAGTTCCGGCCTCTTCTGCTGTCGCGTCATCCTCGTCTAGAAAGGAAAAATCCTCTTCATCCATGCGCGAGGAATCGCGCGTTGTCGCTTCGAAGATGGAGTCTGAATTATCCGAGCCGTTACCCGAAGATGAAGCTTGGCGACCGACCTACCAGTACATGCCGATGCCTACTTCTGTGACTCCCTTGGATAATTTGCTTCCAGCGGGTGGCATAGGAAATGCTCGTCTGATGAAGACCTCCAAAGGACAGGTGTTCAGTCACGATATCGATGTGGCTACCCGTGAACTCGATGTGAGTGAAAAACGAGTCAATTCACTTAACCGCGATACGACTACGCTTTGGACGGCGCACTATCCGGAATTGGCGGATTACGTTTCCGATATGTACGCTATTGGTCAGAAAAGATTGTGGTTGAACGGCCTTATTGGAAAGGACGAGGGCTACGAGGCGCCAGAAACTGGTTCCGAGTTCGATATTACAATTCCTGTGAATATGCCCGCCTGGATGAAAGATTTTGGCCTCGACAAGCCGAAGCTTTTGCTGAAGGGATCCATGGACATTCGCTTCAAGGGGTACGGCGAAAAGGATGATGCCGAGGGAAGTACCAAGACCAGCCTTTGGCCGTCACCGTCCTTGGATTACAATCCGAGCTTCATGGTCGAAGGAAAAATCGGACCTTATATCACGGTCGAAATCAAGAATGTGGAGGAAGGCCTCGGGGCGCAGAACGAAGTCCGCGTTGTCTACGAGGAGTCGTTCAAGGGCGAATTCGAAGATTACATCTTGCAGCGCGTGGAAGCGGGTACGACGAATCTTGCTCTTACCGGTACGGAACTCACCGGTTATTCGGAGAACCACCAGGGGCTGTTCGGTATCAAGGCGGATTGGAAGCTTGGGGACTGGCGCGTGACGACGATTGCGTCCCAGGATGGCGGTTCGCAGGAAGAATATACTATCAAGGCGAATGAATCGACGACAGAATTCCAGGTGCTGGATAAACAGTTTGTCGCCTATCGCTATTACTTCTTGAATCAGGCTGCGAGGGATTCAAGCATATCTCAGGGAATTTTGGGAAATACCGCTATTAATTACGAAGCTAAGGATTTGAAGTTGTACAAACGCAGTACGACTAATGCCAAGTCTACCGATGTGTATGACCATGTGACGTTGACATACAAGCCTCGCGGTAAACCTGCTGTTTCAAAGATTGTCGATCGCTTGACTTTGATGGATGAAAAGGACTATAAATATGATGCCAAGACGGGTGTTCTTAAGGTTAATGGAGCAAACCGCAATACCTTGATTGCTGCCAGCTGGAATGGCGATGGTACTAGGACGAATGGTAAAACTGCAAGCGATGGTGCTGAATTTGTCTTGATTCAGTGGGATGCCTCGCTTCAGGAATTTGAAGATATTGACAAGTTGATGCTGAGAAATGTCTATTCCATTGGCATTTCGGATGCGAGTGCCAGCAGTTTTGTGCTGCGCATGAAGAACAAGTCAGGCATTGCAGGAGAATATCTTAAGATATTGGGTCTTGCCGATGAGAAAACTGGAACCCCCCTTGTCAATGACGCTACAATCTTTAGAAAGGATGAGTCCGGTAACTATACAGGGGAAATGTGGCTTCCTTGTAAGAAGTACGATATGAAGGACTCTCTTGTAAAGTATGCGATGACGCCAGAACGTGCGAGAGAAAACTGCCTTGAGCCTTTGCGCTGGCTCGATTCTTCCGCAGCCATGTCGCAGCTTTACACGATGCCTGTTTACAACTTGAACCGCTATACGAATCGTTTCTACTTTGAATCTGTGGGTAAACGACGTAATTCCATGTTGAGCGTTCGCGATCCGAATTCCAGCTACTCTGTCAATGGGGGAAACTGCATGGATATTTCCCCGGGTACCGAAAAGGTGACTGCCGGTTCTACGACTCTTATTCGTGGAACGGATTATGAGGTCAACTACGAACTGGGGCAGATTGAACTTTTAAGCGACCGCGCCCTTGATCCGAACAAGGAAATCAAGGTCTCGTTTGAATGCGAGCCACTGTTTGAAATTGACAACAAGTTGTTGCTTGGCGCCCGTGCAGAACTTCCTCTTGATTTGTATGGCTTCGGCGCTGGTTCTGTTTTTGGTGTTACCGCACTTTATAGAAGTCAGAGCACAACTGCAAAGACTCCGACGCTTGGCAACGAACCATACTCCAGTTTCCTCTGGGGCATGAACCTTCGCTTGCAGGATACCGTGAAGGCCTTGACTGATTTGGTGAACGCTATTCCGGGAATCCAGACGACAGCTACTTCCAACTGGCGCTTTGAAGCTGAATTTGCCGGAAGCCGCCACAATGCAAATACAAGCGATGAACAGTCTGCCTTGGTTGAGGATTTTGAGGCGACGACGACCGGCCTTACTTATCCGCTTTCGAGATTGTCCTGGTTCCAGGCGTCTCCTCCGGGTGGTGATTCGCTTCATAATTCTGTTTATATTGAAGATCAGGATTATCGCCATGCCGGTGAGTTTATTTGGCATAGCAACAACACTGAGCTGTACAAGTACATTTATCCGAGTGTCGGCAACTCCGATGTCGATAACCAGCATCTGACCATCCTCAAGATGACTCTTCGTCCGAATGACAATTATTCCGGAAAGTCCTGGGGCGGCATCATGCGTCCGAATGGTTCCTATTATCAGGATTTGAGCGAGATGAGGTACTTGGAAGTGGTTGCCCATGGTAGGGTGGGGTCCATTTTCCTTGACTTGGGCTTGATGAGCGAAGATGTTTCCATTGCCGGTGAAGGTCCGAATGGCAAGTACGATGGTGAAAATGACTTGGGTACGACTACCGCCTTGCATGACAGGGGACTTGATGGTAAGTCTGGCGATGAAGAAACGATTAGGGTATGGAATTGCCGTAGTGGCGTATGTATCGATTCCCTTTATACTGCCAAGGATTTTCCTGCTTCTACGTCAGACATTGCTCGTGATAATTTTGATGATGACCTGGATGATGACAGTGACCCGCCTGTAAATATCAATGGTACCGAAAAGAATGCCGGCGAGCGTGCTTTTGATACCGAAGATATCAATAGGAACGGTTCTTTGGATACCGACATTAGTTTTGTCCGCTATCGCATTGATTTGTCCGATACCAATGCCGAGTATGAGGAATTGAAAAATGGATGGCGCAAGTGGCGCATTCCGCTTAATCAGTATGATACAATTGTATCCCCGAACGGCAGCGACTATCGTTCCATTTTGGCTGAATCGCAGTATTCCCGCTTGTGGCTGGGACGTTTGAATTCGGGCGTTTCCGAGGCCAAGGTTCGAATTGTGCATTTAGCCGTTGTCGGAAATTCCTGGGAAGAAAAGACGGTTGCCGATTATTATCGCACTTCGACTACCGGTAATTCGCAGATTGTGGAAGTCAACGGTGTAGAAAACAATGTGATGGAATCCCTGGATTCCAAGGATACCAGCTACATCAAGGTGACTACTATTAACAATCGCGAAGATGCGGACAAGTATCACAAATCACCGAATACGACTACGGAACGTGATTCGGATACGAACGCACCTCTCAAGGAGACTGCTCTTGTATTGGATTATCGCAACATGAGCCCCGGTCAGGAAGTGGGCGTGACTCGTGTATTTGATACTGACAAGAAGGATTTTTCGGCGTACAAGTCCTTGAAAATGGAAATTCATTACGAGACGAGAGCGGCGAACGTTCCTGTGCGTTTTGCATTCCAGTTCGGTAATGGGTCCCTGGATGGTTCCAGTGATTACTATGAATGGAGCTTTGAACCGAGGAAGTTGAAGGACGTTAGCACTTATTGTCCGAATCGTCCGCAGGATTGTCACGAAGAAAACTGGCTGGATAACGCCTTCGCTATGGATTTGGTCGATTTCTCCGACTTGAAGCGCGGACGTCATCCGCCTTATCTGGAACCCGTTGTCAAGGAACTTGGCGGTGACAGGAAGGAACGTCTCCGTTTGGTCGGTAATCCATCGTTTACGAACGTGGACTGGATTCGCTTCGTGATTATCGCTGATTCCAATGCTTCGAAAGCGGATCTTGATAGTGGTACCTTCTGGATTGACGACTTGCGTCTTTCCGATATGGATACGGAATGGGGCTATGCCGCTCGTATGAACGGTCAGGTCAATTTTGCGGATTTCATTTCGCTTTCCGGTGCTGTTCGCTATCAAGATGGTGACTTTGCAACGCTTTCGTCTTCTGGCCGTTCGCCGAAGCCGAAACTTTCGGAAGCCGCTTCCCAGTTGGATTTGTCTGGCGATATTTCTATGAACTTGAACAAGTTCTTGAACGATTCTCTTGGTTTCCATATTCCGGTGTCGTTCGGGTATCATAGTTCGACGAAGCGTCCGTACATGAAACCTTCGGGCGACATGATTTTGAAAAAGAGCAGCTTCTCCGACTTGACGGGGGATATGTTCCAGAACGAATTGAATGTCATTAGCGATAAAGAGGAAAATGAACTTCGCGATAGCGCTGAATCCAAGGGCTACGAAACGTTTGTCCGCGAAAAGAATTTCAGTATCAGCTATCGTAAGGATTACAAGGCAAGCGAATCGTTTGCGGGTGAAATCCTTTCGCAGATATTCTTGGAACGTCCTGCCTTCAGCTATTCTTATCATGAATCCGAAGGGCGTTCTGCGGTTTCTGCCGATTCTACGTATTCCTACCATACAACGTTGGAGTATAAACTTGGTACATTCAGCATGTTCAAGTTCAAACCTTTCGAGGGCTTGAAGGACATTCCATGGTTGAAGGAAATTGCGAAGGCGGAATTTGAACCTTGGCCGCAGACTTTCGACTTGACGCTGTTTGATTTCAGCTATGTGCGCTATGTAAACCAGAGTCGTGATCCCGATTTTGTAGAGCCACAGGTGGATAAGGTCGTGACTTACACCGCGGAATTGAATCACAAGTTGAATATGCGTTGGAATATTTTTTCATTCCTTACGACTAGTTACTCGATAGATATTAGACGTGATATGTATGGTGGTGGCGATCGTGAAGGTTTTGTCGGGAAGAACTTCTTCAGTTCGGATGAAGGTGGCTTGTTTGCCAGTGACTATGTTTTTGATTTTGATCATACCGACAGAAAAGTTTATATATCCCGTGACAGTGTTGTTGTGATTCCGCGCGACACGATTGCAAAGGTGTCCGCTGATGGCAAGGAAATGCCTATTGATATGCAGAATCCGGATTCCTACGAGATCCGCTATGACAGCGCGACTTTCTACAAGGTGGATAGTGTCGGCAGTCGTGAATATGGTCGCTCTTATGGTATTCTCCGCAATGAACGTACTAGAAATCAGCAGTTCAAGATAGGATTCAATCCCAAGCTGATTCCGTTCTTGCCGTTCAACATGAGCTTCTCTTCGGATTTTGTACAGCAGAAAACGATTCCAAACGATTTCGATTTTGAGGATCCGTCCAATTTGGAGAAAAACTACTGGACGATTTCTCAGACGAATCGCTTCGAATTTACTCCAACGCTTAAATTGCTTGATTTGGCAAAGACGTTTGGCGATAGCAACTTTGTGGCTCGATTCCTTGAAAATTTGAAGTGGCGCGAAATTAGATTTACCTGGAATGCAAGCACCAACACGATTGGTGAGAACTTCACGTTGTCGCAGCTCTATGAAGATCAAGGTGTAACCCCGTTCCAATATTACCTGTATGGTCTTGGATTGGGCAATGGTCATGAAAGCCGTGGCCTGTGGAATATCATGACTGGCGACATGGGACTTACGAGCCGTGATGATTATACGGGATTTGCTCAGTATCGGAATAAGAATGTGGATACCCTAGTCTACCAAGGTAGCTTTAAGCAATCGTATTCGCGCATGTTCCAAATTGCTACAGGGATAACGCTTCCTTTCTGGGATATTGCTGTGACAGGTGACTTACAGTGGAAGGAAGATTTTGCACAGTCGCGTGAATATCCGATGTATATCGATACGACGACGATTTGGCCGAAAATTGGCATTGGCATAACAATTCCGAATATTGCGCAGAAAATCTCCTTCCTCAATGATTTCCGTAGCGTGAGTTTGACGCATCATTTTGACTACATGACGACGACGACGGTTCGTCCGTTCCAAAGTGCCGAAGATTCTAAGTCGGATGTTTGGAATTTCAATCCTCTTATCCGCTTGAGTATCTTGACACAGAATAATTTGCGTATCGAGAACAGTGTTCGCATGAAAATTGAAACGACGGATCGTCGGGCGAAGATGGAAGTGATTTCCAGTCCGGGCTGGCCGTACGATACTGATGAAAGCGGTTCTGATACTACTGATTACTTCCTAGAAACTCCATGGATGCATTCTTCCCTGTACAATGATTTCTCCTTTAATATCGGTGATGATTTCTCGATTACGTATCCGCTGAAGCTTGACAAGGGTTTCCAGCTTTGGAAATGGTTTGTCAAGTTCAAGAACAATATTGACTTGAAGCTTACTGCTGGTTATGACTACAAGCAGACTATCCAAAAGAGATATGAACCTGAAAGTGGCTTCAATATGACCGATTCGCTAAGTGGAACGGATGGTGTCTATAGACGTTGGTCCTTTGATTTCTGGGATGAACCCTATACGGTCTATAAGCCGAAGCTTGAGCTGAAGGAACGCAGAGTGCCTTCCAGAACGCATGAATGGTTCATCCGTCCGAGCGCCTCTTACCAGTTCAACAAGATGGCGTCGCTCAGTTCGTTCATCGAGTATCGCCAGATTCATGAAAAGCTGGATGACGACGAGCCGCACTTGAGGCAGATTCTGCAATTCGAGCTGGCCTTGATGCTGCGGTTTAACTAGTCTATGTTTTGCGCTGTGTATCCGCTGACGGGTCGCAGCGCTTTTTTTCGGAGTTTTGAATGTCTAAGTCGAAAGTGGTTGTGGGCATGAGCGGTGGCGTGGATTCCTCTGTCGCTGCGTATCTTTTGCAGGAACAGGGTTACGAGGTGATTGGTGTTACGCTTCGTGTGCTTCCCGATGTGACGGATGTCTTCGACGAATCCACGGATTTTAGCGTCTTGCGGGCGCGTGCCGTTGCCGAAAAACTCGGCATCGAGCATCATGTCGCCGTTTGCAGGGACGCCTTTGTCGGGGATGTTCTCAAGCGCTGCCACGCGGATTTCTCGAAGGCCGAGACGCCGAACCCTTGCTGCTATTGCAACCGCTACATCAAATTCGGCTGGATGATGGATTATGCGAAGTCGCTCGGGGCGGATCTCCTTGCAACGGGTCACTACGTGCGCATGGAAGAAGTCTATGGTGTAAAGCGGCTTTTCCGTGGCCTAGATGCGGGGAAGGACCAGAGCTACTTCTTGTTCTGGGTGCCTGATGAACGCCGCAATCGCGTGCTGACGCCGCTTGGCGCCTACGTCAAGAGCGAGGTGCGCGAAATCGCTGAACGCATCGGTCTAGCAAATGCGAAGGCGGGAGACAGCCAGGACATTTGCTTCGATATTTACGGCGAACGCTACACGGAATTTTTGAAGACGAATTTCGGGGAAATGACGCGGGCGGGGCGCTTTGTCGATGAGTCGGGAAAAGTCTGGAACAGGCATGACGGTTTTCACAAGTACACTGTGGGACAGCGCAAGGGACTTGGTGTCGCCTTGGGCGTCCCCGCCTTTGTGAAGCATGTTGACCCGGAAACTGGCGATATTCTTGTGACGGGAGACAAGTCCGCGGTATGCTTCGACGAGGCTTCTCTTGCGAATTGCGAATGGCATGGTGGAAATCGCGAGGTGGGGGTGCCGTTCAGGGCCGAGGGAATGGTGCGCTACCGCCAGAAGCCTGTTCCCTGTGAAGTGACTCCCTTGGAAGGCGGCAAGGCGATTGTTCGTTTCGATAGTCCACTTTTTGCGGTGACTCCTGGGCAGTGCGCTGTTTTCTACGATGGCGACATGGTCCTTGGAGGAGGGAAAATTCTGCGGTAAGCGACGGAAGGTCGCGGGTAGTGGCTGGTAAGCAGTGGTTGGTAAGCAGTTGAATAATGGCGCCTTCGGCGCGGGTTCATTTGGCCCCGAAGGGGCAATTAACAATTAACAATTAACAATTAACAATGTGCAATGAACACAAATGCGTAGGTCGAGAGTCGCGTGAAAGCCTGACGGGATGACGTTCCCGTAAGTAAGCCGGAAATCGCTCAACCCCAAAGCCTGCGCATTTCAAGATACAAAAGCAGATGCATCTCCCGCTGCATTCCTGCTTACCAACCACCAACCACTAGCCACTAATCCCCATCTCGCATTTGCAACAGCATCTCCCGCTGCAAATGCAGAACCGTTACTTCACAATTCCGACGTCGCTCAACTTCACGAAGCCACGGATTTTTTCGCCCAGGCGGATTTCCGCGAATCGCCCTTGCTCCGAAAGCACTTCAAAACTTGTCCCTTCCGAAAGCGTGTTGAGCGTCTGCGACTTGTCATTCGGGGCGCTAGTGACATCCGCATCCTTTGCGGTCACGACGCCGACATGCTCCGATTCAAGAACTGTAATCTTGTAAATGGCGCTTGCTCCGGTGATGCCGAGAATGACTGTCAAGCCGAATGTCACCGCTGTGCAAACGTTTTTCGTTTTCGGCTCCTTGAAAAATCTGCGTGCGATGCAGACGATGGCGATGAGCCAGAACAGGACAAGCGCAATGCTCATTTGCACCTTGAGCGAAATCGCATGGTGCAGAGCCATCATTGCCGTAAGAATCGGATTTTCCTCTTCCTCTTCGACCTTGTCCTTGGTGCGGCTCTGGGCGTAATTTAAGTTGTACTGGATGTCGTCGTCGCCTGGACGCAGACGGAGTGCCGACTTGTAGTAATAGATTGCAAATCCGAGGTCGCCGTTTCTGAAGTAGGCGTTCCCCAAGTTGTAATAGAGGTCCGCGTTGACCATGCCCTCGTCAACGCAAGTTTTCCAGCTGTCGATGGCGCGCGCGAAGTTCTCTTCGTTGTAGGCCTTTGTTCCATTCTCAAGGCTCGCGCAATTCTCGGCGGCAATCCCTGCGGAAACAAGACCGAAGATTGCCAGTACTGTTATGAATAATTCTTTGAAGTATTTCATTTGCTTAATCCTTGACTGTCGGAGCCGTTATTTCAATTCCTCGAGGCTTTCGCAGAGCTTTTCGACGTCTTTAAGCATCTGTGACTGCTCTGCCGTTGTTGCGGTGACCGGCGCGAACCTCACGAAGGCGCACTTCTCGAGCCAACTGTCGATTGCGGCGATTGTCTCCGGCTTGACCTTCTTGTTTTCAAGTTCCTGCGACATTTGCTGACGCGTCATGCCCTTGAATTCCAGGTTCGTCAAGTTGCTGAGGTAGTCGATGAGTCCGTTCTCGAGAGCCGCATAGAACGCCTTGCCTTCGCCTCTTTGCAGAGCCGCTCTTGCGTTTGCGAATTTCTCCTTGAGCATCTTGTTCGCCTTGCCCTTGCGGATGAGCGCCGTATCGTTCTTGCGCTTGCGACTGCGGTTGATGGCCGCATTGGCGACAAAGTAGAACGGAATCGCTGCAAGGAAGAATATCCAGTAGGCGAGGCTCCTGTGCGGCGCCACATCTTCAGATGCGTTTTCGATGTTGTGGATGAATCGGATGTCGTTTCCGAGTTCCTCGATTTCCTGCTTTTGCACTGCGGGTGCGTTTGCTGCGGATGCTGCGACTGGAGCTTGGTAGGAAGCTTCCGCTGCGGCGTCGCCCTTTTCGACTTCGATGGTCCATGGGCCCGCTGTCGCCGTTTCGTAGCGCTTCTTGCCTGGATTGAACCAGGAATAGGTGATTGCGGGGACTTCGAACGAGCCCTTCTTTTTCGGGTACAGGAACACCTTGATGCTCTTGGTCGTTATGACTTTGCCACCGTTGATTTTCTTGTTGATTTCGTTTTCCGGAGGTACTGCGCGGAAATCGCTCCAGTCGGGGAGTTTCGGATCCGTGATGGTTCCCGGAGTGCCGTCGCCCTTGATGTTGATGGAGAGCGTGAGCGCTTCGCCGACCTTGAGATTCGTCTTGTCGAAGTTGGCGCTAAAGCTGTAGTTTCCGACCATGCCGGAGAAATTTTCGGGCTTTCCTTCGTCGGGGAGCGGCTTTACGCTAATTTCAATTGCGGGCGTCGTTGTCTCGGTTTCGATGGATTCCTGCTTGACGCTTCTGCTGGAGAACGACATGCCGCCCATCTGCTTCTTTTCCTCGACGACTTTCGGTTCGCCGAGTTTTGTGTATTTGAACTTGAACGGAGGAATCTGAAGCTGTCCACTCTTGGTCGGGGCAAGCCATGCAAATCTTGCCGTGGCCTGCATTTCGCGGCGGGTGCCCTCGACGGGCTTGAATTCCATGTTGGCAAGGTCGCTGCGGTGCACGATAAAGTCGTTGCCCGTGCTCATGTCCGTCGCCTGGAGGCCTCCTTGGAAGTGCTCGAAGGTGTGGAAACTGAGTGTGACGCTGAATTGTTCACCTTCGTAGATGCTCCTCTTGTTCGGAGTGAGGCTTACGGCGAGGGCGTCCTCGTTGTAGGAACGCTGTACATTGACGGGAATTCTGTTGCTGATGACATGCTTTTGCCCGTCAAGTTCCCAGGTCAGCTGCCCGACTTCGATTGTACCTGTCTTTTTAGGGGCTTTCAACTTGAACGAGTACACGCGTGCCCTGTAGGGGCGACCGCCACCATTGAAAAAACTGTCGAACATGTCTTCCATGCTCGGGCGCATTGTCTGGTCTGCGCTATCGAGGCCGAGAAATCTGAAGTTGTTTCGTGTTTCCAGCTGCAGGGCGCCTCTATTTTCCCTCAATTCCTGCAAGGGAACGACCAACTGCAAATTGAATGTCTGACCGGCTTCAATCCGGTCCTTGTCTAGTTGAAGTGATGGACTTGCGCCTGCTAATGCTGATAAACCGAGACAAAAAAGCAAAATTCGTTTCATGATGCGAAATTTACCAAATTTGTGGGCTACAGATTGTGTAAATGCTGTCAAATTTACGTAATATGATGGGGGTGCTTGTTTTGGAACACTGTAGGCTTATTCTCGTTGATAAATTGTCAAAAAAAATGCGCAAATATATACTTTTCCCCCTTGCAGTGTTAGTAAAACTTTGTTAATATTGGCGCCGTTGCAAAAATAGACGATAAAACGTTAAAAAAAAGGAATAAAAGGAGTCAATATGTATTGCATTATCGCTGCTCTTTTGGTGAAGGGAATTAAAAAGTACGGTAAACGTGCCTAATTTTTGAATTTTTTTCATGGTGATTGCGTCGCGGTAAAACGGGACGCAATTTTTTTTATTGTAAAATAAATAGTATATACATTTTACTCTTGACATGTTAGTAAATTTTTGTTAATATTGGCGCTGCAAAAACAAAAGCGAATAAAGAGTTCAAAAAGGAGTCAACATGTACTGCATCATTGCCGCCCTCTTGGTCAAGAGTTTTAAAAAATACGCCAAGCGCGCATAATTAAAGAAAATGCATAAGAGATATGAGAGCCCGATGTTTCGGACTCTTTTTTTTGTTCATGTTCCTTAAAGAGTGTTCATTTTGTTTCAAAGCTTTTACGTTTTGATAAAATTTTTTTCAAAACAGGGCCTTCTTTTCATATAGACCTCCTTTTTAATGTCTTGATTTCCAATTTTTTTTTAAACATGGACTTTTGAAAATACTATTGTTGTGTTATGAATGTTTGCCATTTTCTTCATTACGCTTTCTTTTCTTCTTTTATGATAGCGCTTGCTGTTGGTTCTCTCGTCTCGTGCGCCGGGGGCCCTTCTCCAGATGCTTCTGGAAACTCTGGAATGGCTGATACCGCTTGCGAGGAATGCGGCGTTCAGGGTGAAATTGAATTGAAAATTTCAAATGAGAAATTCTATCGCGAATGGAATGAAAAGGCTTATTCGCGTATAGATTCCAATGCCGTGGTCGGCGTTTTTCCTTCACTTAAGGTGAATGCGAATCGGCCTGAAAAATGCAAAATGTGTCACAGCTTTAGTGCCGATGCCTTGGATTTTGACTTAGCTCATGTTGAGGATTCTCTGTTTGTGAAAGCTTTCCCAAAGATGCGTCGCGAGTTGATGCTTCCTGGCATGCGTCTCCCCGAAGCGGATTCACTTTTTATAGATACTTTATCTGCAAAGCTCCTGAAGATGCCGTTCGCGGATGGCTCTAGTCTGGAAAATGCAACTCCATGGATGGAGCGCAATGGTATAGAACAGGCTTTCGCTCGTGAAGTGCCGAAGGAACTCAAAAACTTGCTGAATGAAATTGCGAGTCGTTATGAATTGCGCTATGTTTCTATACCAGTGTTGCTTGATGTGACGATGGACCCGGATCTTGGAAGAAACGGTGGTTATCAGTGGAAAATTGTGTGGAGTCTCTGGGACGCCCGCTACGGCGAACTTGTGTTTCTGACTTATTCTGAATTTACTGCCGCGACGACTGGTCGCGCTGCTCCCGAAAAGGAATGGTCTGCGCCGTTCGCTCCCCGCCTCTGGAAAATGTTCAGCGTCGATTTCAGCAAACTGGAAACTCATTAGGTGCATCGTTAAATCCGCGGAGTGTCTTCAAACTCCAAGCCCCGCACATTCCCAAAATTACCATTCCCTATTCATTGCACAATCGCTTCGCTCTTGTGCCAAAAGCACGCAAGGTTATGAAGCAGCAAAATGCTTGCATTTTGATATTTCATAACCGCCGCTGCGAACGCCGTAGGCGTTCAATGCTGGCCTCGGTCATGTCCGTGCAACAATGTGCAAGCGAATCAAGCAATCGTAAACTTGTTTACGATT
>JAZLIJ010000138.1:0-3116 GCA_045617325.1 Fibrobacter sp.
TGACTACCGCCCAAGGCGAGTGCTGCGGGCAAACGCGTTTGCCCATAGCCGAGCCGATGCGGGAGGCGACGAAGTCGCCACAAGACTTTGTGGATCAAGTCCGGTCACGCTGACAAGTACAACGAAAACATGTTCAAGACCATGGCTGGCGACGTTGAAATGGCTGTGAAGCCCATGAACTGCCCCTGCCACATTCAGATCTTCAACACCGGTCTCCGCAGCTGGCGTGATCTCCCGATGTGCCTTGCTGAATTCGGCAAGTGCCACCGTTACGAACCTGCCGGCACCATGCACGGTTTGATGCGTGTCCGCGGCTTCGTCCAGGATGACGCTCATATCTTCTGTACCGAAGAACAGATCGCTTCCGAAGTGGCCGACTTCTGCGCCCTCGTGAAGGAAAGCGTGCAAGCCGAGTGTCGCGACAAAATGCTTGCATTTTGGCATGACCGAGGCGCAGCCGCGGACGCCAAAGGCGTCAAATCTACCACGACTTCGGTTTCGATTCCATCGTGGTGAAGTTCTCTACCCGTCCGGAACGCCGCGTGGGTTCTGACGAACTTTGGGACAAGGCAGAACAGGCTCTTGAAGAAGCTACCAAGCTGGCTGGCCTCGACTACATTCTGAACCCGGGCGAAGGTGCCTTCTACGGCCCGAAAAGCTTGCAAACCGAGAGTCGCGACGAAATGCTCGCATTTCGGCATGACCGAGGGCAGCAGCGGACGCCATCGGCGTCCAGCTTGAATTCACCTTGAAGGATTCCCTCGGCCGTGATTGGCAGTGCGGTACCATCCAGGTGGACTTCAACCTGCCGCAGCGCCTTGGTGCCGAGTATGTCGGTAAGGACAACCAGAAGCACATCCCCGTTATGCTGCACCGCGCAGCCGTGGGTTCCATCGAACGCTTCCTCGGTATTCTTATTGAAGAATTCATGGGCGATTTCCCGCTGTGGCTGGCTCCGGTCCAGGCTCGCGTGCTCCCCATCTCCGAAAAGTTCGCTGAATACGCCCACAAGGTGGAACGCGAACTGGTGAACGCAGGCGTCCGCTGCGACATCGACGAATCCAACGAAAAGCGTGCAAACCGAGTGTCGCAAAATTATGCTCGCATAATTTTACCTGTCCTCGCTTGACGGGGATGACCGAGGTGCAGCCGCGGACGCCGAAGGCGTCAAAAGCTTGGCTACAAGTTCCGTCAGTGCGAACTCCAGAAGGTTCCGTACAAGATAATCGTCGGCGAGAAGGAAGCAACCGAAGGCGTCATCTCTGTCAACAAGAGAAAAGAAGGCGATAAGGGCAGCATGACTGTTCAGGCCTTCTTGGAAATGACCGCAGACGACCGCAAGGTTGTTCGCTAAAACGCTTTGATTGCCGCGGGGCATTCGCCCCTCGCAATGACAGCTAAAAAAGGCAGACCCGAAAGAGCCTGCCTTTTTTGAATTGTCCGTGAAATGCCAAACCTTCATCATTTGACTTTTGAGTTCTATATATGTATATTAAAGCGAAAGAAAGCGAGGTTCTTATGGTTGCCACTCTAGAAATTCCCGAGAGACTTCTTGAAGAAGCTATGGTCGTTACCAAAATCACATCAAAAGATGATGTGGTTGTTTTCGCTTTGGAAAATCTACTGAAAACAAAATCCATCGCAAGATTAAAAAAGTTTAAAGGGAAAGTTGACCTCGGCATAGACATGAATTCCATGCGAGGACGGGATTAATGGTTCTGGTTGATACTTCCGTAAGGATAGATTACTTCCATGGTGGAGACAATTCCGTATTCATGGATTCCCTCATTGACTCTGGGGAGATTTGTGTCAATGACTTGATTCTCACGAAATTGACTCCTTCCATTCGACATAGAAAAGAAACAGAACTAGAAAATTTGCTACTACAAATTCCCAAGAAATCAATGAACATAAATTGGCCAAATTTGATTTCTATGCAAACTGAGAATTTAAAGCACGGAGTCAATCGAGTCGGCATTCCAGATTTAATGATTGCCCAAAACGCCATGCAAAATGAATTGGCATTATACTCCCTAGACAAACATTTCACACTGACGAAAGACCACTTACCTTTAAAATTATTTGAAGGATAAGTAAATACAATAATTGATTGCGTTCAGATCATTAAAAACGAGGACTGCAAATGAAAAAAATCATGTTTCTGTTTTGTGTAATAGCACTATTTACCGCATGTTCCGATGACCCATCGAGCGCAAAAAACGAAAAGCAGTATCCATTGCAATTGAATGAGAATTGTGATGAATTTGTCAAAGATTCCTCTTTGTGGAGGGCTATTCAAGATTCTAATTTAACTGAATTAAAAAAAAGTATAGAGAATTGTGCTTCATTAGATATGAGCCTATATGACACAAATGCCCATGCTGATCAGACCGTCATAATGGATTTGATTTGGAAAACCGATGCAGACTCTATGATTTACTATCTAATAGAAAATGGTATGGATTCCACAGCAAGGACTCTATGGTATGGTTTTGCGACAGAAGCTATGTGGGCTGGCGATACCAATCTTGTTCGATATGCGATAGAAAAAGGGTATCCAATTAACGGAGAAACTGTGTATCGCACCATTGCAAATGGAATGGATGGAAAATTTGGTAGCCAAGTCGCAAGAAAATGGTATTACGAACTACTCCCTTTAATTTCCGATATAGATAGTGTTCGGTATAACGTGAACGGGGATTATTCCATTTTACACGAATTATGCAGCCAGATGAGTAATGCTCTTACATTTTTGTCGGAAGAAGATCAATTGTTTTATTTCCAAGATTTAATTGATCGTGGTTATTCCGTAAATCAAAAATCAAGCGATATGGTAGAATTGGACTATTGTAATTTTGGTCATTGGAATCAAACGGATCTTCAAAAGAAGTTCACAGACATTCTTATCAAGGCCGGTGCGGACACGACACTTGTAAAGTGGACCTATTTGGAATAGGAATCGAATTCTCTTTTTAGCAGGCGAAATCCAAGTCGGGTTTCGCCTTTTTGCGTTAGGGATAGTGACCCCTTGGGGACAAGACTCGCGAAGCGAGGCTTGGTTCTGGGAGGTGAGTGGCAAGCGTAAGCGCAGCCGATTACCCCCAGAATATAGCCCG
>JAZLIJ010000139.1:0-7302 GCA_045617325.1 Fibrobacter sp.
CTTGACAAGGTGAACGGCGCAACCATGCTTGCATGGTTATGGCTGAACCGTTAAGTTGGCGCTCGCGCAACGATGGGGAGGGGGCAGGGAGGGCCCGTGCGGCGTGCTACGCCTTTGGCGTAGGATGCCTTGCGCTCGGTCATGGAAATGCAAGCATTTCCGCGACTCTCTCTTATTTGGCATCTCGCACAAATCCGTAAGCCGAAGCCAACAGTCAAACTTGTTTGGATGCTGGTGAGGCTTGTTTTGGGGCGTGCTCCACTCCGAGCTGGGGCCCCGCCCTGCAAGCAGTTTACTTTTGCATTAAAATACGGAACTTTGCTGGTGTGGCTTTTTTTGCATTAGAATTGACCATTTCGGACATCCGAAATGTTTGGATAAAATGTCAATGAAAAAAGTCTAAAAAAAGAGAATTGAAGCAATATAAAACATATTTTTAGAATAACTAGTATGGGGTGAATATGAAAAAATCTACACTTTCTTTGGCTGCGCTTACAGTGCTTGCCATGAGTTCTACGTCTCTTGCGCATCCGGATAGCTTGGTGCTTACACCGCCGCTTGGCTGGAACAGTTGGAACATTTTCCACGAAAATATCAATGAAAACCAGATTAAGGAAATCGCCGATGCCATGGTGGAATCGGGGCTTCGTGATGCTGGCTACATTTACTTGAACTTGGACGACAACTGGATGGACACCAAGCGCGATTCCGAGGGCGCCCTCACGCATAATCCGAAGACGTTCCCCAACGGCATGAAGGCTATTGCTGATTACGTCCATTCCAAGGGTCTCAAGTTCGGCCTTTACGGCGACCACGGTAAACGTACTTGCCACCACTACAATTCCAATTGGCAGAGTGAAAGCGGTTCTTACGGCCACGAAGAAATCGACGCCAAGAGGCTCGCCGAATGGGGAGTAGACTACTGGAAGTACGATAACTGCGACATTGCTCCGGGTTCCAATCAGCAGGATGACTATACCCGTATGTCGAAGGCTCTGCGCAATTCCGGCCGCGACATCGTCTTTAGCATTTGCATGTGGGAATACAAGGATTGGATGCCGAAGATTGCTAACCTCTGGCGTACTACATTCGATATCGGCCCCGAATGGAGATCGACCTCCTGGTACCGCGGCATTTACGAAATTATCGATGCGAATGACAAATATTGGCAGGTGGCAAAGCCCGGTCACTGGAACGACCCGGACATGCTTGAAGTAGATAATAACAATCTTTCTTACGAAGAACAGAAGTCCCAGATGACGATGTGGTCCATCATGGCTGCTCCCATCATGATCAGTTCCGATGTCCGCAAGATGTCTAACCAGGTCAAGGAACTTTACATGAACAAGGACATGATTGCCATCAACCAGGATTCCTTGGGCGTTCAGGGTCACAGAATTTCCAATACCAACGGCAAACAGGTCTGGACGAAGCCTTTGAAAAACGGTGACATTGCAGTCGCGCTCCTCAACGACAATACTTCAACACAGACTATTGAAGTGAAATTCGCAGATATTGGCGTCACGGGCGAAGTGGAAGTTCGCGATGCCTGGCAGAAAAAGGATTTGGGCCCGAGAAGCAGCGTGTCTGCGGAAGTTCCCGCACATGGTTCAGTGCTGCTCCGCTTGGTGGTGACGCCTGTTCCTCGTGAACCGTTCAAGGGCAAGGCTCTTGATATTCCGGGCAAGATTGAAATGGAAGACTTCGATATTTCCGGCATTGGCGCTGGCAATACTTCCTATAGCGAAAATGATTCCGAGAACCATGGCGATAGCGATTACCGTCCGGGCACAGGTGTTGACCTTTACGAAAAGGCGACTGGCATTATCGTTGGTTACAACCAGGCTGGCGAATGGCTGGAATACACGGTGAATGTGGCAGAAGATGGCGACTACACAATGATTGCTTCTGTCGCCTCCGCTAACGAAACTTCTAGCTTCCAGCTTTCTATGGATGGCAAGGCCATTACCGAAGAAATCAAGGTGCCTAAGGGCAGCGGCGACGACAACTACGATGACTACAACGAAGTCGAAGCGACTGTCAAGCTGACGAAGGGTGAACACATCTTGCGCTTTACGGTCACTGGCGACTGGATGGACATCGACTACATCAAGTTTGAGAAGCCCGAAGAGGAACAGCCGAAGGAAGGCATCGGCGCTCCTGTATTCATGAACGCTGCGTCTGAGGTGAACTACAAAGTGTTCGGCATGACCGGCAAGTATCTTGGCTCGGTGACGCAGAGTGGTTCTTCGGATATCGCGAAGACGATGAAGAACGCAGGTTTTGCTCCTGGCGTTTACATGATACGTTCTGTGAAGGGCGGAAGTGTGAAGCAGGTGCGTATCGCAGAATAGGTTCCCCTAAATAAAAGCACACAGAGTGAATGCTGGCCGCACAAGCGACTGGCATTCGCTTTTTTTTAGTGGTTGGTGGTTAGTGGTTAGTGGTTAGTGGTTGGGATTGCGAAAGTGAGATGAGCAGGGGAATTATAAATTGTGAGTTATGAAGTGTGCAGTGGCGTCTAGGGTGTAGAATGTGCCACTTAAGGCGAAAAAAGGTGGATTTATGCTGAAAATGGACTCCAAAAGTGAGAAAAATTGGTTTTTGGAGTCTATTTTGTTACTTTGTTTGTACTGTTCTTGGTGAAACTGGTTGTCAAATGGACTCCAATTCGCAAAAAAATGAAAAATGGAGCCCATTGAATGAAGATTTTTTGTTTGTTAAGACGTTTTGTTGCTTAATTTGTTTGTAAAAATGGGCTCCAAATTCTACAAAAAATCAATTTGGAGTCCGTTTTCGCTCTAAACAGCCGTTTTTTCCCTTTCAATTGAGGTCTCTTCCGCAGAAACCGCAAATAGGGCGCTTTGTCGCAACATTCCCTGCTCGCCGGCAGGTTCGCGAAGACACATTTCCAGAAACTTCAATTGTTCATTGTTCATTGTTCATTGTTAATTGTTAATTGTTAATTGCCCCTTCGGGGCCAAATGCTAGGCTCGGAAATAGCCAAGAAAACTTGGCTGCTTCACTCGCCCTACGCATTTGTGTTAATTGCAAAGTCCAGCCTGGAATATTTTCATCTCAATTAAGCGGTTTCATCTTTTTACATGGAAAATACAGCTGTTGCTTCTATCTTTTGTTGTGAAATGTCGTTATGGATAAACCATCCATGGAATGTCGTGGGGAGTATGAAATTTGGATGCTTTCTAAGAATATTTTTAGGATATATGTTGGGATAATTCAACAAAAAAAATGGTGAGGTAAGGATGTTGACAAGAACATTTATATCAATAGCTGCTGTCGCATCGATGCTTTTCGGTGCAAGCGCTGCCGTGGCTGCGGACCAGGCGACTTTCTTTGTCGCTCCGAATGGAAGCGATTCGAATGACGGCTCCGAAGCAGCTCCCTTCAAGACGATTACGGCGGCCCAGAAGGCCGTGCGCGCCATTAATGGCACCATGACGGGCGACATCGTTGTGTACCTTCGCGAAGGTACTTATCAACTTACCAATACGGTCAACTTTACCGAAGAAGATGGAGGCAAGGACGGCAATTACGTTCGTTACAAAGCCTACAAAAATGAGAAACCGCTTATTACTGGCGGCTTTCCGATTACGGGCTGGTCCATTCACGACGAAAAGAACAACATCTGGAAAGCTGAAGGCGTAGAGACGAATTTCCGCCAGTTGTATGTGAACGGCAGGAAGGCCATTCGTGCATGCTTCCCGAATATGGTCGATGCGCCAGAAAAGGGCTTTGGCGGTTTGGACCACGATTTTGTGCGACTCACCAAGGTGGATTCCAATGGCCGCGCCTTCGATGTTTCCGCCGATTACATCAAGAATATCAAGAATATCGAGAATGTCGAAATCCACGTGATGATTGCCTGGGCAGAAAGTATTCTTCGTCTTGAAAAGGCAGAAGTGAACGGCGGAACCGCGAAACTCATCCCGAAGGATCCTGAGCGCACCAAACTATTCCACCGCGCTTATCCGATGCTCGGAACTGCTTTCATGAGCAATCCTCCGAAGCAGCAGGTTTTCTATCTGGAAAATTCCTACGACTTGATTGACGCTCCGGGTGAATGGTTCCTCGACGAAAAGGAACATGTGCTTTACTACAAGGCGCGCGAAGGCGAAAGCATGGTTTCGGCGAATGTGGTCGCTCCGCGTTTGAATACTTTGTTCAACGTTCTTGGAAAGAGTACAAAGAGCAAAGTGGGTTACATGTCTTTTGAAGGCTTGACGTTTGCTCACAGCAATTATTTGCGCCCGAGCGAAGAAGGCTTCCTCGATTTACAGGCGGCGAACTTTAACATAGACGTCTTGCCAGATCCGAGTCGCGGAAATTGGGAAAAACTGAATAGCAACAAGTTTTTACTGTGGCGCCCGGATGCGGGATTCCGCGTGGAAAACGCACACCACTTCTTGGTGCAGGGCTGCACGTTTACGCAGATGGCGGCGACCGGTCTCGACTTTGTTTCGGGCACGAACGACGATATGATTCAAGGCAATACGTTCTTCGAAATCGGTGCCGCAGGCATCATGATTGGCAAGTTCGCTCCGGATACGCTCTCCGAAATTCATGAAGGCTACAACCCTTCCGACAAGGATGAAATCAGTACGCGCGATACGATTATGAACAACCTTGTCACAAACGTGACGAACGAGCACCAGGGTGCCGTGGGCATTGGCGCCGGTTATCCGCGCTACATCGTAATCGAACACAACGAAGTTTCTTACACTTATTATTCCGGAATCTCCGTGGGTTTTGGCTGGACCAAGAAAGAAACCGCCATGACGAACAACCACATCAACTGGAACAACATTCACCATATTTCCCGATTGCTTTGCGATTCGGGCCCGATTTACACTTTGAGCAACCAGGGCACAGGTAGCGAAATTCAGTACAACTACATGCACGATTACGGGGCTTCCAAATTCTCGGATTATTGGGTTTTGCCGGTTTACCTCGACGAAGGTTCCAGCGGATTTACGGTTCGCGAAAACGTTTACAAGAATTCTCCGGATGGCGTGGGCCAGAACCAGGCCGGTCAAAATACGATTAACCAGGCTGGCGGTTATTTCAATGCGCAGACCGCGGAAAATGCTGGCCTTCAGGGGGATTTCAAGAAAATCGGCGAAAAAATCCAGGATGCCTTGCTTCCGGATTTCACTGGTGCCATGGTTCAGGAACCGTACAAGGCGACATTTGCATTGCCTGGCCGCATTGAAATGGAAGATTATGATAACGGTGGTTTCGGTGTCGCTTATTCCGACAAGGATGCTGTAAACGAAGGCGGCGTCTACCGCGAAGATGGCGTCGATGTGGTTGGTCTCGGCTGCTCCGATTCCCTCAAGACGAAGGACTGCACCGGTTACGCTGTCGGCTACACGAATCCGGGCGAATGGATGGAATACTCCTTCAACGCTGTTACGGATGGCGAGTATTTGTTCCGCGCCCACGTTTCGAGCGGCGCTGAAAATTCCAGCTTCATGCTTCTTGTTGATGGCGTTGCCGTGACGGATACGCTTGTGATTCCGCAGGGCGATGACTGGGACACCTACAAGGATGTCGATGGCAAGATGGCAAAGATTGCGAAGGGCGAGCACGTTCTGCGTGTGAAGATTACCGGAAGCTTTGCGAACATTGACTGGATTCAGTTTGCATTGACCGAAGAAGAGCTGACTTCTGTTCCGCAGCTAGGTTATAACATGAACTTTGACTTCTCCAAGAATACGACATTCCATGTGTTCGATATTCGCGGGCATCATGTAGGAACTATCCATACGTTTGGCGCATCGACGTATGAGGCTATCATGCAGCAGATGTATGAGAAGGGATTCAAGTCGGGCGTGTACCTTGTGCAGAGCCAGAACAAGTCCCTCCGCCGTATGGTTCAGGTTAGATAAAATAAGGGGTGTGAGAATATGAGAACATTGACAAAGATGATGGCGCTTGGGCTTGCCGCAGCTCCGTTCGCCTTCGCAGACAATCCGATTATCCAGACGTACTATTCGCCGGACCCGGCGCCCGTCGTCTTTGGCGATACCGTGTGCGTCTATACCGGTAACGATGAAGGCGGTTCCTTCTTCACTATGCATGGCTGGCGCGTCAGTTGCACGACCGATATGGTGAACTGGACCGACATGAATACGCTCATTCTGGAAGCGGGCGACTTTCACGGAAATGCAAAGAAGAATGGCGACTGGGCCTCTCAATGCATTCGCCGCAACGGCAAGTATTACTACTACGTGACTGTCGAATCCACCAAGGGAGGCCGCGCAGTGAACGTCGCCGTTTCCGATACGAAGGAAGGTCCCTTCAAGGATGCTCGAAATGGCGAACATCTCGCCGGACCGAACTGGGACTACATCGATCCGACGGTCTGGATTGATGACGATGGCCAGGCTTATCTTTATTGGGGCAACCCGAAGCTTTATTGGGCAAAGCTCAAGGAAGACATGATTTCTTTTGATGGCGGTATTCAATCGACATCCGATGGATTTAACGGCAAGTACACCGAAGGTCCGTGGATTCACAAGCGCAATAACAAGTATTACATGATTTACGCTGCCGGTGGCATTCCTGAATCCATTGACTATTCCTGGAGCGATTCTCCGACGGGCCCGTGGACATACAAGGGTACCATCATGCCGAGTAACGAATCGGGTGCCGCGTTTACGGTGCATTCGGGCATTATCGACTTCAAGGGCCACAGCTATTTCTTCTATCATAACCAGCGTCGTGTTCCGGGTGCAGGCGGTTATTCCCGTACTTCTGCCGTGGAAGAATTCACCTGGAAGGAAGACGGTACGCTCCCGACGATTCACATGACTGATGAAGGTGTCAAGAAGCCTGTCAAGAATTTGGATCCGTATACTCGTGTCGAGGCTGAAACCAAGGCTTGGGTTGAAGGAATCAATCTGAACAAGTCCGGTGGATACACCATTATCCAGAATGTTGAAACCGAGGGCAAGAGAGTCTACCTCACGAACATGAATAAGGACTCCTATACCAAGGTCCGCTTTGTGGACATGAGCGATGGCGCGGACAATATCGTTGTCTGCACCAAGGGTAACGGTGGCAAGATTGAGCTTCATGTGGGTTCTGCCAAGGGAGACCTGCTTTCTACAATCAATGTGCCTGCAAGCGACGACTGGAAGGAAAGTTCCTTTGAAGTGAATGGCGCCGATGGTGTACAGGACCTTTACTTTGTATTCAAGGAAGGCAACTTCAAGTTTGACTACTGGTTCTTTGAAAGCAATGCCCAGGCTGTTCCGATGGAACCGTTTAGCGGCAAGC
>JAZLIJ010000140.1:0-13476 GCA_045617325.1 Fibrobacter sp.
TCTCCCGTTGCAAACGCGACCGTCTCCGCAGTCATAAACTCAGCGACCGCTGCATCTCTCACTGCGACAACGGCTGCGGCACCTTCTGCGACCTCCGCATCTCCTGCCGCTATTGCGACCGCGCCCGCGACAGCATCCGGCGTCAACTACAGTCTCGCGCTCCTCGACGTGACTTCTTCCGCGTTCACCATCGGCCGCTTCGAAGATGCAACCGATTGGCGCGCCGATTCCGCATTCGCAACGCTTGACAGCCGCAGAAAATTCGAAGGCGACCGCAGCCTCGTTTCAGCAGGCGGCGAAAAACTTTTCGAAAGCCGTACCGTCTTCACCGATGACTTCGAACTTGTCGGCGACCGCCTAAAGCTGAACGCACTCGTGCCCGCCTCGCAAATCAACCGCAACGAAATGAAACGCGGCGGCAACCGCGATCTCGGAAACATTTCTCTCTGGTGTGTCCGCGACGGCGTCCGCAAGCAAATCGGTGAAACGCAGCAGTTCCGCTACATCCTCGGAAACTGGCAGCCCTACGAATTCAAAATCCCCGCAGATCTCGTCAAGTCCTTCGGCGAGCCCCACGCTGAATTTAAATTCCAGGTCGCCGTGAACAGCCTCGATTCCGTCTGGATAGACAACCTCCGCTTCATCGGTAAACTGCAAGACAACCCCGCGAACAAGGTGGAAATCGCCTGCCCCGGAAGCGCCGGCTGCTTCGAAAGCAACCCCATCATCGTCCCCGAAAACGGCTCCGTCCGCATCACCGCAAAAGACGACGCCTGGGTCGGCGTTAACGCACCCGCCGACGAAAACGCCGAAGTCGTCCTGGACGTCACCCCGACAGACGGCAAGGAACTCAACGGCACCGTCATCATCGACGGCGAGACGCACAAACTCAGCGGCTGGACCTGGCAAAAGACAAGCGCTGCTCTCGGCAAGAGCTTGTACCGCGCCCTCTTCCGCAACATGAACGGTCGCACTCTCCGCTTCCGCACCTGGCAAAAGCGTCGTGGCTACGACTTCGCAAACGCTACGTTACATTCGCCTGTCAATTTCGCCGAATGGTGGAGCGTAAAATTCTGAGATTAACTTATATTTTGAAAAAAGGATTTACGATGAAAAAATTATTTCTGACTGTACTTCTTGCATCTTTTATTTTTGTCGCTTGCAGCGGAGATGATGATAATTCCGTGTCCGCTTCTGGAGAAACGCTTCTTTTGACGGATGCAGGCTTTTCGTGCAAAGTGGAGAGCGGCGAATCTTGGGCTCGTCAGACGATTGTTGTTTCTGGCGAATTTGAAGGGTTTTCGGAGATGGCGATAAATGGCTCTTCGGCTACTGCTTCGGTAATGAACCGCTATTTGAATCGTTCGCCGTCGGAACTGAATAAAATTTGTGAAAAATTTGAAGATCAGAGCGATGATTTCGATGAGGGCTCTTTCAAGTGTGCCGATGGTGTCGTGACTTATTCTGTAACAATCCCCAGACAATATGCGAATTCCCTTTCAAACGTTGTCGAAGAAATGAAAGAAGAGTGCTACGAATATGAACGCGATTGGAAAGAAAATGGTACACTGTAAATTCTTGAAATGCTCTGTTTAAAAATTGAAAAAGCGTCTCCCGGTGGATGGGAGACGCTTTTAATTACAAGGAGAAAACTTTTTTAGAATCTGCCGAAGCGGCGCGTCTTGCGGAATGGCTTGTCGCCGAAGTCGCGTTCGTCGTGGTCCTTGCGGAACGGCTTCTCGCCGAACTTTTGGCGGCGGCGTTCTTCGCGGTTGCCGAATCCTTCGCGCTTTTCACCGAAGCCTCTTTCTTCGCGGCCCTTGCGGAATCCGCCGAATTTCTTTTCGCCAAAGCCGCGTTCGCCTCTGTCGCCACGGTCCCTGTGGAACGAACCGCGTTCGTCGCGGTGGTAGCTTCTGCGTTCGCTCCTGTTTTCGCGGGGGCGCGGGCCTTCGGGCGGTTCATCGGTCATGACGCGGAAGTGGGCGTCGTTGCCTCGGATGGTGATGCCCGCGAGGATGTCCAGAACTTCTTGCGGGAGCGTCTCGGGGAGCTCGACGGTACTGAACTTGTCGAAGAGCTTGATGCGGCCGATGTTGCTGCTGTTGATGTTGCCTTCGCCTGCGATGGCGCCGACGATGTCCTTTGGCGAGATGTGGTCGAATCTGCCGACGCCGAGGTAGTAGCGCAGGAAGCCTTCCTCGACACCGTTTGTGCCTTCCTTGCGTTCCTTCTTGAGGCGTTTTTTCTCTTCGCCGTTCAAGCCGCCTTCGCCGTTTTCGTTTGCGACCTTGAGGAAGTCGCGGCCTTCGCCTCTTCTGTCGCGGCGTTCTTTCGGCACTTCGAGCGGTGCAAGATCCGGGAAGAGCGGCTGTTTTTTCTGGTACATCTTGATGACTGCGGCGGCGATATCCTCGGCGGTTAATTCGGTGACGGTTCCGTCTTCGGAAACTTCGCCGTTCTTCATGTTGCAGCCTTCTGCGACGAGGTTCTGGACAAGGGCCTTGAACTTTTCAAGTTCGCCGTAGCTGATGACGCTCTTGATTTTATTCTTGAATGCATCGACGCGCTTTGCGCTGATTTGCTCCGATGTCGGAAGCGCCATGGTCTCGATGGGCTGGCGGGTCGCCTTCTCGATGATCTTCAGCATTTTCTTTTCGCGCGGCGTGATGAAGAGGATGGCGTTTCCGCTTCTGCCTGCGCGGCCTGTTCGGCCGATGCGATGCACATAGGATTCTGTGTCGTAGGGAATGTCGTAGTTTACGACAAGCGAAATGCGGTCCACGTCAATACCGCGGGCGGCGACGTCTGTTGCGACGACGATGTCGAGCTTGCCCATCTTCAGACGGTTGATGGTGCGTTCGCGCATGGACTGGGCGAGATCGCCGTTGAGGGGTGCAACATTGAAGCCGCGGCTTTCGAGCTTCTCGGCGACTTCGGTCGTGTTCTGCTTCGTGCGCACGAAGATGAGGACACCGTCAAAATCCTCGCCTTCCAGGACGCGGGCCAGGGCTTCAATCTTGTGTTCGTTCTTTACGAGAAGGCAACGCTGACGGATGTTTTCGACGGTTGTCGTCTTGCCTTCGATGCGCGCTTCTTCGTAGTCGCCCAAGTGTTCTTCGATAATCTTCTTGACGCTTGCGGGCATGGTGGCGCTGAAAAGGGCGCGCTGTGCGGATTCCGGAATCTCCTGCAAGATAGTATCGACATCTTCCATGAATCCCATGTCGAGCATTTCGTCGGCTTCATCGAGGACGATTGCCTGCACGTCGCCAAGTGAAACGGAGCCGCGCTTGATGTGGTCGATGAGACGGCCCGGGGTTGCGACGACGATGCTTGCCTTGCGCTTAAGGGCTCGCAGCTGGACGGAAATGTCCTGGCCGCCGTAAACGGGGACGACGCTTACTTCGGGCATCTTGGCTGCATACTGCTGGATGGCTTCGGCTACCTGGATGGCGAGTTCGCGTGTCGGTGTGAGCACGAGCATCGATGTTCTTTGGCTCTTGAATTTGATGCGCGAAAGCAACGGGAGCGTAAATGCTGCGGTCTTGCCGGTGCCGGTTTGCGCTGTGCCGAGAAGGTTTGCTCCCTGCAAAAGTGCAGGAATCGCCTTTGCCTGGATGGGAGAGGGCGTCTTGTAGCCGGCGAGTTTCACAGCTTCGAGGACTTCCGGGATGAGGCCCAGATCGTCGAAGGTGACGAGGGAATCGTTTTCGTCGACGTCTTCGTCATCGGAATCTTCGGCGCTTTCGGCGTCGTTCATTTCGTCGGAAAATTCTGCGCCGGTAGCGTCGGTTGCGCCGGAATTGGCTGCATTTTCAGAAGCGCCTTCTGCCGGGGTTGCTTCGGCAGTTGCGTTTACCGTTGTTTCTGCTGCGGAATCGCTTGTGTCTGCATCGGAAGAGGCTGCTTCTGCGACCGCCGTGGGAGTCTCGTCGTTGGCATCATTTGCCGCGTCTTTGGATGCGGCTTTTGCCTCGGAAGCGACGTTTGCTGCTGTGGTGGTTTCTGCTTCGCCGTCCTCGAAAATCACTTTTTCGCCTTCTGCAATTTTGGAATCTGGACCGGAACGCAGGACTTCGCCGTTGTCGTCAACGATGACTCCGTTCGGATTCAATGCGAGGAATGCGGCTTCGTCTGCCTGGTCTTCGTCTGCACCGCCGGCGATGGCGCTCAAGAAGGCGTCCGCTTCGCGGGCGATGTTGGATTTCGGGTCAATATCTTCTTCGGGAATACGTTCTTCGGTATTCATGAGTTCACCTTTTAAACCTGTGAACTCCATCTGCAGCCCTTGCCGCACCATCTGACGCCTAACCTTTGCGCCGAAAAGCCCCAAAGCGCACTCGCGCTCATAAACCTGAAGTTCTTTTGGTTTCCTTGAATTTGCGGCCAAAGATAGAATTAAGAGGTTGATAATTCAACATATTTTTATTGTGTATGAAAAAAACATTTTACTAAAAGATGTTTTTACGCAAAATTTAAATACTGAAGTTCTTTTTTAAAGCTGAATGTGGCGCAATTCGTTTTTATAGCTTCAATCTTTGTTCAATGAAATGTCGTACAAATCCTAGACCTCCATAGACGGAACGAACAACTTTTGCTATATTAACTGCACCTTGGAGAGATGCCAGAGTGGTCGATTGGGCCGGTCTCGAAATCCGGAGACTGTCACAGGTCCGAGGGTTCGAATCCCTCTCTCTCCTCTGAAACAAAAAGGACACCCGTCAGGGTGCCCTTTTTGTTTCATGAAGCTGCAAAGGGGTTCGAACCCTCGGAGAGGGTTCGACAAACTGAGCCAGAGAGCGCAGCGAACAGAGGCTCAGTTTGGGATTATGGCCGAAGGCCATAACCCGCAGGGCGGCGAACGAAACGAAGTGAGAGCATCGTCTAATCCCTCTCTTCTTTGAACAAAAGGGGGACGACGAACTTCTTTCTAAAAAGAGGTATATTAGAGGGAGAGGTTAAGTTATGAAGCTCATCAGTACGGATTTTTCAAATTTGGGAAAAAAGACCATATACGACTTCGGCGACGACGACGCCATTGATGAGCTTTTTAAAGACGAAGAATCAACTAGGGATGAAATCACTAGAGAATTTTTTGATGATGCTGAATATTTGGTTCGTTTCCAATGGATGGAGGATTTGGCCGGTTTATTATTACATAAAGATCCGAATGCAAAAAAATTCTTTAAAGCAGTCGAAAAAGAATTTGACAAATATTGGAAACATCGCGAAGAAAAAGCCAAAAAAGGCATCATCATAGATTGAGTCGTTTTCTTTTTTCAACAAAAAAAAGACCCAATCTTGCGATTGAGTCTTTTTATACCCCCAAGCAGTTTTGAACTGCTGTTGCGGGAATGAAAATCCCGAGTCCTAGGCCACTAGACGATAGGGGCGTTTTGTGAGGTCAAATATAGGTTTTTATCGCAAGTTGTCAAGGGATTTTTTAATTTTTTTTTTTTGAACCAGGCTTCCAAAACTAGAAACATGTAATTCAAAACAAAAAAAGACCCAATCTTGCGATTGAGTCTTTTTATACCCCCAAGCAGTTTTGAACTGCTGTTGCGGGAATGAAAATCCCGAGTCCTAGGCCACTAGACGATAGGGGCGTTTTGTGTAGCGCCAAATATAGATGATTCTAGAATATTGTCAAGGGATTTTTTTTGAAATTTTTAAATTTTTTTTGTGAATCTAGAAAACAGACTGAAAAAATCCCTAACTAGCGGCGTATTGAGGTATCTTCCAGTCGCTTTTTTGGCAAGTGCCGCCGATGCGGCGCTTTTTTGGGGAGTTCGCTCATTCATGGATATTTTGAAGGGGAGTTCTTTTTTCACGCTGTGGGGATGGCTGGCGTTAATGCTGGTTCTTTCGGTGATTCGCTTTTTGGCCATGTTTTGGAAGTTGCGGTTGTCTGAGCGTTGGGTGAATGCCTCGTGGTCTTGTTTAATGGCTTGGTTTCTGCATTCCGTGCGATTGCTTGCTCCAAAAAACTTTCATACGCGGTCGGGGGAACGCCTGGTGGAGTCGGCTTATGAATCGACAATGGTTTTGCAGGGGAACGGCGGCGTGTTTTTCCAGACGGTGCAAGCTGTGTTACAACTTGCTGTCTTTTTGCCTGTGCTGTTCTACATTTCGTGGCCGTTGACTTTGTTCCTGTTTATGGTGGTGGTGCCGCTGATAGCCTGGATACAGAAAAGGCTGCATCGGATGGGCCCTGCCGAGGAAAGTCTCCTGACAGGTCGCTCCACTTTTCGCAGTGACCTTTACCTTGTCCGCACTCTTTACCGCCAGTGGAGTTCTCGCGGCGAAAACCGCATTATGACAAAGAAATTGCTTTCGCAGATTCGCAATTTGCACGATGCGGGCCTCGATGTGGCTGTTCGCAAAGGCGGTCTTTCGCTTGTAATGGAGACTGTATCGGTTGTCGCGATGGTTGCTGTCCTTACGTTTTGCGCGATGCTTATTTCTGCGGGCTGGATGGACGGAACGGGACTTGTGCTGTACTGCTCTGCGGTACTTCTCTGCTATAAGCCGGTGAAGGAGTGTGCCCGCGTGATTCCCCAGACGCGTTCGGTGATGAGTGCGCTCCATATTCTTGAAAAGTTTGAAAAGCTGCCGCGTAAAGCCGTTAACCAGTGGGAACTGGACGGGAATCCGGAAACGGATGCCGAAAATTCCAGACTGGTCGTGGAAAATGGCGCCTTTGCTTATGAAGGCTCGGATGTCTCCGTCTTTGACAGTCTCGATTTGAATTTAGATGCGTCGCGCCCAGTGCTTGTCCGTGGACGGAACGGCGTCGGAAAGTCAACGCTTCTGCGTCTGCTTGCGGGCCTTGAGGAATGGGACCGCGGCCGATTCCGTGGACCGGATGCGATGCGTTCGGGAGTCTTTTTTGTGGCGCAGGATCTGGAGCTTCCTCCACGTAGCCTGCTCGTGGAATTGCTCGGTAATTTGCGATGCTGCAATTCGCAAAATGTTGCTTCCGTTGTCGATGAGTTTATCCGCATAGCCTGTGCTGAACGCCTGTTTGCAAAGAACGGCCTTTCGGGCGGTGAACGCGCACGCGTGGCGCTTGTGTGGGCACTTGTTTCGGATTCCTCCGTTGTGCTCCTGGATGAACCTTTCGCGTCAGTTGCGCTGGCCGATAGGGAGCAACTGCTTTCTGCGTTCCTGGATGCGTGTATCAAACTGCGCAAGTGGGCGATTGTCGTAAGCCATGACGCATTTTCCCCGACGATGATGCAAAGGCTGAAACTGATGGAGATGAAATGAGTAAACTGGATGCGTTTCTTTATAAGTACCGTGGATATATCCTTGGCCTGTTTGCCGTCTGCGTTCTGCTGTACCCGCCTTTTCCGCTGTTTGAACAGGACTCTGGGACATTTTCCATGTATTTGCAAGAGGTCCTGTCTTTTGGTGTCTTGGGCGTTTTTTTACGGGTGAAGGCGCGACAGCATATTGGGGAACATTCCCGTGGTAGTAAGCATGAGGCGGATGAACTTGTGACATCAGGTGTGTATGCCTATATAAGGCATCCTCTTTATATTTCCAATATAATGATTATTTGGGGAATGCTTATTTTACATTTGGGCTTTTCGCCGTTGATGCTGTTTTTTGTTTTTGTCGGGGGGTACTTTGAAATGAAACTTGCAAACATCGAGGACCGTTTCTTGGAATCCCGTTTTGGAGATGTCTGGCGTACTTGGGCGTCCCGAACCGGGTATTTCCCGTCCCTGTCTTCATTTTGGGGGGAGAAAGGAAAGAAAATTCGCGCCCTTTCGAAAAGGATTCCGCCAAAACGTACCTTTATGCAAGCTTTTTATGCAGATCGCTCTACTTGGGCGTGGCTTTTGTTTTGTAATTTATTGCTGATTTTAAGAAAGGTCTTTTAAGTCTATGTTCAAGATTGTCGATTTAGCCCGTCAGGCTCTTGGTTCCGTAGCTCAAGTTGCTGCGAAGGTCCCTGTCATCGAAAATAAGTTCCATGTGATGGATCGCTTGAACGGCCCGTGGCCGGAAGGTCCGTTCCTCTGGCTCCATGGGGCAAGCCTTGGCGAATGCAAGATGCTCTTGAACCTTGCAAACTTCTTGAAGGAGGACTTGCCCGATTGCCCGCGTATTCTCATGACGACGCAGAAGGTGGAAGTTCTCACGTTCCTCAAGGAATCCGCCGAGGATATTGAATCTTGTATCGCTCCGGCAGATACGCCTTCGACCATGCGTGATTTTATTGCTGCGGCAAAGCCTCTTGGCTTGGTTCTTGCGGAAAATGAACTTTGGCCGGGCTACCTTTCCGCGATGCGAAGCCTTTCTGTGAAGCCTTCAATTGCGATTGTTTCCGGACGCTATCGTTCGTCGTTCCCAGGGGTTGATTTCTCGGCGGTTGGTTTTGCGAGCATGCAGACGGGGGCGGATTTGTCGCGCTTTTTGAATGTTGCGTCCAGGGCATCTATTTCCAAGATGATGATTGGCGGCGACTGGAAGCTTCTCTCTTGGGTGCGCTCCGGCAAGGATGTCGAGGCTCCCGAAAATCCGACGGTCGATACTGCTTTTGTCTCGATGCACATGCAGGAGTGGGCGAGCCTTTGCCGCATGATTGTTTCTTCTATAAAGCGCCAGGAATCTGTGGTGCTTGTGCCGCGTCGCCTTTCCGAGGTGGATGGCTTCCGCAAGATTTTGCGTGACCAGGAGATTATGGTCGTGGAGTGGCCCCTGGTACAGAAGGGCGCCGTTTCCATCGTGAGCCAGTTCGGCAAGACGAAGGATGTCTTTGCTACGTCGAAGAGTGCTATTATCGGAGGCTCGTTCTGCCGCGGTCTTGGTGTACATGACTTTTGGGAGCCGCTGCAGCGCGGTGTCGCCACCTGTGTCGGTCCTTTTACGACGGGGCAGAAGGAGACGGTCGAAGGATTGCTGCATGAAGGCGTCATTGCACAGTTGCAATCCACTGCTGGATATTCCCGTCGCAATAAGCCGGATATCCGCCTTGTGCAGACGTACCTCGAACATGAGCGCACGAAGATTGCCGATTCCTACCAGCAACTGCTCGAGTTTCTGAAAGACTTGCTTGAGTAGTTGCTGCAAATTTTAACGCCCTTGGAACTTGGATGAAAATATGAAAAAGATTGTACTTGCTACCCCCCGCGGATTTTGCGCCGGAGTTGACCGCGCTATCCATGTCGTCGAAAAGGCTTTGGAAAAATACGGCGCCCCTATTTACGTGCGCCATGAGATTGTGCACAACAAGTTCGTCGTGGATACGCTTCGCGACAAGGGCGTTGTTTTTGTGGACGAAGTGGACGAGGTGCCGGAGGGCTCCGTCGTGATTTTTTCGGCGCATGGCGTTGCTGAAAAGGTTTATGCCGAGGCTGCGGCGCGCAATCTGCTTGTGCTCGATGCGTCGTGCCCGCTGGTGCTCAGGGTTCACTTTAGCGCGAAGCGTCATTACAATGCTGGTCGCCACATTATTTTGATTGGGCATGCGGGGCATGCCGAGGTGGAAGGCACTATCGGTCAGTTGCCGGAAGGCGCCATCACGCTGATTCGAAATGAAAACGATGTGGCTACGGTGGAAGTCCCTGCGGACAAGGAGCTCGCCTACATTACGCAGACGACTTTGTCCGTCGCTGAAACCCGCAAAATCATCGAGGCTCTCAAGCTGAGGTTCCCGAAAATCATTGGGCCGGAAGCGGGGGACTTGTGCTATGCTACCGGAAACCGCCAGGCCGCGGTTCTTGACCTATGCAAAAAGGTGGATCTTTTGCTAGTTGTTGGGGCCAAGAACTCCTCCAATTCGTCACGTCTGATGGAGCTTGGCTTGGAACAGGGCATTAAGAGTCATCTTATTGCAACCGTCAATGATCTGGAAATGGACTGGTTTGATGGAGTTGAAGCTGTTGGTATCTCCAGCGGGGCAAGCGCACCTGAGGTGCTGGTTCAGGAAGTCGTTGACTGGCTGAAAGATAAGTTTCTTGATGTAAAAGTGGAAAATCTTGTAAAGTTACAGGAAAATACGAAGTTTAACTTGCCAAAAGCATTGCAAGACTAAATATTGCCCTTGACAATTTTTTGATTTTTAGCTAAAATTGCACGCTGTAAAAACCAACGGAGTTTAATATGAGCCGCATTTGTGAAGTTACCGGCAAGGCCGGTCTCGTGGGCAACATGGTTTCCCACTCTAACCGTAAGAAGTTGATGAAGCAGCTTCCGAACCTCCAGAAGAAGCGCTTCTACATTCCTGAAGAAGATCGCTGGGTCACGCTTCGCGTGAGCGCCGCTGGTCTCCGTACTATCAATAAGTGCGGTATCCAGGCTGTCGCCCGTGAACTCGGCATCTAATTTTCTTCAAGAAAATTTACATAAAGCCGCTATGCTTTGGCATGGCGGTGTTTTGTGTATCTTGTGCTTTTTCCTTTTGGGCTGTTCTCCTGACTCCTATTACGAGCAGCGGGCAAAAAGTGATTTGTGCCGCGATGGCAATGCGGTCAATTTGGACCAGATGAGGATTCGCGATGAATTCTGCAAATCTCGGTGCGAAGGGGAATATTTGGTTACTGTCTGCGATAACGTTGAGGCCTATTTGGAGCCGTAATCGCCTTTGAGGGCGAAAATATTGGCGGAATTACTAGCTAAATCGCCAAGAATTTGAACTGTAAAGTTTGCCTATTTGCTTTTTTTTTGAAATCCCTTGATGGAATGTGTACTCGTTGATTGCTTGGCGGGCGAGTTGAATACGAAAAAGCCGCCTGATGCAGGCGGCTTCGTCTTTGAAAGTTGAAAATTGGCTCGCGCAGTTGCGAAATAGGTTCGCGGACGTTACTTTCTGATGAACTGGGGGACGCCCTTGTACTTCGCGAGGGCTGCGAGGATGTTGCCCATTTCCCAGTCCTTCTCCTTGAGGCGGCGACGGAGGATGGCGACGAACACTTCCATGAGCATTTCGCAGTCGTAGACGGAACGGTGCATCTTTTCGGGATCGATGGTCATCGAGATTTCGCCGCGCTTCATGAACATGCTCGCCATGTAGCCGAGTTTGTGGTTCGCGAGTTCAGGGAGAATCGTCTTCGAGATGGCGAGACTGTCGATGATGGGGTTCCCCGGCGTGACCTGCGGATTCTGCTCGTAGGCGGTGCGCAAGAAGCTGGAGTCGAAGTTCGCGTTATGCGCAAGCAGAATGGAGCCTGGGCCGCAGAAAGCGGTGAACTTCTTGAGGCACTCGCCTACCGGGGGCGCGTTTTCCACGTCCTTGTCGTAGATGTGGTTCACGTTGGATGCTTCGGCGGGGATGAGCATGTTGGGCTTGACCAGGGTATCGAATTCGGAGATGACCTTCGGCACGATGCGTGTGCCCTTCATTTCGACAGTGAACTTCACTGCGCCGATTTCGATGATTTCGTCCTTCTTGTTGACGAGGCCAGTCGTTTCTAAGTCAAATGCGACAAATTTTGGTGGTAATGCAATCACGGCTGTGTTTCCTTATAGTTGCGGTCGCCCTTTTGGGGTTCCCTGATTTCGTTTGCGTTCCAAAGATACTTAATTTCAATGTCAATTGCTGTCAGTGGAAGCGGAATGATGAAATTATCCCAACTTTTAAGCGTGATGTGCGGTCCATATTTCTTCACGTCGATGAGCCAGAGCGGCTTGCCGCTTGCCTTTGAAAGCCAGAACGAGCCCGGTTTCGCCTGGAGTGCCGGCCCGTGCGGCCCGTCAAGCGCCATTCCCGTGAACTTGTCGTTCCTAAGCGATTTGAGCAGGTGGCGGACGTTTGTCGAACCGTGCGAATCCGAACCGCGAGTCACCTCGTAGCCGAGCCGCCTTGTCGCCCGCGCAAAAATTTCGCCGTCCTTCGATTCCGAGATGAGCACATGGACGCCCTTGTCCTTGAAAGCGGCGCAACTTGCGAGCAAATCCCTGTGCCACAGCCCGAGAATCCCTGCGCGGTAGTCATCGGGCGTGTGCAGGCGGATGCGGAGGCTCCGTATCCAGAGCGCCCCGAGGGATGCCAAAAATTTCGTCTTGAAAGTCGCTTGCTCCATGTTGCGGTAAAGATAAATATTTTAAATCGACTTCATCAAATTGTTGCCGACAGAATAAAAAGGTGCCGAACGCAGGTCGCGTCTGTAAATTGCTGAAAATAGGCTGTACATCGCTATTTCCCTGGATTTGGAACGTTTTGAAGTTGCTAAAAAGTTGATTGTTACGATGGATGAAATTAATTTGTATGCTATGATGGGGCTCGGGCGGGACGGATTCTGAAAATGCGCCTGTTTTTAGAAGAAGAACCATAAAAAATGAATTGATTTTTTTTGTAGGCATGAAATGAAATTTTTTTTTCAAAAAAAAGTCAACACCCCCTTGAAAAGACGAAAAAATGTTACTATATTACGACTCACTTTGGCGACGTACCCAAGTTGGTAAGGGGCGAGTCTGCAAAACTCTTATTCATCAGTTCGAGTCTGATCGTTGCCTCTAAAAATCCTCCGCTTTGCGGAGGATTTTTTGCATCTTGTCGGAATCCCGACGTCTGCGCATTGAAAACGGGCGAGCCGTTTTTACATTTGTGCGCATGAAAACTTGGTTACGCCTATTTTGCTTTGCTGTCGCGACATTCGTTTTATCTGGATGCAGCGTTATTACGCGACCCCCATCTGCGGCTGCCTTTATGGATTCCTATAGGGAAGATTATGAGGTGAATACTTTTACGTTTTCTGTTTATAAAGGGGATTTGGTCAGCGACTATCAAAGGGTGGATTATTTGCCATCGCCTTATGATGTTATCAGTGAGGGGGAGTGGGTTGCGGATTTCTCGTTTCTTCACTATTTCAATGCGTCGCATTTTACGATGGGTCTAGGCCTTCAAAGTATAACTCCCATTTTGCAGCCTGGTTATGTGTCGCGTTATTTTGGAGTGATGGGCTGGACGAATATGCTTCCTTTGCCTGAAAGAATTGACGAAGGCAATGGAAAAACGGCGGTAGGATGGACCGGTGGAATATCCTTGATAGAACAGTGGCCCCTGACTGACAATTTTAGGATAGGACTTACCGAGCATGTCTCGAGGAATGGTCGCGAGTCGTACTGGAAAGAGTATGATTGCGGTGGCGGCTTTGGACCCACGGGAGCCTGCATGGGTGATGCGAAGTCTATAGTTTATACGGAAATCGGGACGGGCGGATATATCTCCTTAGGGCGTTTTTCCTTTGAGTTCCGCTACGGCCGCGATTTGAGCGAAAACAGGAATCGGTTCACTTTTTCGCTGGATGTGTCGCTTTACTCGGGCAGGGGCTTTGCTGCCTTTGTGGAGGATGCGAAGAGAAGTTCTAGAAGAAAGAAAAAATTTGGCTCTGTTACGCCAAAGTGTTGTTGGTAAATGACGATTGTCATAATTTGACATATTACTGATGTATATTTGCTGTATGGACGTAAAGACTCCGCAGATGGAAATTGTCAGGCAGATGATCATGGGGCTCTCCAAGA
>JAZLIJ010000141.1:0-4530 GCA_045617325.1 Fibrobacter sp.
GCCTCGTCAGCCCCCCAGGCGCCCCGATACGAAAAAGGCCCCCAACGGGGTCCTTTTTCGTATCGCGGTAGCCAGATTCGAACTGACGACATTCTGCTCCCAAAGCAGACGCTCTACCAGACTGAGCTACACCCCGAGCGACACAAATATAGTAAAGAAGTGTTCAAAAAAGGAACGCAGAATTGCAAAAAAAATGTTTTTCGACATTTATAACAGTTTTTTTCGCATTTTTCGACCTTTTAGAAGCATTTTCATGCACACCAAACATATTTAGGCGGTTTTCATTTCACAATGTAAACGCCCGCGCGAAGTTTAGCACCGGCAACGCCGGCGCGTTCACCTCGAATGTCATAGACCACAGCACCAGCGCGTATAGCAGCATTCAGCGAAGCCTCGGCGGCATCCGATTCATGAACAGTCGAAATCAGGCGTCCGGAGACTCGTGTGCCACATTTAATGCAGCAATCCGCAGCGGCGTCGCAGCCACATTCAGCACCTCCGTGACTATTCCCAACCGCTTGCACATGTTCATCCACCACGAAGCCTCCGACGAAATTGCCACCTGTAACGTTATCAAAATACGAGGAATCGTTCGCAAACTGAATCACATGGAAATTCTTGTCCGTCTTCATATCACCGTAATGCGAAATGCGCAAGTAGGCGTTCCACTTGCCAGTTTTCACGGAGTCCGGCAACAGTACCTTCAAGTTGAATTCGTTCACGCCGTCGAACTCAAGTTCATCTTCAAGAATGTCGCCGAAATTCGCACCAGTCCAGTCCTGCATCGGCGTCTCGGACTTCAACTTCCACTTTTTCGAGAGGATTTTCGTCGGATCCATTTCTAGCGGAAGTTCAATAGCCGCAGTTGCGGCGGCAGCAGCATTCCTCGCAGCAACATCCCTTGCTACAACAGCTTCCACAGCCGAATCCGCGGGTTTCAGCACAAGCGTCGCCTTCTTCGCCGTCAAGTTGTTTCCGAAGCCCACATTCTGGATTTTCAGTTTCAGCCGCAGTTCGCCGCCAACGCCCACGAAATCCGTAACTTCAGAGCCGCGAAGCACAAAGCGGTATCCCAGATGGTCACGCACATATTCGCGCCCCATCACCTTGCCGCGGTATTCCTCGTCAGGCCCCTTGAAAACGACCGTGTCCATGAAGTTGTAGCACTCGCCCGCCATGGAACCGCCAATGTACGACGTATGCGTCCGGAAGCCTTCGTACGCAAGGAACTCCGCCGTATTCAGCGGAGGCCGCGTCTCCGGATTGTAATTGCAGACAAAGTCTCCGCCATAAGGGACGACTTCGCCGAACTCCTCCAGCCAAGAGACCACGTTTTCGCGCGAAATAGGGTACGGCTCCCCCGCCCCGTAAGTCCCAAGGTCAGTGTCGCTCCCCAAGTAACCGTCGTTGTAAAGTCCGACGCGGCTCATGTACTTCGCATAACGTTCAGATTTTGCGCTGTCCTGGAACCGCTCCGAATCCGCCCTGAAATCCGGGAAAACGTACCAGGTGCTGTAAGCGTCCTTGAGCCCCATCCAAAGCGCCACCACCTGCGGACTGCGAACGCCCACCTTGATACCGTCGCTCGAATTTTCAAGGAACGTCCGCAAGGCCTTCGCATGGTTCTCCTGCGTACCGGTCGTCATTTCGCCGCAAGTGCCGAACATACCCAGTTCCACAAAATGAATCACGTCTTCGTAGTCGCTGTAAAGTTCCGCCAACTGCTTCGTGTGCGTCAAAGTCGTCTCGATATCCGGATCCTGCGAACCGCGGCAATCGATATCGTACGAAGCGCGAATCGTACACGCTCCGCCACGCCGCCGCACGGAATCCAGCGCCGCCCGAACGTTGTTCAAAGAAATCTCGTCAAGCGGTTGCGATTCCCCACGCGGCACTTTCACCCGCGCATCGCCCTCGCCTTCGTACGTCCAGGCATTGCTCGAAAAACCGCCCAAGTCCACCAAGAAGCGCATAAAGTCGTTATATACGGTGCCGTTGGATTTCAAGTCCAGCGCCTTCCCCGGACTCAAGTAGAATCCCTTGTGCCCAGTCACGCCACGCGCCGGATTCCTGAGTTCCTGCAGATGGTCGGAATAATCCAAATTCTGCGGCACAAGCCCAGCCGCAAACGAAACTGCGGCGCACAAAGCGATTGACGCCACGACAAATTTCGAACTATTCCACATTTTAGGCGAAGCCTCTACTCGACAAATTTCTTATTTACAAAGTCATACACATGGTAAGTGTAGAATTTCTTGTTTTCCTCGAATGAATCCCCATTCTCCAGTTTTTTTCGATAGATTTCCTTCAGTAAATTTATGGCTTCATCGATTACAGTCTTGGGAAGGATTCCGTCAACATCTATTTTGTCACCGACAATGGATTGCATGTATTTCAAATTGAATTCACCCTTCTGGAAAACGACCTCGAAGATTATTCCGACGTTTTTATACTGGATTGCTTCAATCGCCTTGCCGACAAAGTTACCTTCTTCGTGGCCCTCGGCATCCACAACGACCCAGTTCAAAATTTCATTCTGCATAAAGGAAACCGTGTCGCCAGCGGCATAACCCTTCACAATACGCAAATCATTGTTGACCGTACCCTGGAACAAATCCCCCTTGCAGCCAAGGACTTTTACAAACGGCATCTCGTTAAGTCCATCTTTATCGGTAAGCGTAATTTGCACCTGCAAAATACGATGTTCCTTCCGATAAACACCTGCGAGGAATTTCTTTTTAACATCCGGGAATGTCCGCTTGGCCATTTCCATGTAAGGCGCAATCATTTGTGCAAATTTATCCTGATTACCCTCACGAATTGCCAGCGGATTGTCTTTCGGGAACTCGGCGAAGGAAAGCGCAACGAAAGCAAGTGCAATAACAATAAGTTTACGGAACATAAAGGGAACCTTCAATAAAAAGTGTTCCTTTCAATATACATTTTTTGACTTTTTCTTTAAAACTTTTTATTGAAAAGCTTTTTAATATTAGGTTCAACCAAAGGAAATAAAATAGTAAACAAACTACCCCAATTGAAGTTTTCATCCCCTTTCAAGCAGCTGCCATCTACACCCTTGACCCATGTTCCTTCGTCGCAGATGTAGGAGGCTTCTACCTTATCGTCGTCCCCGACGTCAATGCAGAAGTCATTCATCGGTGCATTACATTTCGGGAGTTCGTCGTAAGCACGGGCAAACACAGCAATTTGCGTTCACTCACCTTCAAGGCATACGAAAAACGATTTTTCGTCAATGACCTGTGCCGCAACACCCTCGAACTTGTCGCAACTCGGCAAGTCTGACTTTGCGTCAAAAACTTGCAAATCATCCCAAGTTGCAGCATCCTTTTTTCCGTCATCCGCAGCAACCGAACTGCTGGAATCGTCCGAACAGGCGACTGCACCGAACACGGCCGCGCCAAAAGCCAAAGTCAAAAGATATTTTGAAAAATTCATAGGAAGCCTCTTTGTGAAAGAATACCCAACCGTTAAAAAGGCATTCTAACAACATATACAGAAACTATTGCACAACCGCTAAGAAAGATAAGCCAAAGTTTTTGAACTCGGTGTGACATTGGCACGTCCTTTCAAACAGCTACCATCCACTCCTTTGACCCATGTTCCTTCGTCGCAGATGTAAGCAGCCTCTGGTTCATCACCATCCCCGACGTCAATGCAGAAGTCGTTCATCGGTGCGTTACATTTCGGGAGTTCGTCGTAAGCACGGGCAAACACAGCAATTTGCGTCCACTCACCTTCAAAGCATACGAAAAACGATTTTTCGTCAATGACCTGTGCCGCAACACCATCGAACTTGTCGCAGCTCGGCAAGTCAGCCTTTGCATCAAAAACTTGCACATCGTCCCAAGTGAAGAAGTCCTTTTTTCCGTCATCCAGCGAAGCCAAACCATCAGATTCATTCAACGAAACCAAACTATCGGAGCTATTCGAACAAGCAACAGCACCGAACACGGCCGCGCCCAATGCTAAAGTCAAAAAATATTTTGAAAGATTCATCATCGTAAACCTCCACATTAATGCGGACCACCCAATAAATATATACGAAAATTTACTATTCGTATAATACTTTCTTTTTCATCTATTCCAAGTTGTAACCAACAAAAGAAAAAGCGAACTTCAAACAAGTCCGCTTATGTTCTTTGACACTCCATTCAAATAGTCATCAATAAATTTCTATTACGGAAATGTGGAAAAACCGGGAAAAAAAATCGCGTTGTCATCCCCTTTCAAACAGCTGCCATCTACACCCCATCGCAAGTTTCGTATTGTAGTCCGTCGTAGTCGCATGCTATCAACGGACGTATTCTTAAATTTTCATCACCTTTCAAACAGCTGCCATCTACACCCTTGACCCATGTTCCTTCGTCGCAGATGTAAGCAGCCTCTGATTCCTCGTCGTCCCCGACGTCAATACAGAAGTCGTTCATCGGTGCATTACATTTCGGGAGTTCGTCGTAAGCACGGGCAAACACAGCAATTTGCGTCCACTCACCTTCAAAGCATACGAAA
>JAZLIJ010000142.1:0-7615 GCA_045617325.1 Fibrobacter sp.
TTGGTGCCACAGGAGATTCGCCGTAGGCAACAGCACTCTTGGGAATTTCAGAGCCGTCTTCATCTACGAAGGTGATTTCGGTGGTCCTTACCTTAGTAGTATAGGTTGCCGTATAAGTTGCATTGCCGCTGACTGCAGTCACAGCCGGAGACCAGCCTGCAAATTCGTAGCTGTACTGGGCAGTAGAAGTTCTGGTCGGTTCTGCCGGTGCAACAGGAGTTTTTCCATAAGCGACTGTACTCTTGGAAATTTCGGTGCCGTCTTCATCTACGAAGGTGATGGTGTAGTTTCTCAAGGCAGAAGTAAATGTAGCCTTGTACGTTGCATCGTCTGTAACCTTCACGAGTTCAGGAGTCCAACCAGCGAAAGTGTAGTTGTACTGAGCTGTTGCAGCCTTTGTCGGTTCTGTTGCCGGAGCTGTAGGAATTTTGCCATAAGCCACACTGGAACTAGAAAGAGCCTTGCCATTTTCGTCTGCGAATGTAACGGTGTAATTTCTAACAACAGCATTATAAGTTGCTGTATAAATAGCATTGCCAGAAACAGCGACAATTTTCGGAGTCCAGCCAGCAAATTCGTAACTGTACTGGGCTGTTGCAGCCTTTGTCGGTTCTGCCGGTGCAACAGGAGTTTTTCCGTAAGCGACTGTACTCTTGGAAATTTCGGCACCGTCTTCATCTACGAAGGTAATGGTGTAAGAAACAGTGCTATAACGAGCTTCAATGGAAATGTCTGCTGAAATCGTAACGCTTTCGCCCGGTTGACCTAAGTAGTTTCCCTTATTGTCGTACCAGCCGACAAAAGTATAGCCGGACTTTTCAACGACATCGGGCAAAGTATAGGAAGAACCTTCGTAAACATCTTCAGAAATTTCAACCTTGCCATCTACATAGACAATAAGCTGGTGCTTAGGTGCGGCAGTAAACAAAGCATTCACCGTCAAGGCCGATTTTACAGAATTAAAACTCTTGTCCCAACCATTGAACACATAGCCTTCTCTCGTCGGCGTGGCAGGAGCTGTAGCAGCCTTGCCGTATTCCACATACTGGGTTTTCAAAATTTCGGAACCATTTTTGAAAACAACTTCGTATGTAACAGGGGTAGCTTCAAATTCGGCAATGTATGTGGCATCGCCAACCACGCTGGTAACAGCTTTATCAAAGCCCTTGAAGGTATAGCTGAATTCCACGGTGGATTCACGTGCCGGATTTCCACCCTTATAAGTAGGCATGGTTCCGTAAGCAAGCAGTTCTTCTTGCAAAACTGAATTGTCATAATTCAAGAACTGAACTGTGTACTTATTGATGGTGGCATCGTAAGTTGCCGTGTAAACGACTTCCTCTGTGACAGGAATAAGTGTTGCGTCCCAACCGGCGAAGGTATAGGAATACTGAGCCGTAGCCGTAAGTGTAGGCGCATCGCCCGCATACACAGGCACGTTGCCATATTGAACTGCCGAACTTTGAAGAACAGTACCATCAGCATTCTTGAAGGTAACTGTATAACTCAAGTCCAGGAGTTCACCATACAAAGCCTTGACTGTGGTATTTTCCGTAAAGACGGTCTTTGAATCGACCCGAGTAAGATTTTCATCGAACCAGCCCTTGAAATAATAGCCCTCTTCTGCGGCGGGTGCTTCGGGAATGGATTCAAGCAAGCCGTCTGCGCCTGTAACGAGTGCGGCAATTTCATTGTTTTCGGGATATTCGAAGGTCACCACATATTTTTGTTCTGCACTAGAAGCGTACAAGGCGGAAACTGTCATATCGGCAGAAACCTTCTGCTTGCCCGTAAACACATCTCCATTTTCCTTGACCCAGGAAACAAACTTGTAACCCGAGGCAGGTTCAGGATCGTCGGGCATAGATACAATACCCTTGTTGTTCGTGTACTTGCGGGTGGAAGCACCATCGTCATCAAAGGTAACGCGCATGGTCGGGAAATTGTTTGCATCGGCAAAAAGCGGATAGCCATTTACACGGCTCCAGATTTTTGAATTTTCCTGAGAACTGGCCATAGTATTCAGCTGCCAAGCGAACTGGTCGCGCTGCATATCGGCAGTAGAAAGGCCACCTACATTAACCGTATTAGTAGATGAATCAACGCCGACTGCTGTTGAAAGGTCGGCTACCTTGGTATCGAAATATGCATTCTTTGTGCTTGCACCACTGGCAATTAAACCAAACAGGGTTCCCCTACGGGCTACATTATCATTACCACCTTTTGCTGTGCCCACAATATTTTCAGCGACGCTGTAGACATTTTGAACCGTACCCGAAGTATAGCCGACAATACCACCTACATAGTATTTATTTACCCAATATTTTACAGCAGAGGTCGCAACAGCTTCCACATCAGCAAGGTTGTAGGAATCTGTAATTTGGGAGGAACTATAACCAGCAATACCTCCGGCATAGGCCATTCTAAACCAAGTTAAGTCTGTATTCGTTGATGTTCCTGTATACTTTGTTGAAGAAAGAACCTTGCCCAAGTTTACACAGGTTGAAACTAGGCCCTTTGAATTAGTAGAATGCCCTACATTACTAGAATACCCTACAATGCCACCAGAATAAGAAGAATAATAAGAAGAATAATTAGAAGAAGAAGCCGTCACAGCGCCGCTATTGCTGCAGTTGCTGATAGTAGATGCGTACACATGACCGGCTATGCCACCGGAATAAGAATCATATTTAGAAGAAGAAGCCGTCACGGCGCCGCTATTGCTGCAGTTGCTGATAGTAGCTGCGTCCACATAACCGGCTATGCCACCGGAATAAGAAGAAGAATAATTAGAAGAAGAAGCCGTCACAACTCCGCTATTGCTGCAGTTGCTGATAGTAGCTGCAGCACTCACATAACCGGCTATGCCTCCAGAATATCGACCTAAAACATCGGCCTTATTTTTAGAATTTTCAATGGACTTTCCACCAGCCTCATAACCAACTACACCACCAACATAATTGTAGTAGATCGAGCCAACAGAATGCTTTACCGAGCCAGATACTATAGCCCCCTTGACACTTCCGGTATTGTATCCGACAATTCCGCCAACATAACCATATGTAAAATAACTTTTCAAATAAGCCAACACAGTTCCATTAAAAGAAACATTTTCTATGGAGCCTTTATTTTTGCCAACTAACCCACCCATGTTACCATAACGTTTTTTCGAAGTTGTCGTAGCAACATGAGCATACACGTATGCGTTATCCACGCTCAAATTCTTAACCACGCCATTTTCGCCCACAACACCAAATAGGCCACGGCTAATGGAGTCCGCCTTAGCTGCCAGCGTATCATTCACATACAGGCCGCTGATCTTATGACCATTTCCATCAAAAATACCGTCAAAGGTACGGGTCGAAGTATCGCCTATGGCCTTCCAGCGGGTGGTTCCGCTTTTATTGGTAACCTCCGTATCCCACAGCACAATGTCGTTAGCCAACTGGGCATTTATGGTTGCATTGCCCGTGTTCACCTGCACCGCAAACCAGGCCAGTTCCTCGGGCGTGGTAATCTGGTAAAACACCTTGCCATCAATCTTCTTGGTGTTTTCGGGTTCACTGGTGCCCCCAAACCAATTAGCAAAGGAGCAGACAGCAGCCATCAGCAGCATCGCTAGAATTTTCGTTAGCTTCGTCATATCGCCCCCTTTATTTTAAGGTCACCTTTTGAATTTCCAAAGGCTGTTTTGGGTCATATTCGCTCTTGTCAAAATCGTCTTTTAGTTCCACAATTACCTTTTGATGATTTACCTTCGCGGCAACAAGCATCTGGTATTCCCACTGACGCCAGTCATTAGGTACCTTTAGCCCTTCGGATTCTGCAATGGGTTCGCAAGGTTTATCGCCATTCGCGGAGTCAACCTTCCAAAACACATTGTACTTCTTGCCGTCCTTCTCCAGACAATATCCATCTCCGCCTCGGATTGTAAAACTTCCATCCGAAGAGATTGTCTCCACAAATCCTTCAATCTTATACATCACATCTCCTTCAAAAAATCTTTTGAATCCAGCCATTGTCTCGTTCCCTTCCAATCGGGATAGACCACATCAATGGTCACGCCCATCATTTGCAATTCCTTGAGCAACATTTTCTTTGCTTCTGCCGGGATTCTGATTTTTCGGCGAATCATTCCGTTACAAGGGTCATCCTTCCATTGGGCGAGTTTGGTACGATCGCCATCAATACCATAAAGCATGAAGGCCCCCTGCTGCGCCCGGATTCGGGGATTATTCAACAGCGGATGAACGCAGAATATGCTTTCCATATCGTCCTTTTTTATCCAAGGCTCGAAATAAGGTTTCTCGGCCCTAATTTCGTGAAGCAAGTGTTTTATCCGCCAATCGGAATTAAAACCCTTGCGTTCGTTTTCTTCATCGGCTCTTATGTTTCGAATGTCCAGTTCATCCTCAAAATCATAAACAGCGATATTCGCCAAAATGCTCACTTTGTCAGAATGGTAATTCTTGATTTTATTTTCAGGAACCTCGTAGACATATATAACTCCATCCCTACGGCCCTCTTTTTCTTCTGTCATGCCGTAATCGGAATCGATATAGCAGGCAAAAAACACAGCCTGCAAGGCACTTGTAGTAATATCTAGAAGGCGGGTGGGAATCTGGTAATGCTGCATCAAGACAAGTTTTTCAAAAGTTGACCTGCATGCAGCAAATTCGTCGGGCAGGCGCCTTTCTGCCTCACGGAAAATCTTCGCCTCCTTTTTCAGGCGATCATTTCTTGCGATGCATGGGGTTGCTCCTGTCGGACCATAATCCTCCGGCTCGCCTCGATAATAATATCGGACGTTATCACGACGGCCCTCCAGGCCCTCGCGTTTAATCTGCTTCAGGCAGTCCAAAAGTTCTGCAATGGATTGAATCGTGCGCATAATTTAAATGTAAAAAAAAAAAAACAATGTCAAGTATTTTTTTAAATTCCCAAAATTTTCTGGATTTTTTTCAGCAAAAAGCTCTTTATTGGAGAAAAATTATATGAAGTTGCAGAAAAAATAAATTTTGGAATAAACCGGAAATTGAGAGCGCTTATAATTTTGCCAAATCATCTCCTATAGAAATTAGCTTAAAACGAGAATCGGGTCTTATAGAAAGGGATGGATTATTTTATTCGGGTATGACTGATCCAAATGATACAGAAAAATTATCATCTGCATTGGTATCTTTTAGTGCGGGTGGTGCACGTGGCTTTGGTGACGAATATGGTATAATTTTTCAAGAAGCAACAGCCCGAATTTTAACGCATGAATTTAATGCTCATATAAAAAATTTTGTGTCAGCATCAGAGACTGCAAAAGCTGGTAAAGATGCTACTGATATGGAACATGAAAAGAATGCTGATTTTGATAAAGTTTTTTTCCTGGCCATGAAGAATTAGGGGAGTAAAATGATTTTTTTATTGTAAAATTTGATCTAATTGATAAAAGAATTTGGATGCTTTTTTTGTACTTGGTTTTGGTATAAAATTTTTTTGCTGACATAATTAACACTTTTGAAAAAAAACTACGATTCCGAGGGCAACCTCATCGAGGACAGATAACGTATATCTTCTTTCGTAAATTCCTCTAGGGGGCGAATCGTTCCCCTAGCTGTTCACGCTTGGTTGAAAACGACTTTTACCCTTCAACGATTTTCCATTCGCCGATGGTGCGTTTTTCTTCGTCGAAGCTGACGCCGATTTTGAACAACTTCTTCGGCGTGCCATCGGCGGCGAGAGTTGCAGAGTACGGAAGCAAGTAGCCTTTGTCATCAATTTGCTTCAGCGCATCCTCGGCGGTGGCGCTTGCGTCCAACTTAAATTCGAAGACGTAGACGGCGTTCGCAGTTTCCACAACGATGTCTGCACGGCCTGCTGCTGATTTTTCCTCGCAGCGGACCAGGTACGGCGTTATAATGAGGAACAGACAATAGATAATCGTCTTGTAGTGCAGTTCGTTTGGCTTTTCTGCATCGTAGGGAATTTTGCTCAGGTACGCCTTGGTGATGTTCAGCACCGAATCGATGTCGCCTGCCTGGAATCCCTTGATGATTTCGTTGGCCGTGGTTGCGTAAGCATCGCTTTGGTTCCCGTAGTAAAATAGGAGGCTGCGGGAAAAACCATCCGAGACTTCCTTGTTCGGGAAGGCCAAAATGTAAGGGGCGAAATTTCCGCGGTTGAATTTCTTTATTGTCAAGTATCCGCTCTGGTACAACATCGGAATTGGACTTGTTGCGGTCTCTGTCGGCGCGTCGAACATTTCCTGGGTCGCCTCGAAACCCGTGCTGAACGATTCCGTATCCATGTTGTACTTCTTGACGAGCTTGGTCAATATTGTGGGCGTGCCGGTTGCGAACCAGAAGTTCGTGAAATCAAGTTCGTTTAACGCATTAATAAGGCTGAACGGGTTATAAACGTCCGGCGAATTCTTGCTGAAGTGGTAGCCGTCGTACTGTTTTTGCAGGGCGGCGCACGCTTCGTCGTACGTGAGTCCCTGCTTGTCGGCGAGCGCCTGGATTTCGGGCTGCATCTGCGTGAGAACTTCTTCCTTGGTGATTCCGCAGATGGCCGCGTAGTCATCCATCATCGTAATGACTTTGAGGTTGTTCAGCTCGCTGAAAATGCTGAGCTGGCTGAACTTCGAGATGCCCGTGAGAAATACGAAGCGGAGGATGCCGCCCAAATCCTTGAGTGGGCTGAAGAACTTGCGCATTTCCTCTTTCAAAATTTGCTGAAGTTCCGGCTTGTCCATGCTGTCGAGAAGCGGGGCGTCGTATTCGTCGACGAGAACGACCGGTTGCATGCCAGTCTTGGCGAAGGCTGCCTTGAGGATGTTGCCGAACCGGACGCCCCATTCAAACTTCGCCGTATTCTTGATGCCAAGTTGCTCTTCGAACGCGGCCATCATATTGTCAAGGGCGATTTGCAGAGATTCCAGCGTGTTGAACTTGTTTCCGGCAAAGCTGATTTTCAGGACCGGGTACTTTTTCCACTCGGTTTCGAGCTTTTCCATCGCGAGGCCCGTGAACAAATCCTTGCGAGCCTCGAAGTAGCACTGGAGCGTGGAAACTAAAAGCGACTTCCCGAAACGGCGCGGACGACTGAGGAAATAATACTTACTTGTATGCGTTAGCTTGTAGACAAGGTCGGTTTTGTCTACGTAAAAAAAGCCCTCGTTGCGAATGCTTGCGAAGTCCTGGATGCCAATTGGAAAATTCTTCAAAGCCATGCCTTCAATATAATATTTTTCTAAAATGGATGCAATGCGCTTAAATTACCGTCTCCGTGCGACGCAGACTCAGAACCAGATTGGAAAGTCGGCCTCCATTGTCGGATACGACCACCTCGACCGCACCGTGTACACGGGCGAGTGGGCAACTACGATGGGCGAATCGCAGTTGCGGGCTTTCTTTAACGATGCTTCTAACTTGAACTTGCCGAGGGTCGACGACCTTGTACTTGGCACGGTGACACGTGCGTACTACGACGAGATGCCCGCCTGCGATATACTCGGCGTCAAACTTTGCCCAGACGGGATGACCAATGGCGAGTTCCACTACCTGCGCGGCCGTGTGGCCGCCGTGGTGAGCGATGTGCGTGCCGAGAAACTCGACGACGGGAC
>JAZLIJ010000143.1:0-2055 GCA_045617325.1 Fibrobacter sp.
CATTACTTCCTGTTACTGACACAAAATTTTCAAATTTCATATTTATTTTATATTCGCCCGTTGGTAGGGGACCAATATTTGCAACATGTTGATAATCAGAAACATTTAAAGCATCATCTCTACCAGCATACCCAAACGCAACTAAAGTCCGCTTACCCGTGGAATTGTCAATATATAGTGGTTCACTTTTTTCAACAGAAAAATCTGATTTCTTAGTTGTTAAGCGACCTTTTCAAGATTCACCTTACCGAAATATACATCCGAAGGCGTGTTCCAGTCAAGGGATGAATGCAGTCTTGCATCATTATAATACGTAAAATATGTATCTAGACCTTGTCTGCATTCGTTCACGGTCTCGTACCCTCTGATGTAAATGTCCTCCTGTTTCAACGTCCTCCAGAAACGTTCCACGAATATGTTGTCGTAGGCCCTGCCCTTGCTGTCCATGGAGAGCTTTGTCGGGCAGCTTTCCCAGGTGAAGACGTCCGTAAACTGCTTCGACGTGTACTGACTGCCCTGATCCGTGTTGAAGACTTCGGGCCATCCGTATTTCTGGATCGCCTCGCGGACGGCCTCCTCGCAGAAGTCCGTCGACAGCGTGGTCGAAAGTCGCCACGACAGGATTCTTCGGCTGTACCAGTCGATTACAGCGGTCAAGTAGGCGAAGCCGTTCTTGAGCCGTATGTACGTGATGTCCGTACTCCACACCTGATTCACGTGGGTAATCGCGACATTGCGAAGCAGGTACGGAAATTTCTTGTTCATCGCATCGGGTGTTGACAAATACGGCTTCGGATAAATTGCGGCGATCTGCATGATTTCCATGAGATGCCGGATTAATCTACGACCGACGTCTATGCCATAATACTTCTTCAGGTTTGCCTGGAGTGTGCGCTGGCCCGATGTGGGATTCTTTGTATAGAGTTCATCGATGCGAGCCATTACCTTGAGCTTGAAGTCGGAGAACTTTGGCTCGTAGTAATAGGCGTTGCGACTGACGCCGAGCAGTTCGCACTGGCGGGAAATCGTATTTTGTGAATTCTCGGGGTCGATCATTTCCACCCTCACAGCAATCCCAATTTCTTCAAATTTTTTTTTAAGAAGTCAATGTCCATTTCCTTGCGGCCGATGACCTTGTGGAGCTCGTCGCGTTCCTGTTGAAGTCGTTCGATTTCCTTGCGTTCTTCTTTCGGTCCGGCAAAAACACTTGCTGCATTCTGGAGGAAGAACGCTCGCCATTGGCTGATTTGGTTCGGGTGGACATCGAACTCGGATGCGAGTTCGGCGAGCGTTTTGTCTTCGCGAAGCGAGGCCAGAACTACCTTGGTCTTGAAAGCGTCGTCAAGAACCCTACGGGTTCTTTGAGACGTGGCGTTGATGCTTTCCTTGCTACTTGCAGGCTTTGATGTGTTATTTTTCATTTTTGATTCCTTTTTCATGTTGAATTTAGCATTTGTTTTTTCACTTAAGGAATCAAATTTGTCTGTCTCAAATTTTTAAACCGCTATACCTCCATCACCGCCGTAAGTTTCCAACACATAATAACCATTCTTATACACCAAATCTATTTCAGATACATTCTGTAAAAGACAATAAAGGACATCTAAGCGCGTAATAATTTCTTTATCATTTACCTTTAGCGTAAAAGATTCCATCTCCCATTCGGGATGGTAAAATTCATCATAGAAACAAACAGGCTTTTTCCCTGTTTTTTTATTGATTAACTCAGCAGAAACTTTTTTGCCATTTAATTTTTTTTCGCACGATTACGGTATCCGTTACTAGTTTCAGAATTCAGATAAACTGGACTTGTTGATTTTTTTTTGCGATCACCACACAAAACCGCCACATAATACAAATCCGTATCATATAAGAACCGAACCCCGAAAAATTTTCTCTTTTTGATACAAGATTCCACTTTTCTTCATTGTCACATTATCTATTTTAGTGTAAAACAAAACGACGGGTTGCCGAAAAGGAGAAATTATCATGAAAATCGAAAAGAAGAGGTTCTCTGCAACCACCAAATGGACAAGCGCCTCCGTCAAGGGTATG
>JAZLIJ010000144.1:0-1416 GCA_045617325.1 Fibrobacter sp.
CTTGCGGTGGGCCTTCGCGGGCGGGACTTCGCACAACTCGAACAGCCCATCTTTAAAGCGTATTACATTCTTGCTGCAAATATACAAACAATTTCAAAATCCAAAACTTATGATTAAAAAAATTAGCGGGAAGGTTCATCCTCCGCGATGACAGGCAGCGCAAAGGTTGCCGTTTATTGGTGCTCGGTTACAAAATTGACGGAACCGAAAAAGAAATCAGCACAGGAATCTACATTCAGCCACGTTTCTGGAGTGCCAGAAGCCAACGAATTGTTCCGGAATATCCGGAAAGCCGCCAGTTGAACAAGCACTTGAGTGAGTTCGGCAAAGAGTATGATGCCAAGCTTTCATCGGTGAAAGAGACGCTGTCCCCGGATATCGTCGAACTGGTTCTCAATAACGTGTACTTTGAAGGCGTCGCCCAAAAAAGAATGATATCACTGGTGGATTATGCCAGGATGGTGAATATCAACTTATATAATTCGTCCAGACAGTCCTACACCACTTATGGTAACAAGGAAAGCGGTATCAGGGTTTTCTCCGATTGGGAGAAAGAACATCTCGGCCGTTCCAACATTCTTCTTAAGGAAGTTTCCCCCGAATACATAGAAAAGTTTATCTCGTACAGGCTCGATTTCCGCAAATGCAAGTCGAGGCCTCTCGCCGTAAAGTTGCTGAAACCCATTTTCGATGCGATTCGCCACGCCGAGGCACGCGGCATTCTCAGAAAGGAGGAAGTTGCAGACATTCTCGAAATTTCCAGCATCTGCAATCGTGAAACAAAATATAAGCCCGAATCGCAGCAAAAAGAGGAAAGCCGACAGTACCTTTCAGCTTGCGAATTGCATTTGCTCGAAAAATATTCGAAGACCATCTCTGACCCAAAGACAAGGTGTTATGCTGATATGTTCCTTTTCTCTGTTTACACCTGCGGATGGCGTTTGTCAGATTTGGTTACTCTTGAATGGCGCAATCTGAATCTTGAAACAAATTATATAGAGTGGAAGGTGCAGGTGAAAACGAAGCACGGACTCGAACTGAAGGTGCCTCTGCATGAGAACGCACTGGAAATCCTCCGCCGTTACAAAGGAAAGAACAAACACTTCGTCTTCGATGTCTTGCCCGAGAAATTCAACGTCGAGGATGATAAGGCGTTAGTGCGTTTCCGCAATTCCATTACGCATATTGTGAACAAATCGCTGAAAGTCACCGGCGTTAAAGCCGGAATCAAGATCCCTCTCACCACAAAGATGGCCCGCCATACCCTAGCCGTCGCCCTCATTAACAGCGGCTCGTCAGTGTATTCCGTCAGCCGCATCCTCGGTCACAATTCGACTGCCTCCGTCGAGAAAACCTATGCCCATCTCCTCCAGGAAAGCGCCGAAGTCGACCTTGAACGATGCATGAAAGAGGCGT
>JAZLIJ010000145.1:0-114075 GCA_045617325.1 Fibrobacter sp.
ATCCTAATGAGTCGTCGTAGGCGAGAGAGAGCGAGGTTTCGCTTTTTAACGACACAGTCAAGCGAGCGGTAAAACAGTGGGCCGAAGGCGACTCATCAAGTCGGATCGTAGCCATGTCGTTCTGTGAGCCAAGGAGTTGAGCTCTTACATTGTCTTCCTAAGACCGCTTGGCCTCCGACTTATCCTAATGAGTCGTCGTAGGCGAGAGAGAGCGAGGTTTCGCTTTTTAACGACACAGTCAAGCGAGCGGTAAAACAGTGAGCCGAAGGCGACTCATCCTAATGAGTCGTCGTAGGCGAGAGAGAGCGAGGTTTCGCTTTTTAACGACTCAGTCAAGCGAGCGGTAAAAAAAAGTAAGCAGAATCTATTCTGCCTACTTTTTCTTTAGTCTTTCGTTTACAGGACCGAAGGTCCGTTCTTTCGTCTAAATTAAGTCGTGTACTCGGCGTTGATCTTCACATAGCCGTAGCTCAAGTCGCAAGTGAATGCGCTTGCGCTTGCGTTTCCGATATTCAGCACGAGCGTTACTTTGTACTCACGCTGACGAACCACGGCATGAAGTGCAGCCATCTGGTCCTCGTTGAGCGGCATCGGGCGGCCACCTTCCAAGACCTTCACGTCACCGAAGTAAAGGTCGGTATGTTCAGCAACCATGTTGCAGCCGCTGCTGCCGGCACTGCTGAGGATACGTCCCCAGTTCGGGTCTTCGCCGAACATAGCGCACTTGGCCAGGTTACTCGTACCGATAAAGCGAGCCATGCGAAGAGCCTCCTCGTGGCTTTCAGCCTTCTCGATGCGGAGCTCGATAAGCTTCGTTGCGCCTTCGCCGTCACGAACGATATCCTTTGCAAGGCTCTGCATCACAAGCATAAGAGCCGCACGGAATTCGCCCTGTTCGCTAAGGCTCAAGTCCTCGTAACGAAGTCCGCTCATGCCATTCGCAAGCAAGATGCAGGTATCGTTCGTACTCGTGTCACCGTCAACGGTAATCGCATTGAAGGAGTCAGCGATATTTGCACGGAATTCGGCAAAGAAATCGATCGGGAGAGCAAGGTCCGTCGTAATGAAAGCAAGCATCGTGGCCATGTTCGGATGAATCATGCCACTTCCCTTGCAGGCGCCACCAATCGTCACGACACCCTTTTCCGTCTTGATTTCGACAGCATGGGATTTGAGGGCGAGGTCCGTCGTCAAGATGGCGCGGCCAAATTCCTCGGAAGCATCGGCATGCAGCTTTTCGACAAGCTTCGGAATGCCAGCCTCGATTTTGTCCATCGGCATCAAGTGACCAATCACGCCGGTGCTGCAAACAAGCACACTCTTCGGAGTCAGCTTCAAGGCTTCTTCCGTAAGGGTCGCCATGCGTTCGGCATCCTTGTATCCCTTTTCGCCAGTGCAGGCATTGGCGTTACCGCTGTTCACAATCACAGCAGAAGCAAAATGGGCATGTTCCAAAGCGGCCTTGTCATAGAGGACCGGTGCGGCCTTCACCTTATTGGTGGTAAAAACGGCAAAGCATCGAGCAGCCTTCTCACTCTTGAGAAGAGCCATATCGGCATTACCGCTAGCCTTGATGCCAGCGCAAATTCCAGATGCGGTAAATCCCTTCGGGGAACAAACGCCGCCTTTTTCCAACACAGTGTACATAGTATCTCCTAAAAAGAAGCTTTCTTTGCGATTCCGGGCTCGCAACGCCCACTAAATTTTTTACCTTGTAGAGCATGGAAAAGATCATGTTTACACAAGAGGCTTACGACAAGCTCGTTAAGGACCTCGAAAATTTAAAAAATGTTGAACGCCCACGCGTATTGCAAGAACTCGTTGATGCCCGTGCACAAGGCGATTTGAGCGAAAATGCAGAATATCATGCAGCCAAGGAACGCCTTGCCGCAATAGACAACGTCGAAATGCCCAAGCTCCAGGACCAGCTCGCCCGTGCAACCGTGGTCGCCTTCAAGGCCGGTTCCGATACCATCAACTTCGGCGCAACCATCGTCGTCAAGAACATGAAGACAAAGCGCGACGTCACCTACCAGTTGGTCTCCCCCGAAGAAGCCGACGCCCTCAACGGCAAAATCAGCTTCAAGAGTCCGATTGGAGCCGCCCTCATGGGCAAAAAACGCGGTGACGAAGTGGACGTGACCACTCCGCGCGGAGTAAACAAGTTCCAAGTCGTAGACTTCAAGTAACCCATGTTCGTCACCTTAATCGGCAAGGACCAGTTCAGCAAGGACAAGCGGATTGAAAAATTCCTGTCCGAGACTTTAGGCGATCGGGTTTCTGACCCGATGGCCAAGCAGGTGCTGTACGCAACCGATACAAACATCGCATCCATCTCCGATGTCATCATCGAGGCCTGCGACTCCGTATCCATGTTTGCGCCGGAACAGGTGATAGTCGTCCGCAAGGCGGAGGCGCTAAAGGCAGACGACACCAAGGCGCTCGCCAAGTGGCTACCCCATGCGGCAAGCGGCAAGCTGTTGTTCGACTTCGAGACGCTGCTTGCATCAAGCGAACTCTACAAGGCGCTCGCCAAAGCCGGGAAAGTCGAAAAATACGATGTACCCAAGCAGTACGAAATGGCGGACTGGATTGCGTCAGTCGTACCGACGCACTTCAACAAGGCAATCGAGCCTGTCGCCTGCCAGTACCTCTCCGAGGCGCTCGGCTGCGACACTAAGCTCGTAAGCGAAGAAGTCGAAAAGATTATCCTCTACCAGCCCGACTGCAAAAAGATTACGCTAGACCAGGTCAAGACGATGGTCGTTTCGCAGCGAGACATTCCCACCTACGAAATCGAAAGTTTCTTCGGCATGCGGAATGCGCAGGCCTACGTCCAGAAGCTGAACGAGCTTTTGAACAGCGGCGTCGATGCAAACAGAATCGTCAACACGCTGTACAACTATGCGCTCACGCTGCTGAATTTTGCATCCCTTACCGCTAAAGGAATGTCGCAAGAAGAGGCCGCCAAGAAACTCGGCAAGAACTTCTACATGTTCTGCAAAAAAGGTCAGGCTTCCGAATGCTGCAGACGCTGGGGCAAGCCACTCCTCGTGCGCATCCTGCGCAGGCTCGCCGACTTGAACTACGAAATGAAGAGCGGCAAGTGCTCCACACGCATAAGCCAGGAACTCGCTCTTGCGGCCCTCGTAGTCCGCTAAATTTCACCGCAATATGCAAACGCAAGGTGGCCCGACAGCCGCCTTTTTTTGTAACCTCCCCCATCCAGACCACAGCCAAAAAACCGAAGGCGCCACTTTCCAATCGCCAAAAAACGCTTAAAGCATTATACAAAAAGACCCCGGCATAGCCGAGGTCTTCCGCTTCTTCAAAAATTCAGAGTAATTAGTGATTCCAACCATCATCGGCGCTAGCTTCCGGAGTCGGAGCATCCGGAGTTTCTCCAGATTCGACAGGAGCGCTAGAAGCTTCATTAGTTGACGTAATCGGGGCAATGACTTCACTCTTTTCAGAAAGTTCAACATCGCCTACATAATTGCGAATAATACGCGGTGTTACAAAAATAACGAGGTCTTTCTTCACAACAGACTTACGCGTATACTTGAAGAGGTTTCCAAGAAGCGGGATGTCCTTGAGGAACGGAATGCCGCTTTCACTTTCCGTATTTTCATTACGGGTAAGACCACCAATCACAACGGTTTCACCATCGGCAACAACAACCTTCGTCTTAGCTTCCTGGGTAGAAATCACAACTTCACCCTTTTCATCATAGCCATAAGAGTTGTTCTGCGGATAAAGGTCAAGCAAAATGCGATTGTCACCAGTCACATGCGGCGTAACGATCAACTTGATACCCGTTTCAACCATCTGCGTCGAAGATTCACCACTATTATCAATCACACGAATCGAGACCTTGTCACCCATGAACACCTGAGCTTCGGTATTGTCCAAAGTAGAAACCTGCGGACTAGCAAGCACTTCAGTCGAAGCATCACCCATGATATTCGAAATTGCAATCTGGAGATTGTTGTCCAAGAGGCTAGCCGTAATTGCCGTGCTTGCGTTACCCACAGCAGGAGAAGCACCATTCGGGAAAGACTGGATAGCGCCACTAATACGCCCCGTACCCGCAGCCTTCGAACCCGAAATAACACTAGCATCGGCCGTTCCCGGAGTCAAGGACGCAGACCCAACAGCAGCAGTCCAGTCAACACCAAGTTCGCGAGCCAATTCGCTGTTGACAACAACTAGCTTCGCAGTAATCATAATTTGAAGCGTTTCCACATCCAATTCCTGTAGAGCCTTGTTCATTTGCTCAATACGGGAATCCGTATCATAGACGATAATGGAGTTCGTACGTTCCACGACAGAAATCTTGCCACGACTAGACTTCATATTTTCAAGAACCTTGACAAGTTCATCAGCCTTGGCATGATGCACAGGGAAATTCTTACGGATAAGCGGAGCAGCTTCTTCAATCTGCTTTTCCTCTTCCGCAAGTTTTTTCTGCTTCGCCTGATACGTACTGGAACGCTGGATAGCGATATACTTGTCCTGAATGATCCATGTCAAGTCATTCATGTTACAAATAATGTCCAGGGTTTCCTGCCAAGTTTTCTTCGTCACACGAAGACTAATCTTCCCCTTGACATCGGGTGCAAGGAGAATGTCCACGCCCGCAATCACGGACACGGAACGGAACACTGCCTCGTAATCCATGTTCACAAAGTTAAAGTCGTAGAGCTTCTTATTGGGCGTTACGGAACCTTCGGCAGGAGCAGCCCAAGCAGTGGCAAAACTAGCCAGCAGAAGAAGAACAGTCAGAATTTTAGTCAGCTTTTTCACTTTTGACCCCCAAATTTATCCGGAAGACTCATAGAATAACGACGGCTCACCCCGAATTCCTGAATCAAGAAGAGCACATCAGTTTGTGTAATTTTAAGAACTTTTCCATTCATAATCTTATCGCCTTCTTTAAGCGTATAAGAAACGGCAGGATTTTTGGTTTCAACCAAGATTGCCAGCGGAACATCTGCTTCCCAGATAATACCCACCAGTTCCACCTGGTCAATATTGATACCTTCTTCAACCAAGCCCTTGATTTCTACGAACGGATCACGACGTCCAAAAGAACTATACGTAACACGATCATCATAGAAAGAATCAAGCTGGCTCTTGGAAGTCTTGTCGGTCTGCGAACTGAGTTCATTACGTTCCTTGTCAACCTGCTTCAGACGTTCCGACTGAACAGGAGACAATTCATCGTTGAAACTCACGGCACGTTTATTCACATACCCAACCTTGCCAGCAAACTGAACCTTACGGTACAATCCGGTCACATCCATATTGACAAGGCGATCGCCAAACACAACACGCTGCAAGACCTGGGCATTATCACTCGGAGCAGCATAGAATTCCGTTTCGTCTGCAACGACGATCAATTCACGCACCACCGGATGCAAGAAGAACGTTTGGGAAGTCGAAAGAAGCTTTTTGCCATCGTCTTCATACTTCTTCGCAAAGGTTTCATAGTCAGCCTTTTCTTCTGAAGCACGCATCCAGTCACGGACATAAATACCATTTGGACGAGCAGACCAGAAAACAAATCCATCACGTTTAACAGCCATTTCGCGATTTTGCAAAATCAAAGCGCCTTCTTTCACCAAAATGGAAGGATTCGCACCGACAGCTAACTGAATTTTCAAACCGTCAGTACCCCACGTCACAGATTTTACCATGGAACTAGCAGCCACCTTGAAAACAGGAGACCTACTCGGGCCATCAATGCTGACATTGATACAGTAGCTTTTATCAACATTGGATACTTTTGAAAATTCAATCGGGGAATCAGCAACCAAGCGGAACTGTTCCAGACCGGAACCAATGAGAACCGTCAATTCCTGCAAATTCGGCAGAAGAGCAGAAACACCGCCTTCAGACATTGACTTGCGAAACATTTCCTGCTGCGATTTCTGTTCCTTAGCAGCTAGTGCAGCGGCCTTACGTTCCTCGAGAGCCATTTTCTCGGCCATCTTCTTTTCTTCTAGCAAGCGCTTCTTTTCTTCGGCAGCAGCCTTCGCTAGCGCCTTTTTCTCCTCTGCGGAGGCACGCGCAAGAGCCTTTTTCTCTTCGAGAGCGGCTTTCTTTTCTTCAAGCGCCGCTTGAGCAGCAGCCTTTTCAGCGGCTTTCTTACGTTCCGCAAAAAGTTTAGATAAAGTCCAGCTCTTCGCCTTCGGGCCGCTAAACTTCAACAAGAAATTAGCCCCATTTAAAGCAATCTGGTTCTTGTCCGAGCCAATAGCATCGCCCACATTTATCTGAATTTTCAAGAAATTCATTCCGCGATAAGGTTCCTTGAACACTCTCATGGAACGAATATAGGAAGACGCTTGGTCAACATCGAAAATTCCATCGCCCAAGGCAAAATCAGTCTCAGAAAAACCAATCATCAACTGATGCGAAGACGCATCGTATTTCTGGAAAAACGAGGGCAAATTCTTATTGGAGCCAAATTGGAAATTCATTTGGCATCCATTTGCATCGCAACCAAAGCGAACGTCCTTAATTTGCGCCGCAGGGATAGACATCGCGGCAAGCATCAATAAAAGAAGGGATTTACACTTCATCATTTAGCCACCTTCTTAGAAGTATAAGTCGTAAGATTGAAGCTCACAGACATGGTAATCGGAGTCCAGCCATGAGTTTCAGCCTTCTGAACTTCCGCATTAATACCAGAATAACGATTCAGCCTCAAATTGGAAATCGCAGTCGGATAACTGAAATTTCCAATTTCAGCGAAGAGATACCCCAGCATGTGATAACCGGAATTAACAGCAATGGAATAGCGGTTTTCAATATAATGTTCCTTCGGAGAACGACCTTCCGGGTTGAATCTCTGAATCTGCACACCGGAACTACGCAGCACTGAATAAAGGTCTCTCAAACGAAGAGGAACCTTTTCTTCTTCAGGGAACATTTCCTTCAATTTTTCAAAATCCTTTTCAGACTGGACAATTTCAGCTTCCAGCTGAGCAATACGATGTCTCTTCGCATTAATTTTGTCAAGTTCTGTCTGGGCAGAAGCCAACTCACTCTTTAAACGAGCTTCTTCCTTTTCGAATGGCTCCCAAATAGAGGAATACCCATAATACGCCCCAGCCAAAATAATGACGATAATAGCTATAACAAATATATTTCTTTTGTCTTTAAAGTCTATTTTACCCATAATCAACCCTCCTCAAGATTACGTTTCAAAACAATCTTGATCGTAAAGTTGTAGGCTTCGTCTCCATCTACCTTCGTTGTCGCTATAGTCACCAGGGAGACGCTTTCGATGCTAGATTGTTTCTCTAGTTTGACCATGTATTCGGCAACTTCCGAGAAATCAAACGTCACACCTCTCATTTCCAAATTGAACTCCCCGACCTGGTTAAGGCTCGTTATCCACATATTGGGAGGAAGAACAGAAGAAACATTTTCGAAGAGGACTACCCAGCGTTTTTTACTCACCTGAATAGACTTTAACGAACGAATCTTAGTATTGACAACTGATTGCGTTTTTTCAAGATCGCTAATCTTAGCCAACAGCGGACGTTCTCTTTCAACACTCGCCTTGACGCTTTCCAATTCCGCACTAAGAGAAGACGTTATTTCCAAGGTATAAGCATACACCATCATGGCCGCCACAATGCAAACAGCCAAAGCAATAGTCGGCCACACCACACGACGATCAGTAATCCAGGAGAAATCCTTTACAGCCTTACGGTACTGCAAAGGAAGAAGGTTGATCTCGATGCGAAGCCGTTTAACATTAGTTTTTTTCGACGCCATTAGAACTTCCTCATTGCAAGTCCCAGAGCCGGGGCATAAATATTAGACAACGCCAAAGGGATACCGCCTTCCCCAAAGACTTTAGAGTCGCATCCAACAAAGCGGAACGGGTTGACGGTATCGGTTTCAATTCCAGTGCGTTCATTAATGTAAGCCTTGAGTCCCGGAATAGAGGCACCACCGCCAGCAATCAGAATTTTCTTCAAGGACTTGGCATCTTCGACACCTGCAAAATAACGAATACCAAATTCAACCTGACTCAGGATATCTTCACACGCCAATTTCATAGCCTCCTCGACTTCCGCCTCGGAATACCCCTCGACAATGCTCAAATCACCCTTGTCAAAAATTTCATGGCACTTTTCGGCATCAACACCAAGATGCATGTTCAACTTGCTGATTACAAGATTCAGTGAACCGCTTGTCATAGCACGCATGGAATGGAAGGCGCCATCTTGAACAAATGCAACACTCATCTTTTTTTCGCCAATATTAAACAGAGCGATAGCATCTTCAGTTTCTTCAGCCGGAGCCGACGCCATAAAGGAATTGACGAGCCCAAACATATCCACATCAAGTGCAGATAACTTCAAGCCTTTAAGGGTAAAGAACTGCGCCCAGGATTCCAAGAGAGCATTCTTTGCAGCGACCACATTTACCTTGACATCATCGCCTTCACGTTCAACAACCTCAAAGTCAATGACGTTGTCCTGATCATCGAAAGGCGGACGAGACTGGGCGGTTTGAAGAATTATTGCAGTTTCATTTCCATTCTTTGGAACCTTGACGACCAATCGGTCAACAAGGACACCACCCATGCCAGCACCACAGTTCACGGAGGCAACAACGTCCGTATTGGCATCAATGGGATGCCGCGTTAGAAGCTTCGCGAGTGCCTCGCCCAAAAGGTCGTAACCATCCTTTTCCTTCTTGGCACCATCAGCAGGAGCTTCATCGCCACCTTCACGACGTTGAATTTCACCATTGATAATGGCGCCATCGGGGACTTTTTCCAAGTCGGCGTCAACCACAACCATGTCTCCACGAGAGTTGTGATAGACCTTCACATACTTGATGCTGTAGTGACCAACATCAATGCCGACAGTTTCGCGCTCATTGCGAATTATTCGAGCAAACAAACCTAAAGCCAAAATAAACTCCAATCGGAAACAATACTATCTAAATTCTACTTTTATAAAAGACGAATGTCAAGCGAAAAATAACATTAGCTTATTGAAAAATAAGCATTTATATCATTTTTTCCCCTTTTTCAGCCTCTTTTTCCCTTTTATTACACTCAAAAATGTACTGAAGAACCCTTTCTTGAGTCCATCCGAAGGCTCCAGTAAAGGATGCAGCCATAGAATAATACTCAGGGAAATTCTCATTTTTCTTTCCAAAATTGCGCAAAATTTCAATTTTCACATTTTGCAAACCAAAACTCGGCAATTCAAATTCAATATTCATCTCCTTTCCAGACACGCAAAGAACAGGTAATCCAATAAGAAAACCTGCAGCGGACATATTATACAGCATTCCGCCACAGGTAGAACCATCATCAAAAATCGCCTTGACGGGAAAATTCACCGTCATACGAATCCAACGACGAGATTGGGACTTATCCAATTCAGTGGAATGAGGCAATAGAAAAGCATGTTCACGGAAGGCCAACACCTCAAGCGAAACCGAGTAAACGGCATCATCAGGGCGCGTCCAACGTACAAGGACATCCTCCCCTACAAGCGACTGCCCGGGGCCGTTGCCTTCGTCGTACAGAACACTCCAATCTCTTTCGTTCTTCTCAAGTATTTTTGAATGCTTGAAAACAGTTCCATTTTTCAAGACGAGATCAATACGATCTCCCTTGCAAAACTGGCGCGTCGAAAAGACCTGGGAAAGAGGATTCTGGGCAGTATAATCCAATTTGTGACGCAATCTGTCAACTACGGCCATGGTTCTGTCACTTACGTTATGCAAATTATGGTATTTGTAAAATTCAGTAACAGCCATCTCAAACAACAAGGATGAATTCAATACAGCATCCTTGTTTTCAAACTTGGACGTGCTTGCCAATTTTTTCAAAGTATCTATTTCCTCGGGCAAAAAAGCGAAAGCCTTAATCTTTTCATCAAAGATATCAGACCCGAACATGACTTCTTTTTCGCGACGCTGGTATTGCCGTTTCATTTCAAGCAAAATCAACAGCAAAAGAACCAGAAAAAAAATGAGGCAACACCAAATAAGTTGAAACGGAGAAACCATTCGCCACTACCTATCCAGTCAAACCGCAGTCCAAACCCCGTTAATATAGCTACCGACAATGGATGACGGAAGTTCTGCACCAAAAAGCGGCGAGTTGCAGACATGACCGGCAAAGTCCTTCTCCGTAACCTTGTGAGTCTTGCATGAATCGAGAACAACCAGGTTTGCAAGACCGCCGATTTCAGGGACATAAGCCGAAGTTTCGACATGAGCAAGTTTCGCCGGAGCCGAAGAGAGCAGCTCTATGGCACGGGCCTCGCCCACACGATTACTTAATTTATTCCAAATAGACGGAAGGGCGACTTCAAGGGATACAGCACCAGGGACGGAATCTTCAAAGTTGATGTCTGCATCCTGACGCAGCACCGGCGTGTGGTTCACGCTGATGGCATTCACCGTACCATCCTCAATCCCCTTCCACAAGGCCTCGCAATCTGCAACCGAGCGAATCGGCGGAAGAATGTGGTACGCAGAATTCAGCGATTCAAGGCAGGAATCGTTGAACAGCAGATGGCAGACACCGACATCACAAGTCACGTCAATGCCATTCTTGCGGGCATTGCGGATGAGATCGAGCGTTTCGCCACACGTCACTTGTTTAAAGTGAACCGGAACCTTCAGGAAGCGGGCCGTTTCAAGCACCGTAAAAGCAGCAATCGTCTCGGCGATACGCGGAATGCCCTTCATGCCGAGCATGTCGGAATAGGCGCCTTCGTGGACGCAGCCGTTCTTGCGCAGCGTCTTGTCCATCGGCTGGAAAAAGAAACGCTTGCCCGTCATCTTGCCATATTCCATGGCGAGGCGGAGGAACCTAGAATGCGGAATGGCGGCATTTCCATCGCCAAAGCCAGCGACACCTTCGAAGCTATCGTCTTCGTCATCAAGGCCATTTGCCAGTTCCATCATCTCGGAGAGACTATCGGTGCCAAAGTCCTTGCTGAAGGCTCCGAGGAACTTAATGGTCAAGTCGGAATAGATGGAATCCTTTTTCAGGCGATCCATAGCGGCAGAAAGCTTTTCGTTATCGTCGATGGGATTTGCCGCACTTTCGTACAAGCCACCAAAGAAGCCGCCGCGGTGCATGGCATCAAGGCCATCGTTGAACGTGTAGACATCGTCACGGAGCGGTTCCATGAAATCAAGGCCAAGTCCGAAGAGAGCAGGCATCACGAGGGCACCAGCGCAGTCAACGACCTTAGCACTTGCAGGCAATTCAGCCTTGTCGCAAAAGACGGACTTTCCATCAACAAAACTTACGCAAACGGATTCGCGAGACTCAAACTTTTCACCATTCCAGAACTTTACATTTTTCAGTTCAACAGAATCAAAATCACTGAGACTATGTTTTTTACGCATTTTCACGGCCTCCAGCCAAAAGGAAGAGCACAGCCATACGGACGGCAACGCCATTCGTCACCTGGTCAAGAATCACAGAATGTTCACCATCGGCGATATCGGAATCAAGTTCCACACCGCGATTGATTGGCCCCGGATGCATGATGATGACCTTGTCCTTGCAGCAGGAAAGAACCTCTTCGGTAATGCCGAAGAAGTTGCGGTACTCGCGCATGCTAGGCAAAAGCGCATCGTCCATGCGTTCTTTCTGAAGTCGAAGCGCAATGACCGCATCGGCATCCTCGACGGCCTTCTTCACATCGGATTCCCAGGAGACGGAACCAGCCAGTTCAGGGTATTCCAAAAGTTCCGTATTCCGCGGAACCAAAGTCGAAGGTCCGCAAAGCGTCACATGGGCCCCCATCGTGGTCATGCCCCAAATGTTGCTGCGGGCCACGCGACTGTGGCGGATGTCACCGATGATAGCGACTTTCTTGCCTTCAAGCGTTCCCAGTTTTTCCTCGACGGTGAGCATGTCCAAAAGGCTCTGCGTCGGATGCTCATGGGCGCCATCGCCAGCATTCACGATGATAGCGTTGCTGTGTTCAGCGAGGAACTTCGGAACGCCCGTCCCCTTGTGGCGAACAACGACGATATCGATCTTCATGGACTCGATGTTGCGAAGCGTATCCACCAGAGTTTCGCCCTTCTTGACGCTGGAATTGCTGCTTGCAAAATTCACAGTATCGGCGGAAAGGCGCTTTTCGGCAAGTTCAAAACTGGTGCGGGTGCGGGTGCTGTTTTCAAAGAACAGGTTCACGACAGTCATGCCGCGAAGGCTCGGCACCTTCTTCACGGGGCGCTCCAGAATTTCGCGGAACTGTTTTGCATGGTCGAGAATCAGGCGGATGTCGCTTTTCGAAACGCCACGAAGCCCGAATAAGTGTTTAATCTGTAAAGCGCTCAAGCTAAGCCTCCACTTCTACAAGATATACGGAATTTTCATTGTCAATAGGTTCTATCATCACACGGACTTCCTGATTTTGCAAAGTCTCGACGGTAAGACCGACGCAGTCCGGTGCAATCGGAAGTTCACGGTGTCCTCTATCAACCAGCACGCACAGGCGAATGGCTGCCGGGCGACCGAGATCGAGAATGGCCTGCATGGCGGCGCGCACGGAGCGTCCCGTATAGAGCACGTCATCTACGAGAATCACGGTCTTGCCCTCGACAGATGCGGGCATTTCGGTAAAGCGCATCTCCGTCGAAGCGGTCTTTTTGCGGTAGTGGAAGTCGTCACGATAGAACGTGGCATCGAGGCTGCCGATTTCGATGGGCTTGCCAAATTTCTGAGAAAGCCTATCGCTCAATTTTTTCGCAAGCGGGATACCGCGACTAGCCATGCCGAGCACGATGAGTTTTTCGGCAGCGGGGTGCATCTTGGCGATTTTTGCAGCCATTTCGTCAAGGGCGAATTCCATGGCCTGCGCCGAGAGCAGTTCTTGAATACGTTTGCAGTTATCTTTCATATTTTCTTAGTGGTTAGTAAGCAGTGGTTGGTAAACAGGAGGTAGCAACAAATCACTAACCACCAATCACTAACCACTTTTTTTAAGTGAAATTAGCTTTTTTTCAACATTTTGTAGGCGTAGGTCTATAAACGGGGACGCTTAGAGGCTGTCAAATGACGCTTTTCACATTTTTATCGTTTTCACCCGCCAGTTAAAGCAAAACCTCCCTACTTTTATTTATATTCATGCAAAACAAAACACAAAACGGCTAAAGCAAACGTTCGAAGCATTCCGCAAAGTTTTGCAATCCGAACCAAGCCTCCAGCCATAACCCTATTTTCAGGAGATTTCCATGGCTTTCAATCAGCTGGACAAACCGCAAGCAGGCGAAACTGTCGCCATCATGAAGACGAACCTCGGCACAATGAAGCTCCGCCTCTTCCCCGAACTCGTCGGCGAATGCGCAACGAACTTCATCGAGCTTGCAAAGCAGGGCAAGTACGATGGCGCCCCGTTCCATCGCATTATCTCCGGCTTCATGATCCAGGGTGGCGACTTCACCCGCAGAAACGGCACCGGCGGCCACGCAGCCCAGGGTCCGGGTTCCACAATCGCCGACTGCTACCATCCGAGCCTCACCCACATGCGCGGCGCCCTCAGCTGGGCAAAGACTTCCATGCCGCACAGCATAGGCAGCCAATTCTTCATCGTCCACGGCGACAACGTCCACTTCCTGGACCACGAACAATGCGGCATGGGCCCTGCTGACGGCTACAGCGTATTCGGACAGCTCTACGAAGGATTCGAAGTTCTCGACGAAATTGCAGGCGTCAAGACGGACCGCATGGACCGTCCCTACGAAGACGTGACCATCGAAAGCGTCACCATCGAAACTGTATAAAATAGACGAAGCGGCGCCGCCTTAGAAGCGAGCTGCACTCGCCCTGAAATTGCGAAGCCGCCTCAGAGGAAAAAGAGCGTAGGGAAAACCTGCGCTTTTTTATTTTCCGGGAAATTCGGCGTTTGGATATTCACGCCAAAGTTACCGTCCTGACCGAAATTCTCCATTCATATTCGCATTCATTCTTATTTTTCTCTGTTTTTGAAAAAAAATTTCATTTTTTTCAAAAAAAGCCCTTGACAACATCGAAATAATTTACAATATTTGGCGGCGTCACTCGGGGTTATAGCTCAGTTGGTAGAGCGCCTGCATGGCATGCAGGAGGTCAGGAGTTCGAATCTCCTTAGCTCCATAAAAAAGAGACTCGCTGGAAAGCGGGTCTTTTTTTTTATTCTCCGAGGAGATGAAACCTCAAAGGAGCACACTCCAGCGGCGTAGTGGCCGCAGGATTTCACATTTAAAAGCTTAAAAACGCAAGTACAACGGCAAACCTAGAGAAAAACCTTGACGCCGTTTTACAAATACGTTGTTAACCATAAAAAACTGCTTTTAGATTCCATCACCCTCGGCTCCATGACAACCTTGAAGAAAGCAGTCTCCCCGAAACGTAACGACGTGACGAAGCCAAAACGATGCGGCAAAACGCAAAAACGACCCTTAAAGCCACCATCAACACCTAACGCAAACAAAACCTTCGCATAAAAAGCCAAGTAAATTTTGAGCAAATTATCGCAATTGAATCAAAACTCGTAAATTTACGTACTTTATACAATTCCCGTCAAAACAGCTTTTTTATTTCTTACTAAATTTATATCCACTATGTCACTACATTCCAAAATATTTCCGATTCTTTTAACCCTAAGCAGCACATGCTGCCTTTCCTTTGCACAAGCCCCTTGCGATGAATCTACGATGGATGCATTCGCTTACGAGGATTGCATCGCCGCCCAAAACGGCAAGCAAATCGACGAAACCGACTTCTCGGAAAAAAGCAGTTCAAGCGCGGCTTCCGAAGAACCAGGAGAAGTTGAAGAAACTCTTCCCTACAGCCCATTTTTCGACAAAGGAGCATACTTCACTTCGTCATTCGGAGAAAACCGAGGAACACGCTACCACGCGGGCATAGACTACTCTACAAATATGGAAGAAGGCTGGCCAATCATGGCTCCCGAAGATGGTTACGTCAAGGAACTCCACGTATCGCCTTTCGGTTACGGCAAGGTCATGTACTATCAAGGCAAAAGTGGCAAAACATGGGTTTTCGCGCACCAAAGTAGTTTCGGAAAACTTGATGAACAAATCAAAAGAAAACAGTACAGTTCTAAAAAGAACGATGTTTCCATCAAGTCCGGAACACGTTTCAAGCGTGGAGACACTTTAACATTCTCCGGCAGTACGGGCATCGGAAACCCGCACTTGCATCTAGAAGTTCGCAAGGGATCAGACAAAGTACTCTCCCCTGTCGGCGTAGGAGCCATAGGCCAGGACACAATCGCACCGCAGATATTCGGTGTTGCAGTCTGGCAAGGCAATGAGCTCGCCGTCACAAGCGACAATGCGTTCAGCATGGGTTGCGCAACAACCCCAGTCAAGAATGAATTCAACTTGTCCATGGCAATCAAGATTGCAGACTACAGTCGCGAGCCGAAAGACAATCCAATGTCCATCCGCCGTATCGAAATGTGGCGATACGATGAAAAGATTTACAGCAAAGTCATGGATTCCTTGAGCTACAAGAAAATGCTTAACATACGCGATGAACTCCTTTGGGCAGAAGAAGCTGACACCGCAGGCGACTGGCACTACATCAAGGCAAGAATAGCCCCTCTATCCACTTACAGATTGGAAATCGAGGATTTTGCAGGTCATGTGACAACTCGCAAATTCAACTTCCATCCCAAATGCAGAAACAACATCCCTCTCCTGTTGACCAAATCGCAAACAACACCGATTTACACATTCCTTAGTCGGCCAATGCTTGACATGTACCGCTGCGACTTGGGCTATAAGTTCACAGCGTTGGACGAAGACGGCGATGTCATCAATGATGATTTGTGCATGATATTCGACCACGACAAGCCACTTCTACTCGCAAAAGTCGCCGAGACATACCCCACCATCAAATCCATCCGCTATACCGTAGGAGCGGAGAATACTAATCTGGGCAGAGCAATTAACGAAACGATAGAGCTCTATCAGTTGCAAAAGTATAAATCCAGCGTCAATTGGACAACAAAGGTCGGCGAAGCAAAAATTTCCCAAACAATTTCCAAGATCCCGGTTACAAGCGACACATCCGTCCGTGTTCTTGCTGTAACCAAGAGCCTTACGGACAGCCTCGACTACTTTGAATTCCACCCCAAGGGAATGCAGTTCTATGGAAAGTGGAACGTCTGTATCGACAACCCCGTCAACAGAGGTCCACTCTATTGGCTCGGAGAATCCACACGGAACTGGTTCTACTTCTCCAAGCAGTCCAACGGTAAAAAACGCTGCGCCAGCACCAACGAAATCCGTGACATCGCAAATATCAACAACGAAGAACGCATGACACTCGGTTTTCCCTACTGGGCAGATTCCTACATCAACGGACTGAGCCAGCCCGTACTGAAAATACCACTGGTATTCAAATACACAGGAGTCGCCAGCGGAAACGCCATCACGGTCAAATCAAAGAACAAGTGGATTGCGGCTGAATTTGATTCTGAAACGCACGACATCATCATCGCAAGCGACGTCCTTCCTGAAGCTGGCGAGACACTGACTATCCAGGTCACAGACGAAGCCAATCGCAAAATGACACAGAGTATAACCGTTCCAGGAATGTAGCAGCTTCATTGCGAACAAACGCTTGTCCTATAAAAAGATTTGGTTTAAAGCCAAATCTTTTTTATTTAGGAATAAAGCACGACAATCAACCGCCATAAATGGTTCACTCTTTTTTACACACCAATTTTGAGAAATTCCTACTTTAGCAGTTACTCTTTTTTTTAACTTTGGTTGTAAAGCAAAAGCTCTTCTAGGAGAAAATCATGCGATTCAAAAAATTAGGACTCGTCATATCTCTATCCGCCATCCTTAGTCTCATCGCCTGCGGCAATGATGGCAGCAAAAACGAATCCGCTTCCCAGACACCCGCAAAACAAGATATCGCAGCATCAGCAGCAGAAAAAAGCTCCCAGGATTCCAAGCTGGACAGTTTGATTAACATCAACTTTCCCGATTGCGATACAAACGGCAAGATAACAAAGCAAAAATTTTTCGGTCAAGATGCAGAATTCCTTTGTCAAAACGGCAGCTGGTATCTCCAGACCGATCTCAAAGGCATCATCCAGAAGTTAAGCAGGGATACTTTGAACAACATTCTTTCAGACTTAAAGATAACCGAAAACGAACTCTACGCAGTCATCGACGCATTGAAAACAATGGGCAAGTCCAAGCAGCAACCCGAAGAGCGAATGATTACAAATTTCGATGTCAGCTGTAGCGCCAAAAAAAGCGACAATGAATGGCACTACGTAATGCACATGAACATGGCGGGGCAGCCATCGACGACAACAGTTTCGTATAAATTCGAAGGCAAGGGTTACATTCGTACTGAGACAACACAAGTAGATTTCGGCTCTCTCGAAAGCTGCAAAACAGCCATCAGCAACTTCGAGCAAAGTAACGAAGACAATGCTACTGTAGACACTAAATGTGACAATAAAGGGGTGTTGACATCAACAACATCCTCAAAGAACGACGAAATAGACGAAGCCACCAAGGTTGAAATTTATCAAGAAGTTACAGGCATTTGTGAAGAATACCAAAAAGGAACAATTACTATTGAGGAATAATTCCTTCGCACAAAGACTTTTCAAGATTCCGCAGAAATGCGGAATTTTTTTTATAGATTCCCGTAAAAAGTCAAAGTTCGGCAATTCATAGTCAAACGAAGCAAATCGTAGATTTCATTTTGCAAATGCGGAAAATCCACTGGATGCAAAGCAATTCTCGGAATACCAAACGGGAACTTTACTATTCCGTTTCCATAAAGTAACGAAAGATGTTCCAAAAACTTCGGGATTCCTGCGAAACTGACTACCGGCGATGCATAACGTTTACCAGAAGCATTCGTCATGGAGAACCGATCCTCGTATAACATTTTTTCAGCGTAAACCTGACGAGGCAAAAATTTGTTACTGAACCATGTCGGCGGAACAAAGGCGACAGGCGAAAGATCCTCGGTGAATAGTTTTTTCCACGCCTCAACAGACGCCTGCAAAAGCCTACAGGATTCATATTCACTCAGTCCTGCAAATTCAGCTTCACCATCCGTCATATTCATAGAAGCAAGTCCAGCATAGCTCCGCCCTTGGCTAAATTCCGCCTTGTGCTTAAACCCATGCAAGGCCAATTCAAAGCCGAGTTCCTTAAGTTTTGCAAGCGACGTTTTGAATCCTTCAACAGATAATTCGTCTGCCCCTTCTGCGCAAGGAATAACAAGGACACTGAACGGGCTACAAACAAATTCTTTTAAAGATAAAAGAATCGGCATTACAGCCTGGTAATTCCATACACTGAAATCATGAAAGCACAGAAGAAAATTTTTTGACATATTTCAAAATTACACAACTTTACTTTTTTTTTCAAGAGAAAAGTCTCCTAAAGACAAAACATAAAGAGAAAACGACAGGCAGCAGTTTACAAACCTGTTTGTAAAAACAAAATCTTCAAGTAGGTAGAAAAATTGCTAAATTTGTCCCCAAATATATTATCCGGATAAACCTCTAACCCCAAAATCAGAAGCGTATGTTAGAATCCATCATCCTCGGCCTGTTGCAGGGCCTCGCAGAATTTCTCCCCATTTCCAGTTCAGGCCACCTGGTGCTCGGGCACGAACTTTTGAACATGAACGAAGCGGGCATGTTTTTTGACATCATGCTTCACGCTGGTACACTGCTTTCCATCTTTGTGGTGTTCCGCAAGAAGATCGTGGACATCATTGTCGGTTGCATGAAGCGCGACCCCACGCAGTTGAAGGAAGCAGGCTACATTATTCTCGCAAGCATCCCGACCGCCATGATAGGCCTTGGATTCAAGGACGCCCTCGAAAGTTTGTTCACAAATCCACGCGCCGTGTGCGTGGCCCTTCTCTTTACAGGCTGTCTGCTGTTCGCTTCCCAGTGGGGAAAGACAGGTTCGAAGCATCCGGACAACGACGGCGTCAAGATGAACTGGTGGCGTGCCCTGATTACCGGTGTTGTGCAGGGCATCGCCTGCATTCCGGGCATCAGCCGTAGCGGTTCTACGATTAGCGGCATGATTTTCCTCGGCGTAAACCGCAAGTATGCGGGCGAATTCAGCTTCCTCATGAGCATCCCCGCCGTGGGTGGCGCTGCCCTCCTCGATTGCATCAAGTGGTTCAAGTGCCAGAACCCGACCTATGTAGCAGAAAGCCTAGAACACACACAGAAATGCGCCGACGCAGGCAGCTTCACCCCGGAACTCCTCGTGGGCATGCTCGTCTCCTTCATATTCGGCATTATAGCCCTCAAGTGGCTCATGAATTTTGTGCAGAAGGGCAAATTTCACTACTTCAGTTACTACCTGTGGGTCGCCGGCATTTGGGGACTGATTTTCATCAAGTAATTTTAAATTTCGTCAAAAAAGTCCAACAATTAAAGACCGCTGTTATTGCAGCGGTCCTTTTTCTTTATCCTTTCCCCTTTGACCTTTATCCTAATCTTGGCACGCTTCTTGCTTTACTACGAGCGAAAACAAGGCAAAACAGCCTATACGTTTCATTTTGAAACAAGCTTACGCAGTTTTGTTTGATAATTGAACAGACACGAGGAACAACAATCGACGATAAACGAAAAGTCATTCCCTGCGCGAAGCGCGTAACTTGAACCTTTCGTCTCTCGTCTGTAGGCGCGCAGCGCCGTTCTCTCGTCTAATTATAGGAGATAAAAATGGCAACAGAAAAAATGGAATTCCAGACCGAAGTTCGCGACATGCTGAACCTCATGATCAATTCCCTTTACAGCAACAAAGAAATTTTCCTCCGCGAACTCGTCTCGAACGCCGCGGACGCACTAGACAAGCGCCGTTTCCTTTCGCTTTCCAACGCAAGCCTCTTGCCGGTAGGCACGCAACTCCGCATCGACATCGAGGTGAACAAGGACCAGAAGCGTTTGACCGTCACCGATAACGGTATCGGCATGAACAAGGAAGACCTCATCAACTGCCTCGGCACCATCGCCCGCTCCGGCACCAAGAACTTCATCAAGAGCCTCAAGGATTCCGACAAGGCAAGCGTCGATCTCATCGGCCAGTTCGGCGTCGGTTTCTACAGCATTTTCATGGTCGCGAAAAAGGTCGAAGTCCTGACTCTCAAAGCCGGCGAAACGCAGGGCTACCTCTGGAGCAGCGAAGGCACTGGCGAATTTGAAATTTCCGAAGCCCCGCGCGACGAAGTGGGCACCAAGATTACTTTGTACCTGAAGGACGACGAAGACGCCGAAGACTTCACGAGCGAATGGAAAATCAAGGACATCGTCAAGAAGTACAGCGGCTTCGTGAACTACGGCATTTTCTTCCACCCGGAAGCCACCAAGAACGACAAGGGCGAACTCGAAGTCAAGCCCGAAGAAAAGCTGAACGACAAGGTGGCTCTCTGGCGCCAGAGCGAAAAGGAAGTCAAGGAAGAGGAATACAAGGAATTCTACAATGTCATCTGCCACGACGGTGACGAACCGGCCGCCTGGGCCCACAGCCACGCCGAAGGTTCCCAGGAATTCTGGAGCCTCGTCTATATTCCGTCGAAGGCTCCGTACAACATTTGGCAGAACGATTCCCTGAAGGGCCTCAAGCTCTACGTGAAGAAGGTATTCATCATGGACGACTGCAAGGAACTTCTGCCGCCGTGGCTGCGCTTTGTGCGCGGCGTGGTGGACTCCGAAGACTTGCCCTTGAACGTGAGCCGCGAAATCCTCCAGTCGAACAAGATCATCACGAACATCCGCAAGCACGTCATCAAAAAGGTGCTCGATACGCTCCAGAGCATGGCCGACAAGGACTCCGCCAAGTACAACGCCTGGTGGCGCGAACTCGGCATGATCTTGAAGGAAGGCTTCTACATGAACTGGGAACATCTTGACGAACTCAAGAAGCTCCTCCGCTTCGAAAGTACGAAGACCGAAGGCGACGCCCTCGTGAGCCTCGACGAATACGTGAAGCGCATGCCCGAAAGCCAGAAGGAAATCTACTACCTCGTTGGCGACAAGAACGCCGTGAAGAGTAACCCGATGCTCGAAGCCTTCAAGGCGAAGGGCTACGAAGTCCTCCTCATGAGCGACGGCATCGACGAATTCATGATGACGAGCCTCCTCGAATTTGGCGACAAGAAATTCCACGACATCAGCAAGGGCGATGTGGACTTCGAAAAGACCGACGACGAAAAGAAGGCCGAAGAAGCCAACAAGGGCTTGTTCAAGGGTCTCTGCGAAAACCTCCAGAAGATTCTGGACGAAGACATCTCCGAAGTGCGCGTCTCAAGCCGCCTGAAGGACAGCCCCTGCTGCCTCGTCACGAGCGAAGACGCCATGAGCGCCCAGATGGAACGCATGATGAAGGCCATGGGCCAGAAGAACTTCCAGAAGTCCAAGCGCATCCTGGAAATCAACCCGACGCACCCGATTTGCGAAATGCTCAAGGCGAAGGCCGAAGCGAAGGAAGACCTGGGCGATTGGCCGAAGGCACTCTACGGCCAGGCACTCCTCGCCGAAGGAAGCCCGCTCCCGAACCCGGCGGAATACGTCAGCGCGATTACCAAGCTTCTGACCGCCGCCGCAAAGTAAGAGCAGACGCTGACTTTCGTCAGAGCGACGTGAAAACGGCGTTCGCCAAAGCGACGATAAAAAAATCCTGCGATTTCGTACATCGCAGGACTTTTTCGTTTTAAAAAACTGTCGATGAATTATTCTTCGCCAGCCGGATTTTCTGTATCGGTAGATCCTTCACCAGATGTACTACCGCCACCAAAGCCTCCTGTCCAACCACCTTCGCCGCCGCCGAAGCCGCCCATGTTGAAGCCGCCTTCACCGCCGCCGAAGTCACCCATGTTGAAGCCACTCATGTCCATAGCCCACTTGCCATCGGTGCAAACATAGGTCATGCTCATGCCCATCGTGTTCACACTTGTCGTGTCGCCTTCAGTTTCGCAGGAACTGTCTGTGGCCCATTCGCCATTCTTGCAAGTCTGGAAGCCATTGAATTCGCCTTCTTTTTCGCAAGAGTTGTCCGTGACCCATTCGCCTCCCTTGCAAACCTTGTTGCCAGACATTCCCTGTTTCTTTTCACCTTCGGTTGCGCAAGAGTTATCCGTGACCCATTCGCCATTCTTGCAAACCTTTTCGCCCGAATATCCCGACTTCGTTTCGCCTTCGGTTTCGCAGGAGTTGTCCGTGACCCATTTGCCATCCTTGCATATTTTGTTGCCAGACATTCCCGATTTCTTTTCGCCTTCGGTTTTGCAGGAATTATCCTGAGTCCACTTGCCTTCCGAGCAAATATAGGCCGTTTCCGCTCCCATCATATTGACGGTCGTGGTTGCACCTTCGGTTTCGCAGGAATTACCCGTAACCCATTCGCCATCCTTACAGGTCTGGTAACCATTATATTCGCCTTCTTTTTCGCAGGAGTTATCAGTGACCCATTGGCCATCCTTGCAAATTTGAGAGCCCATCATTCCCTGCGTCTTTTCGCCTTCCGTCTTGCAGGAATTATCATATCCCAACTTGCCGTCAATGCAAGTCAAAGTCATCTTGGTGCCGTACATGTCTATTTCAACCTGCTCACCATCCTTTTCACAGGCGCTGCCGAAAGTCGGTTGAGCGGCTTTTTCGTCACCTGCTTTCGATGACGAAGAAGCGGGCTTTTCCTCTTTAGACTCAGAACTGGCCGGAGTTTCTGCACCAGCAGAACTTTCCGGTGCCACGGAAGCGCTAGAAGCAGGTTTTTCAGCAGGTGCTGCAGGGTTACTGTTTTCATCACCACAAGCAGTGAAGGCTGCTGCGGTAATAAGGGAAAGGGCAAGAGCCAATTTTTTATTTTTCATGTTTTTTTCCTTGTCCACACACCTGCAAACCAATATAGAGTTTAATTTCAAGGCAAAACTTTACATTATTTTTTCTTTACAAAAACGCCCCTAAAATCGTTGAGACATGTTCATCATACCTCCACAAAAAAAAGGAGACTAAGAATCATTAATTACAAGCAACCTAAGCAAAAACCAACGTTAAAAAATAAATTTAGGGCACCTCTAATAACGGAGGCGCACTACTGATGCCTTGCATTTATGCAATGCTGGCGGTATTCACCATCTTTACATGACGAAATTCTTCGATGCGTTATGGCAAAATTTTTCAAAATGAATTATCAGAGGTAACCTTTAGACAGAAAAATCGCCACACCCATAGTCCCTTTTGCATTTTAACGGCACTTTGGAGTCCATTAAAAAAAATCCTGACGGCGTGCTTACAAACAAAGTCAAAAAAAGGGTCCCAAAACAGATTTTTTTTTACGTTTGGGGTCCAATTTTTACAAATAATGTTTTTTCTAACAAGAACCAGTTTAGCCGTGATAAAGCTTGCTTGTTTGGTAAGTCGGTTCAGTCGTCAGATTCACACCCAGGCGACGGAATACCCCCACATCGACTTGCGACAAGATGACGCTAGCATGAACTTCACAGTGGCGAAGCTCCGACAACTTTTCCATGGCAATTTTCGCATTGTAATCCGTCAAGGCGCAAACAGAAAGCGCAATCAAGACTTCATCAGTATGCAAACGCGGATTGGTATGACCAAGGTGCTTCGTCTTGAGATTCTGAATAGGTTCAATCACCATCGGAGAAAGCAACTTGACTTCGTCGGGAATACCCGCCAAATGCTTCAAGGCATTCAGTAGCATCACAGAGGAGGCGCCAAGCAAAGACGTCGTCTTGCCAGTGACAATAGTTCCATCAGCAAGTTCAATTGCAACCGCGGGACCATTCGTTTCTTCAGCCTTCGCGACAGCTGCTGCAGCGACACGTCGATCTTTGGAACTGATATGGGCCTGTTCCATCAAAAGTTCCAGCTTATAAACCTGGTCCTTTTCGGAATTCCCCTTACGAACTTGGCACAGTGTATTATAGTAGCGGCGGACAATTTCAGCTTTAGCGGCTTCGCAAACAGCAGCATCGTCAATAATGCAGTCGCCCGCCATGTTTACACCCATGTCAGTCGGACTCTTGTATGGAGATTCACCCAAAATACGCTGAAAAAGTGCGTTTAGCACAGGGAAGATTTCTACATCGCGATTATAGTTGATAGCGGTTTTGCTGTACGCTTCCAAATGGAAAGGGTCAATCATGTTCACATCGTTCAAGTCAGCGGTAGCCGCTTCGTACGCGAGATTCACCGGATGCTTCAGCGGAATGTTCCAAATCGGGAACGTTTCGAACTTGGCATAACCGGCCTTGACGCCACGCTTATTTTCATGATAAAGCTGAGAAAGGCAAACAGCCATTTTTCCGCTACCCGGACCGGGTGCCGTAACGACAACAAGTTCGCGGCTCGTTTCGACAAACTGATTCTTACCGTAACCTTCGTCACTCACAACAAGAGGAATGTTACCCGGATATCCGGCAATCGGATAATGCCTGTAAACCTTGAGGCCAAGGCTTTCCAGCTTTTTCTGGTAGGCAATTGCGCTCGGCTGATCCTGCCAACGAGTAAGCACTACGCTGCTCACATAAAGACCGTAACCGCGGAATGCATCTATCAAGCGAAGCACATCCATATCGTATGTAATGCCCAAGTCGCCACGGACCTTGTTCTTTTCAATATCGCCAGCATTTATCGCAATGACAACTTCAGCACGGTCTTTCAGCTTTTCAAGCATCCGAATTTTACTGTCCGGGGCAAAACCAGGAAGCACACGGGATGCATGATGATCATCAAATAATTTGCCGCCAAATTCTAGATAAAGTTTTCCGCCAAATTTCGCAATTCTTTCTTGAATCTTTTCGGATTGATTTTTCAAATATGCGGCATTATCAAAACCGATTTTAAACATATTCCAATACCATCGTTAAAGTTTTCCCAAAGATAGAAAAGTAAAGATGGGTTCACTAGGATGGAAGTAAAAAAATTTATGGAGACATTCAACAGCATTCCACCCATGGCGGTCAAAAGTCGCACTATACGTAAAAATACGTTTACAAAAGCTCATATTTAGAGTTAAAGCAAGATATTTGATGATTAGCCACCATAAAAGCCAACACGATTACAAAAAAAACAAAAAAGTACGTTTATCCGTACTTTCTGCAACTAACCCATTTGCATCATTCTTAGCTGAAAAAGGGGTATAAATATCGATGATAAAGAGACTTAACGCCTTAACATGCAATGATGGTTCTAACGGACGGTCTCAACCCTGTAGAGAGTTTTCGTGTTTGTTTCGGGCACGTCGATCTCGTATTCGCCTGGCGAGAACTGTCGCGTAGCGCTTTGCCACAGAACGCGTCCTTGATAATCCAACTGAACCACCTTGGCGGTCACGGATTTGGCGAATTGCACATGGAGTTTGCCGTTTTGCAGACGAAAGTTTTTTTTATCCGTGATGATGCCAGACTTTACGGCCGTAGTGCCGCTATCCGAGGCGCACTCATTCATCTTTGCAATCCCCGCCTTCCAAGCGTCGACCGCCGCTTGCGACGTATTTAATGCCCAGTCGCCTTCGTGACCCTTGCTTTGGTTGAACCACATCACCGCGAAAACCCGCGAGAAATCCGTACAGAATTGATTGAACATGTCTGTTATCCATTCGGCCTTGTTTCCGCCCAGTTCGGAACTGGATATTTCGGCAATGAACAGCGGCTTATCAATGTTTGCGAGAGCAGTATAGGCCTTCCTGAAAACCTGCGAAAACGTCTGCCAATTGGACCAGTCCTGACTTTTGCCCCAGTTGTAGCCATCGATGGAGATGTAATCAACATAGTCGTCGCCGGGGTAGTTGCCGGTGAGCGAAGTGCCGCTTCCCTGGTTCGACGCGTTGGTAGTCCAGACCCATTTGACGTTCGTGACGCTTTCTTCGCGGAAGATGTTCACGATGTGACGGTACGCTTCGGCCACATTCGCGTCGGTGTTTCCCGCACCGGATTTGCCGACACCCCAGTCGTACCAGTCGCCGTTTGCTTCGTGGAGCGGACGGAGCCAGATTTCATCGCCAAAGGATTTCGTGCCCCTGGCAAAATCGCGGATGTAATTGTCCGCCTTTCCGTTTACGATATCCTGCGCGCCGTAGCCGTTAGCCATCCAAGTGACAACGAGCGTGGAACCGTTCGACTTTGCGACATCGGCATATTCTTGCGTGGCGTTCCAGTCGTTGATATCAAAAAGTGCGAAATAACTGATAAGGTCGATGTGCGAGCCTTGCAAATTCTGAAAATCCTGCACGTTCTGCTGTGTTGGCTGGGGATATTCTCCGGGCCCACCAACCCAGGCGCCGACTTGGAATGCTAATGCGGCCATAGGCAAAACTCCGAGTGCGAAAAGCAATTTTTTGTACATGGGAACCTTGAATTTTGAAAGGGTGTAAAATGATTCGTTCTATGCAAAAAATAGATAGGACCCAAGCCAATGGAAAGAAAAAGAAATCTATATTAAAGTCAAAGTGTATCTATTGTTATGCAGCGAGATTTGCAGTGAAGGTCGATGATTTTTGCAAGTGGATAGAGTCCTCCGGGTTCAAGGATGGAGACAGGCTCCCCTCTGTTCGCAAGGTAGCATCAACCATGGGAACTTCTACATTTACCGTATTTCGCGCGTATAAAAAAATGGCCGATCAGCACAAGGTGTATGCGGAGCACGGCAACGGGTATTTCTGGGGCGAAAAGGCTCCAATTGACATCGCAGTGCACGAACGCGAAGGCGAACGACTCGAAAGATTGCTACAGGAAGATTGGAAATCCGGCAAAATTTCGGCAGAAAATCCGCTCCCGTCGTTCAAGGATCTTTGCTCTGAATACGGAGCGTCGACGAGGACGATGCGACGAACGCTGGAGGCACTGCGCGAGAAGGGCATTCTCGAACGGAAAGGCCGAGGACGCTATTACTTTGGAAATACGCGTTCCACGACATCGAAGATGAAGGATGTCCTCTTGATTATGCGCTGCAATCCCCAAGGCGATTTCAACTGTCTTGAGGAGCGTGAATTCGCCTTTATGCAAAAGGTATATGCGGAAGCGCGTCGCAACAATCTCAAGATACGGGCGCTCGGATATTTCGAGGAAGAATCGGCTTTCCTAGATGCAAACGGCAAACGCATAGAATTGGAAAGTTGCCGCGAATGCTTCGGGGCGATTGTGTCGACCATGCTCGTATTCAATGTGAATCGGCTTTTTGCCAAACTCTCTTGTCTGCGGACCCCGATAGCGGTGTGGTGGGAACATCCGCTGTATGATATTCCCCGCGCCCTGAAGAGGGAACCGCGTTACGCCTTTTTCAACCTCGCCTTTGGAGAATTTCCCGGACGTGCCGTTGGTCGGTTTCTGAAAGAGAAGGGCGTAGGAAGTATCGCCTTTGTTTCTCCATATCACATGAGCATGTGGTCCATAGACCGTTTGCGAGGGCTGAAAAAAGTTGGGTTGAAAGTTTACGAATCGACCAATGCATCGCATGCCAGCCCTTATGATTTTTTGCAGGAACCACATCCGCACGCCCGTTACAGACAAATTTTATTATCACTTGCAAGGAATGTCCCACCTGTAGACGCTTGGGTGGTCGTAAACGACAAGGTCGGTGTGGAAATTCTTTCGCTGGTGAACCAAGGCAAATTAAATCGTCCGCCTTATATGGTATCGTTCGACAACTCCACGGACAGTTACCGCAATCGTCTGGATTCGTTCGAATTCAACATCGACGCGCTTGCCGAACAATCCATTTTTCACTTAGTGTCGCCAGGCATTACCTTGTATAAAAAGGATGATTTCAGGGAACTATCAGGACGCGTGGTTGAAAAATAAAATTCGTGTTCGGAAAGACTAGACACAACGAGCGAATTCGAACCAAAGCACCAAGCAACTGTAATTTTAGATAAACTATACTATTTATTCACAGGAACCATTTGCGTAAAGGCACTATTCTTGACAACATAAATACCCGCCTTGTCGAAATGTGCTTTTAGAACTTCGCTCACGTCCACACCCTTCGAGAGTTCGACCTTTCCAAGAAAACGTCCCTGCATATCAAACACGCGAGCCGTCCCTTCAACATATTGCGGCCTTGCCATTGTAGCCTTTGTTGTGAAAAAATCGCTCCCTTGGTGCACCTTGGCAATGGTATAGTCAACGTAACCGGCACCACCATTTGCTTCCGCCCAAAGCATGACCTCGTAAAGATTACCCAATTTTATGCCGAGTTCCTCCCACTTTTCCATGTGTGCGGTGATATCAACATGGCCACTTTGGCGATTATTACGACGCACGCTGTAGACCACCCAAAAAGTCGGAGCATCCACAGCGCGCACCACATACATTGTATAAATATCGTAGGTATCGCCATCAACCGTGATTTCGCCTTTCTTTTCACAAAACTCTTCCCATTTCGACTTAACGAATTGGTCTTCGACAACATAGAATTCAGTCATCGGATTTTGCGTCCAACCATGAACACCGATGAAGGAATAGCCAGTCGTTCCAGACTTGGTAAATTCAAAATCGGCACTGAACGGGCCAAGTTCCATGTAAGTTTTGTCGCTATCGTAGCGGTAACCCACTCCAGCAATAAAATCGGTAGCACCGTTCCACTCCGCAGAGAAAGAACCATCATCATAGTAAGTTATGGAACCTCCGTCTTGACTGGCCCAGATGTCGTAATGGTAACCTGAATTGCCGACCTCCCCGACTTCAGTCTTATTTTTTGAAACGGCAACAGTAGTACCTTCAACTTCGCGAGCAGGCGCATGAATTTCCTGATTGTTACTTGAGGCATATTCTGCCGACAACGTAGATTTAACATCACCACCAGCAACAACCTCACTCCGAGTCACCTTAGCGTAGGTAAAATTGACACTCCCCGAATCCTTCTCGCTAGAACCTTCGGCATAAATCCAAACATATTTAAACGGGCTAACATTAAAGCCAAGTGCATCCCACTTTTTAAAGTGAGCTGTAATATCAATATGCCCACACTGGCGAGGGGTACGACGCACACTAAAAACTTGCAGCAAATCCCCTAGACCCAGTTTATCCTTTCGTTCGATACGATTGAAATAAATATCGTAAGTAGCGCCATCAACCGTAATTTCACCCTGTTTTTCGCCCAAGTATTCCAAATTAGGCTTCGTAAACCAATCTTCAATGATGTAGAATTCCTTCGTTGAACTCGCCGCCGAACCGAAAACTCCCATATAAGAATGGGAATCCGCATTACCAGACTTGGCAAAATTGAAATCCGCACCAAGTTGTCCTACATCGCTATAGCTTTTTAGATAGCCAAAACTCAAGCCAACCCCACCCAGGAAGGAATTACCCACATTATCACCCGACCACTGAATCGAAAACGAGCCATCGTCATAATATGTCATGGAGTTCTCGCCAGCACTATACCACCATGTATAAACGTAATTCGAAGAAGCGATCTTCTCAAGAACTGTCTCGCCCTCGAAATTCGGGGCTTTCGCTCCTTTCCCAGCATGTCCCCCATTTTCATTACAAGCGTCAATGGCCATTACATCCGTAACGCAAAATCCACCCAAAAGCGCAAAGCAAGCTTTTAAAATACTTAAATATTTCATATTTTTTCCTTGCATTTTAGAATATTCCCAATACCTAAATGTAATCTATTTTTTAAAACTTCAGAAGAATTCGCCAAAAAAAATTTCAGTTGTAAAAAAAGCAACAAAAAATAAAAAGGCCAGGCCAAGCAGAACCCTGCATGATAAAATCTTTGAAACAAGCACTGCACAAACATACAACACGACAAAGCACAAAAAAAAGGAACTCTCTTCCGAGAAATCCCTTTTCAAATTTCACATCTGTGGAATCAGCCTCAGCGAGGACAAGCGTCGGAGAACCGAGCGAGACAAGGTCCTCACCTACCTTTTGTTACGAAAACAAGTTTTCGACAAAAGGTGGTAACGACATCCTTCGACGAACAGTTGGCAAAGCCAACTTCCCGTGCTAAAGCACGGAGTCTCAGTAGCCGCAGACCCCGAAATCGTACAAAAAATCTCGCTAAGTGGAACCTAGCGAGACAAAAGTCAACGAAGTGAATCGCGAGTATAATCAAGCGAGACAAGGTCCTCACCTATGTTTTGTAGCAGGAACAAGTTCCTGACAAAACATGGTAACGACATCCTTCGGCGAACGGTTGGCTACGCCAACCTCCTGCGCTTAAGCGCAGAGCCTCAGTAGCGCGAGCCTCCGTAGCGTACTAAAACGTACGTGAGGAGGCGAGCAACGCCGTATCGCGCAGATTAGACGACGCGAGTCATGCCGGACATACGATCGCGGAGCCAAGCCCCGATCTCTTCAACCGGATGGTTACGGATGTTCTTGTTCACCTTGATGAGTTCTTCGTTATCGACGGCGGTGGTCTGACCTTCACCGAAGATGGCGCCAACGTCACCCGGCTTGACTTCGTTCTTCATGAAGTCGGCGAGGAGAGGAACGCACTTGTTAGCAAACAGGTAGCAACCGTATTCGGCGGTATCGGAAATCACGCGGTTCATTTCGAACAACTTCTTGCGAGCGATGAGGTTTGCAATGAGCGGTGTTTCGTGGAGGGATTCGTAGTAGGCGCTCATCGGCTTGATGCCAACGGAGCACATGGTTTCGAATGCGAGTTCCACACCGGCCTTGATCATGGCGGTCATGAGAACGCCACGGTCGAAGTATTCCTGTTCGGAAATAGCCTTATCGGTAGCGGCAACCTTTTCGAATTCGAGTTCGCCGGTTTCGCCACGCCACTTGAGCAAATCCTTGTCGCCGGCTTCCCAGTCGACCATCATGGTGCTGGAGAACTTGCCACTGATGATGTTGTCCTGGTGTTCGCAGTAGAGCGGCTTCATGATCTTCTTCATCTTTTCGGCGAGTTCCGTTGCGCGGATCTTGGCCGGGTTGGAGAGACGATCCATCATGTTCGTGATGCCACCGTGCTTCAAAGCTTCGGAAATGGTTTCCCAGCCGTACTGGAGGAGCTTGACGGCGTATGCCGGTTCAATGCCGAATTCCTTCACCATCTTGTCGTAGCAAAGGATAGTGCCGGTCTGGAGCATACCGCAGAGGATGGTCTGTTCGCCCATGAGGTCGGACTTCACTTCGGCGACGAAAGAGCTTTCGAGAACGCCCGGACGGTCGGCATGGAGGCCAGCGGCGTAAGCCTTGGCGTAGTCCCAGCCCTTGCCTTCGGGGTCGTTTTCCGGGTGCACGGCGATGAGGCACGGCATACCGAATCCACGGACGTATTCGCTACGGACTTCGGAACCCGGGCCCTTCGGGGCAACCATGATCACGGTGATGTCCTTGCGGATTTCCTGGCCTTCTTCAACGATGTTGAAGCCATGGCTGTAGGAGAGGGCGGCGCCCTTCTTCATGAGTTTCATGATGGCAGGAATCACGTTGTGGTGCTGCTTGTCCGGTGTGAGGTTGCAAACGAGGTCTGCATCCGGAATCATTTCTTCGTAGGTACCGACCTTGAAGCCGTTTTCCGTAGCGTTCTTCCAGGACTGGCGCTTCTGTTCGATGGCTTCCTTGCGGAGGGTGTAAGAGACGTCGAGGCCGCTATCGCGGAGGTCGAGACCCTGGTGGAGGCCCTGGGCACCGCAACCGACGAAGACTATCTTCTTGCCCTTGAGGGCTTCGACACCGCGGCTGAATTCAGAATGTTCCATGAAACGGCAGTGGCCAATTTCTTCGAGTTGGCGACGCATCGGAATAGAATTGAAATAATTCATTATTTTGAACCTCTTTTTAGAAAAATTGTTCCGACGGAAAATATAGGATAATAAAAGGGAACATGTTACAGAAAAGCCAAGATTTGCATAACAAATGCAAATTTTTCCGTCAATTACCAAATAAACCATGAAGGTTTCGCTCTAGGCAAAGCGGTTCATCATAAATTTTTTTTTGCAGCAAGGAATTTATCGCTACCCCTTGACAAATAAAATTTTTTTTTCTCTATTTGGGACACATTTTTTTGTTTAACCCTTAACGGAGATACAATATGCCTTGCGGAAAGAAAAGAAAGCGCAGGAAGATTGCGACTCACAAGCGTAAAAAACGCCGTCGTCGTGACCGTCACAAAAAGAAACTTCGCTAATATCCGTTAGCATTTTCTTGTGATTTCCTAAAGACGGAGTGTAAAAACTCCGTTTTTTCATTTTTTTAATAAAGTCCACGAAACAGAGAGGAACACTCAACATCCATCAAATTTCGTGATATATTGAAAAAATTTTTGAATAATTCACGACTTTTTATATATATTTTGACTTTCTCACGAAGAAATACGGCCGTTCGCACCACGCGTTATGCGGATAGCCTTTTTTCTTTTTTTTGATTGGGCACTCTGCCCGAAGGATAAAAAATGATCGATCGCAGCAAGCACTTCCTCCGTTTGAACGACTGGAGCGAAGAACGCATTCTCGAAACCGTCAAAATTGCCTCGCAGCTTAAAAAGGAAGTCCATGCAGGCAAAGTTTCTGACCGACTCCATGGCCAGAACATCGGCATGTTCTTCGAAAAACCGTCGCTGCGAACCATCACGACCTTCCAAGTGGGCATGAACCAGCTCGGCGGTCACGCCGTACTCCTCGCCCCGGATTCCATCGGACTTGGCAAACGCGAAAGCGTCAAGGATGTCGCCCGTTGCCTCAGCCGCTGGGTGAACGCCATCGTCGTCCGCTGCTTCAAGCAGGATCTCGTGGAACAGCTTGCCGAATACGGCAGCATCCCGGTCGTGAATGCCTTGACCGACGACTACCACCCCTGCCAGGCAATCGCCTTCGCCCAGATGATCGAAGAGAATCTCGGCGGCATGAAGGGAAAGACAGTCGCCTTCATCGGTGACGGCAACAACGTGGCGAACTCCTTCCTCGCCCTCGCAAGCAAGGTCGGCATGAACTTCACGCTCGCCTGCCCGAAGGGCTACGAACAGCCGGCCAAGGTCGTGGAAGAAGCCGAAGAAGGTCTCAAGAAGCACGGTTGCAAGTACCGCGTGTTCCACGACCCGAAGGATGCCGTCAAGGACGCCGACATTCTTTACAGCGACGTGTGGGTTTCCATGGGCCAGGAAGGCGAAAAGGCAACCAAGCAGAGCCACTTCCTGCCGTTCCAGATTAACGACGAGCTCCTGAAGCTCGCACCGGCACATTGCAAGGTCTCCCACTGCCTCCCCGCCCACCGCGGCGAGGAAATCACCGACTCCGTCATGGACAACCTCGACGTGAACATGAGCTTCGAGGAAGCCGAAAACCGCCTGCACGCCCACAAGGCCGTACTCTGGCAGGTGATGGAAGCAAGCAAGTAGAAGTCTGGCGACCAAAGTTTTCTTAAGCGAGATGCACAAGCATCTCGTTTTTGTATATAGATCGATTTGCTATAGTTTATGAAGAGGTTTAATTACACACAAACTACTTGCACAATTATTCGCAAACGCCCAGACAAAGCAATCTCAATCAAAGTCTTCCTCGGATTTTTCCCGAAATGTTTCCTTATACTTTTTTAACGCGGCTTCACAAAATTCATCCGCCACTTCACGCTGCGCATTCTGAAGTAATACGAAAATTAGATTCACAAGCAAGTCAAAAGTCACAGGAAGCATTAGCGGGCTCGCATAATTGAACGGCACGCGCGAATCATCTTGCCAAGAACATTACCTCAAAACAAAGTGTAGCGGCAAGGAAATCAAACAAAAAACATTTTTCAACAGCAATCCATTACTCCATATCAAAAGCAGAAAAGTCGTAATACGACAGCAATAAACATTCTCATTGTCTATCACCAACTTTCGACTTTTTGCATGTAAGCCACTTTTTTATTTAAATTTAGAGCAATGGAATCATTACGGAAATTCGCATTGATTTGCATCGTGGCAACAGCAACGACGCTGTGTTCGTGTACATTTCCTATTCGCGCGGGTTACGACAGAAAGAGCGGCAGCTACAAGCACGTTCCTCAAGCAAGCGACATCGCCTATATCGAAGAAAATTCCGTTGAAGTTCTTCCTGATTCAGTCCAAGTCAAAGCAAAAGCGGCAAGTGATTCCATAAAAATCGCATCGTCTTTTTCTGTAGCAAAATCCGATTCTTCAGCAAAAAAAACAGAGACTGATTCAATAAAGACACAAACAGCATCATCAACATCAGCGATACCAGTCTCCTCATCCAGCTCCGCAAAAAAAGAGAAAACAACTACTGAAAAGACAAAGCGTCAACAAGTCAAACATCGAGAGAGCCTAGAAGAATATGCACGAAAATGGCTTGGCGCCAAATATGTTTACGGAGCAGCAAGCAAAAAAAAGACAGACTGTTCAGGATACGTCATGCAAGTTTACAAAGGCTATTACAACATTGCACTCGACCACAACGCCTCGAGCATGAACAAGGACAATCGAGGAAAATCAATTAGCCGCAAAAATCTCAAGGAGGGCGATTTAGTCTTTTTCGGAGGATTTTGGCGCATTGATCATGTGGGAATTTATTTAAAAGGAAACCGATTTATCCATGCAAGTACAAGCAGCGGAGTCATCATTACCTCAATGGACGACAAATATTGGTCTTCAAAATTTAAGGGAGCCAAAAGATTCAAAAAATGAAAATTTAATGACACCGTTTAAGTGTTGTTGCATAAAAAAAGCAATTCATTTGCAAGGAAATCAAATTAATCACGCCTACGCAATAAAAAAAATCAGCCTCGTTTTTACGATACCAAAGTTACTACATTGAAGCTATGAAGAAAAAGATTGCATTCCAGGGCCGTCGCGGGGCCTACAGCGAAAGTGCCGCCTACCATTTGTTCGGAAACGATATCGAGGTCGTCCCTATGGACACTTTCGAGGAAATTTTCCAGGGCATCGAGACGGGCGCCGTTGACGGAGGCGCCATCCCTATCGAGAATTCCACGGCGGGCTCCATCTACGACAACTACGATTTGCTGTACAAGTGGCGTCACCCGATTGTCGCCGAAGTCAAGTTGCAGATTTCGCACTCCCTTTGCGTGCTCCCAGGCACAAGGCTCGAAGACTTGCGCGAAGTCATGAGCCACCCGCAAGGGCTTGCGCAGTGCAGCCATTTCTTCGGCAGGAATTCAAGCATCAAGAGCACCGCCTTTTACGACACCGCCGGAAGCGCCGAAGAAGTCGCTCGCCGTGGCGATAAAACCGTAGGCGCTATTGCGAGCGCCTACGCCGGCAAGTTCTACGGTCTAGAAATTCTCGCCGAAGGCATCGAGAACTTGCCGGGCGTGAACTTCACGCGTTTTTACGCCATCCAGAAAACCGCAGCGGAACAGCCAAGTTGCGAAAGTTCAGCAGGCGCAAAAGTTGACAATAAGATCACAGGACTGTCAAAATGCAACACGAAAGCAGACGCCACAAACGAGAATGCCGCTGGCTCCGCAAACGGAAATGCCGCTAGTTTCGCAAACGAAAATGCCGTTGCAAAATCCGCGCATGCAGATGCAACAAAATCCGCACCAGTCATCAAGACGACTCTCCTCTTTATGCTCAAGGATTCCGGAAAATCCGGCACCCTGTACGCAGCGCTCGGCTGCTTTGCAAAGCGGGGTCTGAATCTCACCCGCATCGAAAGCCGCCCGCACCCCGACCGCCCCTGGGAATATATCTTCCATCTTTCCTTCGAAGGTCACCCGAAGAACCCGATTGTCATCGAGGCATTGCAGGAGTTGCAGGAATACAGCGACTTCGTCTACCGCCTCGGAAGTTTCGCCGAAGGGAAAACGGTGAAGTTTAGTAGACAGTAGGAAGTAGACACGCGCTTGGGGAACTTGAATTTTGGGAATATTCACGCGTTGTGTGATATCGGGCTTTGAGCTATGAGGTCGCGGCTCCGGCCATGCAGTTATAAATTATGAATTATGAGTTATTAGAGGAAAGCCTGGCGCATGCCACTTCATGGTGGACTCACTTTGACAACGATAATCCTATTGGTAAACGGTTTTTACTAAAATTAATTGCAAGGCGAATTACGCAGCAAACCCAATCACGAACTAAGAGGTGAAAATGAAAAAAGGGTACAAGACAAACCTTCTTTTGATTATCGTCGCCGTTTTGACTCTTGCGTCGGCAATTCTCATCACCGTTTTGCACGGGGCGAATTTTCATCTGCCAAACCGCACCTGGATAGCAATACACGCAACGCTAGGGCTCGCTATGGGTGCGTTGGTGTTCTCGCACTTGAAATTCAACTGGAGCCACATTCTGTTTTGGTTCGCAAGGTTCAAGATATGCCGTAACAAGGTGACGAAGGTGCTGTTCATCCTCAGCTTTTTCGCATTCGTGAGCGGCATCGTCGCCATATTCACCTTCTTTACAGGCGGTCACGGCCCCGTCGGCGGAATCCACGGGAAAATCGGGCTCGTATTCTTACTCATCTGCATCGGGCACTTCATCAAGCGCATCAAGTGGTATAAATGAAGTAGACGGTAGGCTCGCGCTTTGGGGGCGCAGCGCTAGAGGCGTGAGGAATTTAGCTGTTTACTTAGCAGCGATGCTTGATTTTTGCGACTGCAAAAGGCGATACGAGTGTCGTCAACGTGACAAGCGCCCAGAAGTTTCCGCTTGTGATGTCGTAGGTTTTCATGTATTCAACAAACCCTTGCCCCGCCTTGATGAACATGGAAAGGTCGAATAAGTTTGTCAGTAAAAACCAGATAACGCCAAACAAGATATAGTCCAGTTTTTTGCAGTTCTTGATTTTAGGAATCAAGAAGTAGGCAATCGCAAAGATGCAGACGCTCAGCATGATACCGCTGATGGGGTTCGCTAAAGAACCGAGTTTAACAAGCACGTTTTCACGAAAGCCACCATTCAAAATAGCAATGGGGATGATGAGAGCCCAAATTCCAATGACTTGCAGATATTTCATATGTTGAATTCTCAAGTAAAAAAAATAATACGTCTTTCGCCAAGATATCTTAAACGAATCGCAATAAACATAGCAGGAAAACATCAAAAAGTCAATATTTTGCATTTACAAACGCAAAAAAACTAGATAATTTGCTTTTTCAAGTACATTTTAACGTAAAGATTACTTTTGGGATCTGTTTTTTCAAAGCGTAGATGTAATTTTGGTTTAACCCAATTTTAGTTGGGTCTTTCCAATTTTCAGCCTTTATTCACTCTTTTTATAGTAATTTCTCAGTTCTACAATCCAATAGAACATAGCCTTACTTTATTTCAGCAATGACTTTCAGGAACGCAGAAATTTCCACGGAGTCGGCAATGTTCATTTCGTCACCACCGCCTATCAAGCCGACAAGTCCGTCAGAAAGTCCCTTTTCAGCGACCTTGTGATTTCGCGTGCCATTGCTCTGGTACGCCATCAAAGGCTGCACTCCAATATTCTGGGCATCATTTCCAACAGAGACAACTCTACCTAATTTTCCGCCAAAGCCTTCTGCAAGAGCCTTCGCGCGAGTCATGGCTTTCTTGCCGGCAGTGTTCACTACCTGGACTCGCAGGGAATCTTCATTTTTCAGCAAAGAGTTCACTTGAGAAATATTCACATTTTCCATGGAAGAAATTTTCGTCATAAAGACGGCAGCATCCTTCTTTGAAGTAAAATTAACCGTCACTTCCATGCTAGCTTTAAAAACATTTGCCTTGTTTACATCATGCCTAATGTCCCAGTGAGTACGTCTGCCAACATGCAAACCTGAAGTTTCTATTTCCGAATCGGCTACACCCAAAGACATCGCTGCAAGAATAACAAAATCCGATTTTTCAACAACGACGCCACCCAAATGTTTTTTATCAAGACCCACGACACTGATGCTAGCTCCTATCCGAAATTTATCCGCAGCAAATTTTTTGTTCTCTGACTGGGAGACTTCCACATAGGACTTGCCACCATCCTTAACCCCAGCAAGGCGAAGTTCCGCAGATACATATGCCCAAACCTCCACGGAATCAGAAGTGGAATACGGACTCACATGTGAATTACCCTTGACAGAGTACACCTTCCCCACTTGGGCATTGACACTGCCAGCATATTCCTTAGCCATTTGAGTCGCTTTTTCACAAGCCTTCTTAATAGTCAGGACTTCTGCGGAATCCGGATTTTTCAAACAACCTTTTGAGTGTAAGCCTTGAACAAAGGAATATTCGGAAAGTTCCATTTCCAAGAAATCCGGTTTGTACTTATCAGGTACAACAACCTGAAAACGTTGATCCGCCACATAGCCTTCCAAAACTCGTTTATCACCTTTGTTTATCCAGTCTTCTAAAACTTTTACGCTGGTATATTCAATAGATTTAGAATCAATTCCCAACTGTTCGAATCGTTCAAGAACCTTGGAACGACCTTCCATCAATTCTTTATAGGCCTTGTCCTTATCCTTATTTTTCACATATATTTCAAAGTGCATCACATACTGATCTGCCACAAATTTCTGGAGTTCATCACCAACAACAGAAATCACGCCCATATTGAAAACTTCTTCGGTTTTCTGTTCCACGCTAAGAGCGGAAACATCAGCAGGTTCATTATTTTTCAGATGGTTACTCCAGAGCGTTCCTAAACAAACTACACTCAAAGCAACGATAGCCAAAGCTGAAATTCTATTGGACATAAGTCCTCCTTTACCTTTTTCAAATTCAATATACGTAATAAAAAAATTGCCGAAAAAAATGTTCGGCAAAATTTCATTTACGTAGTTTTTCTTTTGTTCGATTCTTTGACAGGTTCGGCGCTTCGGCTATGCTCAGGGATCTTAGGTACTTGATTTGACTCAATTTTAGTTGGGTCTTTCCAATTTTTAGTTTTTTTTCACTATTTTTATAGTAATTTCTCAGTTCTACTATCTAATAGAACAAAACCTTACTTTTTACCCAACCCGCGGCCCTGCCGCCAAACTTTAAACATCAATAAAGTGACTAGTAAACAGTGGTTAGTAAACAGGATTTTTGACTAATTATGAATTACGAAGTACGAATTACAAGATTTATAATCGCGGCTGCGCCGCCTTACACTTTCTTATAATTCATAACTCATAATTTATAATTAAAAACTAACCACCAAACACTAACCACCAAACACTACCTATGTACACAAGAACCGACAGAAAACCCGAAGAATTCAGAAACCTCAAGATGACCACCGGTTTCATCTCTAGCGCCGACGGCTCCGTCCTGATTGAAATGGGACGCACCCGCGTCATCTGCAACGCAACGCTTTTGCCTAAAGTCCCCGACTGGCTCGCCGGGCGCGGCACCGGCTGGATTACCGCAGAATATAGTCTCCTTCCGCAGAGCACGGGCAAGCGCGTGGAACGCGAACGCAAAGGCGCGAGCGGCCGCACCCAGGAAATCCAACGCCTCGTGGGCCGTTCCCTCCGCGGAGCAGCCGACCTCGCGGCCCTCGGCGAAAACGCCATCGTCATCGACTGCGACGTGATTGAAGCGGACGGCGGCACGCGTACCGCAAGCATCATCGGCGGCTTCGTCGCGCTCGCCATCGCATTGAAAAAGATCAAGGCTCGCCTCGGCATCGAAAAGCAAATCCTGAAGCACGGCATCACCGCCATCTCCGTAGGTGTCGTCGATGGAAACCCGCTCTGCGACCTCTGCTACGTGGAAGACTCCGCCGCCGACGTCGACATGAACGTGGTGATGCAGGATGCGAAGAACTTCATCGAAGTGCAAGGCACCGGCGAGCACGCCAGCTTCGACCGCGCCATGTTAAACAAGCTCCTCGACCTCGGCGAAAACGCCTGCAAGGAAATCTACAAGCGCCAGATGGAACTCATCGGCGAAGAGTTGCCGTAATGATAGTAGGCAGTAGACAGTAGGAAGCAGACTGTAGAAACATTTGCAGACTTCATATTCAAAAAAATGGGCTCCATTTTGAAAGATTCTTCAATTCGGAGTCCATTTTATTAGTTTACCTACAATCATTTTCAGTTATTCTATTCCATAATGGGCTCCAAAATAGAGAAAAGCGATAAATGGAGCCCACCAATCAGCCTATTTCGCACCAAACTGCGCAATTTCACATTAATTTATCTACAAAAATAGACTCCAAAATAAAAAAAATTTCCATTTGGAGCCCATTTATTGCATTTTTGCCCTTATTTTCTACTACAAAGCAGCAGTTATGCCGAAAAAACGCAACTGCAACACGCAACCGCCTCCGCGACATCGCACCTCGCAACAGCAGCACGCTACCGCTACATGCAAAAAACGCCGACCTCAAGGTCGGCGTCTTCAGCAAATTCTTTCAGAAGCGAATTAAGCGTTCTTCATGAACTTCACGTATTCAGCGAGAGTATCGCAGAACACTTCGTCCGGAGTATTGTCACCAGTGATGTGGCTGATGATAGCCGGATCGTACTTTTCGAGGACCTTTGCGGTAGATTCCTTGTAAACGTTCAAGCGGTTCTTGATGACGTTCACGTCGGCATCGTCCTTGCGGCCTTCGATCTTGGCACGATTCAAGAGACGAGCAACGATAGTTTCTTCATCCTTGATGTCGAGAACGAAAATGTGCTTCACATCGACGATGGGCTTGATGAGGTCCACCTGGGCAACCGTACGAGGAATGCCGTCCAAAAGAAGCATGTCCTTATCCGGATTCAGCTTATTGGTGTTGATGAGACCTTCAATAAAGCGACCGAAGATTTCAACAGTGGCTTCATCCGGAACGAGGAGACCCTTGCTGGAATAGGAAGCAAGAAGCTTGCCGGACTCGCTAGAGGGCGCAATGCCACGGAAAATGTCACCAGTGGAAAGGTGCTTGAGAGCGGTCGTAGCAGCAAGTTTTGCACCGACGGTGCCCTTGCCGGAACCCGGAGCGCCAAAAATAAGAACGGCAGGAATTTGAGCCATTGTAATAACCTCTTGGGTTTGATTGTGAAATTTCAAGCGCAAAGATAGAAAAAAATTTACGAATTGCTCTCTATCTTTTCGCACTTGAAGCTGAGTTTTCCGTTTTCAACACCGATGCTAATCGTCGAGAAGTCCGTCATCGTGCCAAGCAAGAGGCCTTCCGCAATTTCATCTTCCACAAGATTCTGGATGGAGCGGCGAATGGGACGAGCCCCCAGGGCGGAATCGTAATTGTTGTTCACGATGAACTCCTTCGCCTCTTCCGAGATTTCCAGGAGAATGCCTCGATCCGAAATATTCTTCTGCAAAATTCCCATCTGGATATCGACGACCGAGACCAGATCCTTCTTGGAAAGGGCGCGGAAGACAATCTGCTCATCGATACGGTTCAAGAATTCCGGGGAGAACACGCGCTTGACCTCTTCGCGAATGGCCGTTTCCATACGCTCGTAGTCGTCCATGTCTCCTTCCTTGGTGAACCCCATGCCGCCACTGTGTCTGACTTCGCGAGCACCGGCATTACTCGTCATGATGATAATGGTGTTCTTGAAGTTGATTTTGCGACCGTAGCTGTCCGTGAGGATGCCATCATCCAGAATCTGGAGCAGCAAGTTGTAAATATCCGGATGCGCCTTTTCAATTTCATCCAACAGCACAACAGAATACGGATGCTTACGTACCTTCTCGCTGAGCTGTCCGCCGCCGTCTTCAAAACCGACATATCCCGGAGGCGCACCGATGAGGCGGCTCACGCTGTGCTTTTCCATATATTCGCTCATGTCGATGCGAATCATGGAATCCTCACTTCCGAACAATCTAGAACAAAGTACCTTCGCAAGTTCAGTCTTGCCAACACCGGTCGGTCCCAAGAAAAGGAAACTTCCCATGGGACGCTTGTTGTTGCGAATTCCCGCACGGGTGCGGCGAATGGATTTGACAATAGCGTTTACAGCCTCGTCCTGGCCAATAACCCGCAGTTTGATTTCCTCGCCTAGATGCAAAAGTTTCTGAGCTTCTTCGCCAGCAAGCCTCGATACGGGAATGCCCGTCATCTTGCTGATGACATCACGAATGTCGTTTTCGCTTACCGTCGGAATCGCATTATCGCTTTCTGATTGCAATTGTTTTTTTCGCTCTGCAATCATATTCTGCAGCTGTTCCTCACGAGCACGAAGCTTCGCCGCTTTTTCAAAATCCTGGCAAGATACGGCGTCTTCCTTATCTTGAATTGAATCTTCCAGCTCCTGCTCCATGTCCTGCAAATCCTGCGGAACCTTGATGGAATTGAGACGCACGCGGGCGCCCGCTTCATCCAAGACATCAATAGCCTTATCCGGAAGGAACCGTTCGCTAATGTAGCGTTCGCCAAGGTTCACTGCAGCGCGAATCGCTTCAGGCGTGTACGTCACCTTGTGATGCTGCTCGTACTTTACTCGAAGTCCGTTAAGAATTTGTATGGAATCTTCCACATTCGGCGGATTCACGACAATCGTCTGGAAGCGGCGTTCAAGAGCGGCATCCTTTTCGATGTACTTGCGGTATTCGTCAAAAGTCGTAGCGCCAATGCACTGCAATTCGCCACGGGCAAGCGCCGGCTTGAAAATATTGGAAGCATCGAGACTTCCCTCGGAACCGCCCGCTCCTACAATCGTATGCAATTCGTCGATAAAAAGAATCACAGAATTGCCAACGCGCTGAAGCTCCATGATGAGTCCCTTGACGCGTTCCTCGAACTGTCCGCGGTACTTCGTGCCGGCAACCATCGCGGCTACATCCAAAGTAACGACACGCTTATTGGCGAGCAAGTCGGGAATTTTTTTCTGCACAATTTTTTGCGCAAGTCCTTCGACGATAGCCGTCTTGCCGACACCCGGTTCGCCGATAAGCGCCGGATTATTTTTCTTGCGGCGGCAGAGAATCTGAATCAAGCGTTCAATTTCAGCTTCACGTCCGATAATCGGGTCGAGTTTTCCTGCGCGCGCCATCGCAGTCAAGTCACGACCAAAATGTTCAAGAATAGGCGTCTTGGAGCGAGAACCCGAAGAAGCCTGACGCATCTGCGTTTGACCACCACGATCTCGCATGTCGTCTGCATTTTCCGAACTTTGGCCATCGTTTTCCTGACGTTTTAGAGTCATCAGCATTTCTAGATAATTTTCAAAAGTAACGTTGTATGTAGAAAGCGTTCCCGCTGCAGGAGAATCGGTCTGCTGCAAAATGGCAAGCATCAAATGCTCTGGACCAATAAACTGGACACCTTCTTCCTTTGCAACTTTTGCGGCATTATAAAGCACATTCTTGCACTGCGCCGTAAAGTTCAGAAGGGCATTGCGAGAATCTCCACCCACAGTAATGATGCCGCCATTCGTGCTGAGTGAGCGCTGAATATTCTCGCTCAATTCAGTCAAATTCACATTCATGGCTTTCAGCGTTTCCACAGCATAGCCGGAATCATCACGAATCAGTCCAAACAAAAGATGTTCAACAGTTACACAGTCACTGCCCAAATTACGAGCAGCCGTTCTGGCCGACTGGAGCGCAGCCTTCGCTTTTGCAGAAAACATTCCATTTATATCTGCCATAAAATCATCCTATTCTTCTTGTATTAAACCACCATGCATTACGACACGCCGCTTTGCAAAAGATGCCAATTTTTCATCGTGCGTGACAATCAAAAAAGCCTGATTGAACTTCAGATTCAATTCACCAAAAAGTTCGTTCAACTTCGCAGAATTCGATTCGTCCAAGTTGCCACTCGGTTCATCGGCAAGCACCAAGTCCGGATTGTTCATGAGTGCGCGGGCAATCGCTATGCGCTGACGTTCACCGCCGCTGAGTTCACGCGGCAAATGCTTTAGGCGTTCCTTGAGTCCCACCGTCTCTAAAAGCATCTCCGCACGTTCGCGGCACTCCGCCACACTCTTTCCAAGAATGCGTCCGGGCACGCAGACATTTTCCAGCGCCGTAAATTCGCTCAGCAAGTGATGGAACTGAAACACAAAACCGACCTGCACACGATGGTACCTGTCGCGCTCCGCACCGTTGAATTTCGAAAGCGGCTTGCCCTTGAAAAAAATTTCGCCCGAAGTCGGCGTATCAAGCATCCCAACCAAGTTCAAAAACGTAGACTTACCAGATCCCGAAGAACCTGTCAACGCCACAAGTTCGCCCGCATTCATCGAAAAGTTCACACCCTTGAGAATTTCCAGTTTCTCCCCCGTCTCGCTAAAAACACGACACAAATCCCGAGTCTCTAAAAGAGGAGAGACGAGAGACGAGAGACGAGAGATTTCGGGATTATCCGCTTTTTTTCCATCTACTATCATTTTAATTTTTACCTTCAACTCAACTTTGCTTAAGTCAGAAACACGCTCACGAGACATTCTACAAAATACAAATTCAACTCAGTCGCGTTTCGTCTCTCGTCTGTAGCCTGCCAAGGGCAGGCGTTCTCTCGTCTATTCATGCCTTATCGCTCCAACCGGATCAAGCCTGCTCGCCTTCCAAGCCGGAAGAATCGTCGCAGCGACACACAGAACAATACCAACAACAAAAATCAGGACAACATCCAGAATATGCACAGAAATCGGGAAGTACGGAATCACATAGACATCGCCCGGCAACTTGATAAAGTGGTACATCTCCTGCAACTTGCAAAGCACAAGTCCGACAGTCCCGCCCACAAGCGTTCCGCCCACGCCGATGAAACTGCCCATGAGCATAAACACGCGCATCACGGAAGCCTTGCTGAGCCCCATGCTGCGGAGAATTCCAATTTCCTTCGTCTTGTCGATGACGACCATGATAAGCGAACTGATGATATTGAAAGCCGCAACCAAAATAATCAGGCAAATCACCGCCGCCACAATGAACTTTTCATAGTTCATCCACTTGAGAAGCGTAATGTTCTTGGTCTTCCAGTCCATCGCATAGTACGGATAAGTGAGCCACGTCGCAAGGCTATCCACCGACGCTTCCGCAAGCCAGTGATTCTTGACGCGGAACTGGATTCCAGAAACCGCATCGCCAAACGCAAGCAGTTTCTGCAACTCGGGAATTCCGACGTAAGCCAAGTTACCGTCGTATTCATAAGTGCCCGTCTCAAAAATACCGCTCACGACGCACATCATCATCTTCGGGCCGGCGGAGCCGACCATTTCATCCGGACTCTGGAACGTCTGCAGCACAAGCTTATCGCCCACAACGACACGCAAGCGATTCGCAAGCCCAGAGCCGAGGATGATTCCCGGACGCATCTTACCGTTCAAATCCTGGAGGCTGTCGACAGAATACTTTCCGTATTTGATGTACTTGTGAATGTCGGTGACACCACTCGACGTAGCGCCGTCGATACCGTAAATCACGATACCGTCATTCACCTTCTTGCTGCTCACACCCACCTTGTAAATAATGAAAGGAGAAGCCGCAGTCACGCTCGGATCGCGCTTCTTGACTTCCTGAATCAAGCTGTCGTAAGCGACAATCGGATCACCATTGTACGCCATCAGTTCAAAGTGTGCGTCCTTCCCAATCATCTGGGCGGTGACCTCCTCTTCGAACCCGTTCACGGCGGCAAGGGCAACCACCAGCGCAAACACGCCAATGCTCACCCCGAGCATGCTGAAAATACCGATAAGCGAAACAAAGAGACTCTTACGCTGAGCCCCCAAGTAACGCCATGCAATGAGAAATTCGAGCTTGTTCATTTTAGACGAGAGACGAGAGACGAGAGACGAGAGATTATTGCAGTTTAGACTTTCTTAGACCCGAATGCATTTTTGCAATTTCTATCGTTTTTTCATCCACAACGTCTAATTCTTCCTTTTTTATATAGTTCAACAATTGCGCTATTTCCAACTGACTTTGCACTTCCATCAACGAACCATAACTCAATTCAAGAAACCGAGCGACATCCTTGTTTGATGAACGGCTCATTCCCTCGGCAATATTCGAAGTAACGGATACAGCCGCACGTCGCACTTGACTAGACAATGCAAATTTTTCAACATCAGGAAATTTTCTGCACAAGACATAAACGTCCAGGACCCACTGCAATGCTTTTTGATAAACATTCAATTTTCTGTACGCAAACATCTTATGCAAGAACTCCCTAAAATTCTCTCGTCTTTCGTCTGTAGCGAAGGAAGTGAGCCTTCTCTCGTCTCCGAAGTCTAGCCTCCGGCTAGACTTCGGGTTTCATGAGCGGGAAGAGTTGCACGTCGCGGATGGTCTGCTGGTTCGTAAGCAGCATGACCATGCGGTCGATGCCGAAGCCGACACCGCCGGTCGGAGGCAGGCCAGATTCGATAGCGTGCATGAAGTTTTCGTCCATCGGGTGAGTTTCGCCTTCACCGCCGCGGCCACGACGCACCTGGTCTTCCAAAAGTTCGCGCTGGCGAATCGGGTCGTTAAGTTCCGTGTAGGCGTTACCCAGTTCCCAGCCGTTGCAGTACGGTTCGAACTGTTCGATAAGGCCTTCCGTGGTGCGGTGCTTCTTGCAGAGCGGAGTGGATTCGGTCGGCATGTCCTTGATGAACGTCGGCTGGACAAGCTTTTCTTCGACCGTGAGTTCGAAGAGTTCCAGGATGCCACGACCGCGGCTGAATTCGCCGTCCAGGTGACCGCCGAGTTCTTCCATCTTGTTCTTGATGTCTTCGTCGCTCATTTCGTTCACCTTGAGGCCGCCGAACTTTTCGATGGCATCAATCATGCTGTAGCGCGGCCACGGAGCCTTGAAATCGATTTCACGACCCTGGTAATTGATTTTCGTGGTGCCGTTAGCGGCAACGCAAGCGCGTTCGTAGATGTTTTCGAAATGCACCATCATGTCGTTGTAGTCGGCAAAGGCTTCGTAGAATTCGAGGCCGGTGAATTCCGGGCTATGCGTGCGGTCCATGCCTTCGTTGCGGAAGTTCTTCGAGAATTCGAAGACCTTTTCCATGCCGCCCACGATGCAGCGCTTGAGGTAAAGTTCCGGAGCCACGCGCAGGTAGAGCGTCATGTCGCAGGCGTTGTGGTGCGTGGTGAACGGGCGGGCGTTTGCGCCACCGTAAATCGGCTGGAGTGTCGGGGTTTCCACTTCGATGAATCCCTTTTCGATGAGGTATTCACGAATGGACTGCATAATCTTCGAACGCTTGATGAAGACTTCCTTCACGTCGTCATTCAGGGCCATGTCGATGTAGCGCTGGCGGTAACGGGTATCCACGTCGGCGAATTCGTTGAACACCACCTTGTTGCCGTTTTCGTCAACCTTTTCCTTGGCGACAGGGAGCGGGCGCACAGCCTTCGAAAGCATCGTCACCTTTTCAACGCGAACGGAGTATTCGCCACTCTGCGTCTCAAACATCTTGCCGTTCACACCGATGAAGTCGCCGAGGTCTACCATCTTCACGATTTCGTAGTTTTCCTCGCCCACTTCGTCACGGGTACAAACCACCTGCAAACGGCCATAACGGTCCTTCAGGTGCATAAAGCACATCTTGCCCTTGCGATTGAAACGAACCACACGACCGGCAAAAGCGACCGCTTCGCCACTTGCCATCAAGGCATCCTTGTTATCCTTCAAAACCTTGGAAGTATGCGTACGGTTAAACTTGTGCGGATAAGCCTCCACACCCATTTCCTTGAACTTATCGAGTTTTGCAAGGCGCGCTTGCACCTGGTCATTCATATCTTGCATTGCCATTTTTATAATCCTGTGATCAAATCACGTTAAAATTTTGAACAATGCAAAGATAGAAAATAAGGAACTATAGAATTAAAAATTAACAATTAACAATGAACAATTTATGCATCTAGAAATGTGCGAAACATCGTATTTCAACATTTTCAGTTTACTAGATGGAAAACGCAACACTTCTTTCATTCAATCATTTGCCCAATGTACACCGCAAAAAAAAATAAATCACATTTCATCTAAAAACTACAACAGGAATTTTTTCAAGACCATCCCCAGACGGGCAAGGTCAACAGGCTTCGCGATATGCTCATTCATGCCAGCGTCCAAGGCGGCCTGGCAATCGTCGGCAAAAGCGTTGGCGGTCATCGCAACGATCGGGATGTTCGCTACATTCTTGTCTGCCAAGGACCTGATACGGCGAGTCGCTTCGTAACCATCCATAATGGGCATCTGCACATCCATCAAGATAAGGTTATAATCACCAGGTTTCGCATTGCTCATGATATCGACAGCATACGTACCATCTTCGGCTGTATCAACGCAAATTCCTGCATCAGTCAATATTTCGACAGCGATTTCCCTATTCAGTTCATTATCCTCGACAAGCAAAATTTTCTTGCCAGAGAAATCAACATCCAAGTTATCATTATCCTCGCTTTTCACTTCACCGCAATAGTACTTCAGCAGGACATTCTTCAAATCGGATTCAAAAATCGGTTTGCAAATAAATCCTGTAACTCCAACAGCTTCAGCATCAGCCTCAATATCAGACCAGTCATACGCAGTCATCACGATAACAGGAGTCGAGAGGGCCAGAACCTTGCGCATTTCTCGAATCGTTTCAAGCCCATTCATATCAGGCATCAGCCAATCCACAAAAATGACATCGTAGCAAGCGCCCTTTTCCAAACTTTTTTCGACCAAAGTAACAGCGGCACGTCCAGAGACACAACTATCAGCATACAAGCCTAAATCACGAATTTCCTTCGCAAGACTATAGCAAGTCGCATTATCGTCATCAACAATCAGGATGCGCTTTCCAGCCATCTTTTCTTCCAAGGCACGAGAATCCAAACCTTGAGAAAGTTTAAGCTCAATTTTTACGGTAATCTCCGTTCCCACATTTTCCTTGCTGACAACATCAATATTTCCATGCATCATTTCAACAATGCTCTTCGTGATAGCCATGCCAAGCCCCGTCCCCTGAATACCGGAAACAGTTGAAGATTTGACACGCGTAAACGGATCGTAAATCGTCTTAAGGAACTTTTCATCCATTCCAATTCCATTATCCCTCACACAGAATTCAAATAGAGCGTACCCCTCCGCAGCACTCATTTTCTGCGAGATGCTCAAAGAAACGGCTCCATTTGCAGGGGTATACTTTATAGAATTGGAGAGCAAATTCAAAAGGACCTGATTCAATCTCAGTTTATCACAAATCACGTATTCATCGTTGACATCATTCACATTGACCGAAAATTCAAGCTGCTTCGCATGCGCATCCGCCTGTACAATATCCTTGAGCGTATGAATAATATCCGAAAGATTTTCAGTCTTTTCGCACAACGTCATCTTGCCGGATTCAATGCGGCTCATATCAAGAACATCATTGATTAGAGACAACAAGTGATTCGAGGACTTGAAAATTTTGCTCAAGTAATCGTTGAGTCGTTCCTTGCTATCAAGATGAGCTGCGGCAAGTTCCGTATAGCCGATAATCGCATTCATCGGTGTACGAATATCATGGCTCATGTTGTTTAGGAACATAGTCTTGGCACTTGATGCCGACTTTGCCAATTGCAACGCTTCTTCAAGCGCCTGCTGCTGTTGCTTTTCACGACGATAGTTTTCATCATTATCGAAGATACCGACAAACATCCTGTGTCCCTTTGTCCAATCCCCGACACGAGCAATTTTCATGCGATACCAACGAGGTTCGCCATCAATTAAGCAGCGGAAATCAACAGCAAACAAAGGTTCCTTTTCCAATCGATTAAGCAAATACTCCCGAGACATGCATTCAGCCAACATCTCTCGGTCTTCCTCATAAGACGTTCTTAAATTGTTCAATCTGCAACTTTTAAAGAAATCCAGCTCATGAAAAACACTTCCAACAAGTTTGCTACCGGAAACATCCTGTTTAGACGAAACCACATACAGTCCAGAGTCAATATTGACATCGTAAATCAACTCGAATTCATCGGACAAAGTCATGACCCTGTCAATATTTTCCTTGCGTTCAAGCTCCATCCTGTACTGAAAATCGATTTCAGCAAAACCAACAGCGACAACAACTGGTTCCTCATTTTCCTTTTCGGACTTGGCAACCGTCATTTTCGTGTACAAATAGGTGCCACCATAATTTCTTCTGAAGACAATACTCTCCCTAACCTTCCCCTTAAGCAATCTCTTGAACGATTCGAAACTTTCAAATTGATCAAACAAATACCGGTCGTCAGGATGGACTAAAGTATCAACAAATTCGCGCAACGCATCAATAATATTGACAGTACGCTCGACTATAGGGCCGCTATCCTTTCGGATTCTATCGCTGATGGACAATACCTCGGAAGTACGTGTTTCCAAATTCAAGAAGAACAGACCGGTGTAGTCTTCGGACAAAATATCAATAATTTCCAAGTTGCGTTCGAGTTTTTCCTGGACATCCATCTGGATTCTGATTTCTTCGTCAATACAATGAATTCCGAAAATGACACCCTTGATTTTTCCCTGCTTATCCTTATCAGCAATAAACTTCATCTGATAGTGATGTTCCTTGCTTTCAATAATTGCAGTAAAATTCACAAAATATATAGGTTCATGCACTAAGTTCGCAAGAACCTCATTCAGCTGCACCTGCTGCGCAAATTGCGTCTTGAATTCTTCACTTACAATGTATTCCAAAAGCAAGTTCATCTTGTTTCCGAAGGATTTTTCCTTCGCCCACCCAGGAATGAACTTCGCAAGAGTCTTGCTCAACCGGAACTGCTCCACAATATCGTCGCGTCCATCTCCCAGCAAGTCGATATAATTGATGCAGTCAAAATCCTTCGAAAGAGATTCAATGACGCCATCACGACGTTCCATATCACGACGTTGCTGCATTGACTCACGCATCTCCGTATCCACATTCTCCACAGCTACGACTACATGTCCACCTTCGCCATCAAGACGAAGCGCTTTCAACCTGAAATAAACCGGCCTTTCCGACACAACGATTCTATATTCCAAAGAAACGAAATTGCCGCTTTCCAGCTTAGCAAGGAAACGATCCTTCATCATGAAACGGGAAATTTTCTTCACATCATCAGCAAAAACAGAGGAATTGATTTTTTTTTGCACATCCGAGAAGAAATTCTTACCTTCATACTCATTTTGCAGCTTTTTGTTTTCCCCAACAGGGCGGAGCACCAGGTAAGAATCATTTTCCACGTCGATATAGTAGACACGATCATAACTAAAACTCAAGGCATTCGCAATTTCAGAAAATTCCCTCTTCTCCTGTTCTAGCTGCCGTTTCACGCTTCGCACTAGCCACAGAAGATATATAAAGACGAACAGCAACTCAACCACAAGGATTACAATGAATATGCGGCGTAATTCTGTCGCTTTTGCAAAAGCCACATTCTCATCCACAACCATAAAGAGAGTCCAATTATCGATGCTACAGGGCATGGAAACCACGTAACGGGTACTTTTTTCTCTTTGCGATTTAAAGGAAAAATTGACTTTTTCCCCTCTCTTCACTTTATTGATCAAATCATTTTTGGAAATTCCTTTCAAATCACTCCCGTTAAGAACACCGTTAATAAGTTCTTCAGAAACAGCTTTGGAATTTTGCAGGAACTGGTTATTTCGCAAATCAATCAGCATCACATCGAGATTATCGTCATACGGACCACGCGCCTTGAGAAAACCCAACATATTATACGCATCTATCACGACAGATAACATGGCAGCCACTTCACCTCTAAACCGAACCGGGAAAAAATATTCAACGACCATCTTCCCTGATTCAAGAAAATCCTCATGTTCCTCGGAAAAATAAGGTCTTGGCGACACAATCTTGCTGTATTTCTGGGCTACATCGGAACGAATTTCACCACCCTTAATTGAAATAGTATAACCATCAGGCGCATAAAGTCGAACAGGAGACTTGAACGGTCCAACACGAACTGACCCAACATATTCCACAATGCCTGGCTCCCTAAACTGGCTTGGGTCAGTAGCAAATATTTCTGCAATATTGGCTGTAGCCCCAAGCAGGGACGTCGATATCATGATTGTCTTTGCATTAGTCTGTTGAGCGGCACCAAACAGGTTCCCCCAGCATTCCATAGTTGTTCGCTTGTTAACGTAAAAAAAGAACACATTAGAAACGGCTACAAGCAAAACAGCCAAAATAGCTGAAAATACGATACATTTCTTTAAAAAAGAGACATTCATAAGAAATAAATAAGTTTTTTTCTATTTAATATAGCTTCTTTTTCAAAAAAATAAAACAAAGCTAAGCTAAAACTTTATACATTAATAACATGAAATATCTATCAAAAATTATTTTTCTTTTTTTAGTTGTTACAACATTATCCACAGCAAGTTCCACAACCCCCAAACAGCAAGCATCCATTCCCAAGACAAGCGACTCGCTCACGTCTCTCGCAAGCGATTCATTGAAAACCGAGCTTAAAGCCTCCAAAAAGGCCGTCTGGATAAAGCTCGAAGGCGATGTGGAACCCACCATGTACGATTTCTGCGCCCGCGCCATCGGCGAAGCCCTGGATGCAAAACCGGACTACATCATCTTTGAAATCAACACCTTCGGCGGGCGTCTCGACGCGGCATTCGACCTCGTCGACACCATCATGGCGGTAAAAGGACCGACGACAATCGCCCTTGTAAAAAAGAAGGCCATCAGCGCAGGGAGCCTCATAGCGCTCGCCTGCAACAAGCTCTACATGCTCGAGGCGACAACCATCGGCGACTGCGCCCCCATCTTGCAGAACAGCGACGGCTCGCCGCAGATTATCGGCGAGAAGATACAATCGCCTCTCCGCGCCAAGTTCAGGAACCTCGCCCAGATGAACGGCTACCCGGAACTGCTTTCCGCCTCCTTTGTGACTCCGGAACTTGAAGTGCTGGAACTCAAGGCGAAACTCGACGCAGGAAAGAATACGGAACGCGACACGACGCTCATCATCGAAGGCGAAAAATACGCAGTGATGGACAGCGTCACAAAGAAATTCTGGGGCGCCCCCAAGATTCTCGTGAAAAAAGGCGAGCTTTTGACGATGACCGACAAGGAAGCTTTTGAACTCGGATTCTCCCAGGGGACGTTCAAGGACCGCGAGGACTTCGAGACGGCCCTTTCCATCGAGGCAAAAAGCGAGGTCGAGACAACCGTCGGCGAGGACATCGCATCTGCCATCAGCGCCATCGCGGGAATCCTCCTCATTCTCGGCTTCGGCGCCCTATACATCGAGTTCAAGACGCCGGGATTTGGAATTTTCGGCATCATCGGCATCATCCTCATCGGGGTGGTGTTCCTCGGGCAGTTCGCCCCACAGCTAGACGGAGTCTTTCCCGTCATCCTGCTGATTGCTGGCGTCATCCTCTTCCTTGTCGAGATTTTTGTAATGCCAGGGACATTCCTCTTTGGAATCGGCGGCATCATTTGCATGATCATGGCGCTAGTGATGAGCTACGACCCGGCGAACATCCCTGAATACGTCCCCGAAGCAGTCGAAGAGACCTTTGACGCAACACCGTGGCTATTCGGGCTGCTGTTCGTGGTGGGAAGTGCAGCCGTAGCGCTCATCATCCCCATCGCCGCAAGCAAGTACCTGATTCCGCTCCTGCCCGAAGGCTGGACGCCCATGCTCAAGACGGACCTCGAAAATGCAGCCTCCCCCACAGAAGCAATCCAGACAATCAAGGTCGGCGACGTGGGTATTTCAAAGACATTCCTCCGTCCCGTAGGCCAGGCGCAATTCACCATGGAAGACGGCAGCACAAGGCTTTTCGATGTCCACACCCACGGCGAAATCATCGAGGCGGGGCAAAACGTCAAGGTGGAATCCATACAGGAAGGACATATATTCGTGAGCTCATGCTAGAAAATTTTTTAAAACGGCAAATCATGGCATCATCCCATTTTGTCGCTTAATCCGCCGTTTTTGCACACTCCATAAAAGAACATCCTTTAGGATATATATTTCCCTCAAACAGTGAGAGGTATTTTATGCGTTCTAGATTTTTATTGATTGTTCTTGCCATCACCATGAGTTTTAGCAATTCCTTAGCAAAAAGCGTCGGAGCACAAGCTGCAGAAGCGGTGCTGTTCCTTCCTGGCCTGCTTTTAGAAGAATACCTGGCCTCCCTTTTCGACGAGGACGGAGCCGTCCAGGCAACCAGCAACTACATATTCCTCCCCTACATCAAGCTTCAAGGTGTCCATAGCGACTACGAAAGGTACATCATACAGACATTCGCGCAGTACGTAAAAGACATTGGCCGCTACAAGCTGAAATCCGCCGACAAGGACAATCTCTACAGCAGAGCCGCATCGGTTGAAATCACCAATACGATTGCCCAAAAGAGAGGCTGTCCGTATGCCCTCTACATTAGCGTAGACAAGAAAAGCTACGGCACCGTATTCAAGTTCGTCATGAAGGACACCAAAAGTAACGAAATCGTTTGGCACGACGAATACACGGCACTGATTCCAGAAGACATCCCTCCCATTCTTTTCCGCGTCGCAAACACCATGGGCACAGGCAAAATCGGCAGCAATCCCAAGAGTTTCTATGACAGTGAAACAACCATCTACGTAAACAAGGACAATCTGCAAGAAATGCAGGAGATTCAAAAAGTCGAAGAAGAACCGCAAGCAACGAACGAAACCCTCACCCGAAAAAAGCTCATCCACTATGGATTCGAATTTTACGGAAGCCTTCCCTTCGGCAACACAAACGCCATGCTCGGTCTAGGAATCAACGGATGGCTTGATTTAGACCGTATTCTTTTGGAATTAGATGTCGAGACACATAAAGAGATTCCTAAGAAAAAATCACTCACCTATGTCGGATTGAATCTTTGGATTCCGATTTCACACGACAAGTCCAGCACCCCCTATGTCGGCGGTGGCGCAGGCTTCTCCACAACATCGAAAGAAGACGAATTCACAAATGGCTGCACAGCGATTTTTGAAGCAGGCTACCTGTTCGGCAGATTCAAATCCGTCAACTTCAAAATCGGAGCAAGATACTTCAGGAACTTCTATCTCCATGAAGGACACCATCTTCAAGGTCTAGGACTCGGCATGAGTATGGGGATATAACAATGACTAGACTCACGCACATAGCAACAGTCCTCGTATTCCTTGCGGCACATGCAAACGCATTTTTCTTTGATGACATCCGAAATGTCTACATTACCGCAAGTGACGGGAAGGCTTACGACTTCTACGTCAACGGGAATCGCGTCGGCTCAGGCAAGCGCGTCCACCACAAGACTTCCAAGGACGATTTCTGCAAATTGGAGATTTATGCTAAAATCGGCGATCGAATTTACGGAAAAATCAGAGTCGGCAAAGGTTTTGACAGAGAAGAACGAGGATTAGGAGGAAACCTGGTACACGATATATTCGCAGGCTCCGACAGCGACAGAGGTTGCCCGGAAGACGTCGTTGTCCCGATAAATCCAGCAACCTTTATCAATGAATACAAGCCCCAGACAGTCAACAACACCAATTGGAATGCGCCAATAAAGGACAGGGATTACCTCTCTCCCAAAAGTACTCCTAGACCTAACGACTGGTCGGAATCCCCTTTTAACAAAAAGGTGCCTCAAAGACACTGAACGGAGCAAAATATTCGCCCCTAATATCCGTTATTCCAAAAATCCTCCACAAATTATATATATTATCAAACAAAGCAAATCGCAAGCCTGAAACTTGCAGCAACCACAACCCCCTAACCAATTGGGTTTCACATGGATACATTACTCACCATAGGCATCGTCATTGCCGTCATCATAGTCCTTATCCTCCTCGCTTTCATCGGCAAGTTCTTCAGCCTGTGGCTCCAGGCCTTGTTCTCAAAGGCGAACGTGAGCATTTTCCAGCTCATCGGAATGCGCTTGCGTAAGGTGCCGCCGCAGGTGATTGTGGAAGCCCGCATCTTGAGCTGCAAGGCAGGCCTCCCGGTCGATACGAACCTTTTGGAAGCCCACTACCTCAGCCGCGGTAACGTGCTCCGCGTAATCCAGGCGTTGATTGCCGCCAACAAGGCTAACATCAAGCTTGACTTCAAGGAAGCCGCCGCCATTGACCTCGCCGGCCGTAACGTGCTGGAAGCAGTACAGATGTCTGTGAACCCGAAGGTCATCGAAACCCCGAAAGTTTCCGCAGTGGCCCTCGACGGTATCCAGCTCCATGCCATCACCCGTATCACGGTGCGTGCAAGCATCCAGAAACTCGTCGGTGGTGCCGGCGAAGATACTGTCGTCGCACGCGTCGGCGAAGGCATCGTCTCCTCCATCGGTTCTGCAAAGAGCCACAAGGACGTTCTCGAAAATCCGAACATGATTTCCAAGAAGGTGCTCGCCTCCGGCCTTGACGCAGGAACCGCCTTTGAAATTCTCTCCATCGACATTGCAGACGTGGACGTGGGCCAGAACATCGGCGCCATCCTCGAAACCGACCGCGCCGAAGCGGACAAGAAGATTGCACAGGCAAAGGCCGAAGAACGCCGCGCCATGGCTTTCGCCGCCGAACAGGAAATGAAGGCTAGAGTCATGCAGATGAAGGCGAAGCTCGTCGAAGCCGAAGCCCAGATTCCGATGGCCATGGCAAGTGCCTTGCGCGACGGAAAGCTCGGCGTGATGGACTACTACAACCTCAAGAACATCGAAGCCGACACCCAGATGCGTAAGGAAATCGGCGCCGCACCAGAGACGAAGTAAAAATGATTGGAGACTTAGCCCAGGGTTTGTTGGAAGAACTTGGAAAAGACCTTGTCCAAGGTCTTGTTGAAGAAGGCGGTGAAAAAATCGTCAACTCCATAAAGAGCATCTTTACACCCGAGAACAAGGCTCCCGCAAAACCTCGGGCTAAAGTCAAAGTAAAGTCTCCAAAGCCAGAAAAGAAGCCTTTTCAAAGCCGAGACCGAAGGCACGAAAGGGCTTTAAAACAGAAAATGGCAAAGCAACAGCGTAAAGCATCAAGGCTGAAAGATTCAGATTAGGTTCCGACACAAAAAATGGAGAGTCGAATTCTATGGAAGGTCTACTTTTTCTCATAGGCGTCTACGTTCTTGACCTCGTCATCAAGAAGATGGCGGCAAAGAAAAAAGAAAAGCAATCCGAACAGAGACAAGGCATTCCCGAAGACGTTTCTGAAGAAAGGCAAGAAAGTACTAGCCAAGAGCATCCTCCGCGTAACCTCCAGGACTTGATTCGCCAATTCCAGGAAGCGCAGCGCGAAGCCTCGCAAGGGACGTACGTGCCGCCGGACCCGACCGTAAAGGAAGTGAATGACGACGAAGATGAAGTCGAACTGCCCGTAGTCCAGCCTGCAAATCCAGGACATTTCAGCTTCAACGAAATTGCGGAATCCGTAATTCAGTGGGAAGAGGTCAGCATAGAATACCTGCAGCAGGCATTTGGATTTTCGGAGACCACGGCGGAAAAAGTCTTGGAAGAACTTCAAAAGCACAAAATCGTGGGTCGTGACATGGGCGACGGCTTTTGCGACGTGCTGGTCCACGACAAGATGGAACTCGCCAACCTGTTCAAGCGGGAGCAGCTCGAGGCCAAAAAAAGCCTGCAAGAGGAACTCGAGCGCAAGAAATCCGAACTCAAGAGCAAATGGAAGAACACCCAAAGTTCCACCAATGCCGAATTGGATCGCCAGCGCAAACTGAACGAACTGGAGGACCGCGCCCGCGAAAACCGCGAACAGAGCTGTCTCGAGATAGACGCAACAGCCTCGAGCGATGTTTCCGAAACAGAAGACGCAGCAAAGCGCTCACAGCTCCCTTCCCGCCACATTTCAAAGGAAGAAGTACGCCGCGGGTTCATCTGGGCGAAAATCATCGACGAGCCGCGCTTCAGAAGGCGCTGGACAGCGAAAGCCCGCTAAATCCACAAGCGACATTTTGCGACAAAACGACGGGAAGATTCCCGCCGTTTTTTTTATGCCGTTTATGATTAGCGGCTTGCGGTTGGCAAGCGGCTAGCAGCTGATAAACGGCGGCTAGAAGAACTCGTATACGCTATGCCAGAACAGCAACTGCACAAAGGCAAAAGCAATAGTAAAAGCAAAACGCCCTCGATCTTTCGATCAAGGACGTTTTGAGCTGCCTCGCTTGGACTCGAACCAAGGACAACGCGATTAACAGTCGCGGGCTCTACCAACTGAGCTATGAGGCATCGTTTCAGAGAAAACCTTTTGAGGGGCAAACTCTTTGACGCACACAAATATAGATAAATACTTCAGTCTGTCAAGGCATAAAGTCCAAATTAATGGCAATATTTTTCAATTACTCCACCGGCCAACTCTGCTACCGGCAATAGCCACTCCAAAAGCAAAACGCCCTCGATCTTTCGATCAAGGGCGCCTTGAGCTGCCTCACTTGGACTCGAACCAAGGACAACGCGATTAACAGTCGCGGGCTCTACCAACTGAGCTATGAGGCATCGTTTTCGAAAAACTTTTTAGAGTTTCTCTCTGACGCGCACAAATATAGCTATTCCCTTTTTCCTGTCAAGGGGTTTTGTCAAAAAAAACTATAAAAACGATTTGCGCATCAAAGCAATTTCAGCGGCGTACCCTGGCAACTCGTTCGGAGTTTCCAAATAGAACGGCAAACGCCTCAACGCCGGATGATTCACCACTCGCACAAGCGCCTCCAGGCCGATAAAGCCGTCGCCAATCACCTCGTGGCGGTCCTTGTGGCTGCCCATGGGATTCTTGCTATCGTTCAGGTGAATGGCGCACAGGCGGTCAAGCCCTATCACCTTGTCAAATTTTTCAAGAACAGCATCCAAGTCGTTAACGATATCGTAGCCTCCGTCAAATACGTGGCACGTATCCAGACACACGCCGACTTTTGCATCCAGATGCACACGGTCGATAATTTCGCGGAGTTCCTCAAAAGTCCGGCCGACTTCGGTTCCCTTCCCCGCCATCGTCTCCAGGAGCACCTTCGTCTTGAGATTCTCGTGCAGAATGCTGTTCAGCAGTTCGGAGATATATTGGATGCCCACTTCCACGCCCTGCTTCACGTGGCTTCCCGGATGAAAGTTGTACATGGCATCAGGGAAATGGTCCATGCGCATTAGGTCATCCTTCATCACGTCCTTCGCATACTGGCGCAAACCCTCGTCAGCAGCACAGGCGTTCAGCGTATAAGGCGCATGCGCTAGTATCGGCGCAAAGGAGTTGGCATTCATCAAATCGACAAGGGCGGCGGCATCCCTCGCATCAAACGGCTTCGCCGCACCGCCTCTCGGATTCCGCGTGAAAAACTGAAATGTATCGGCCCCAATAGCAAGCGCGGTCTTCCCCATCGCGAGGAACCCCTCGCCCGAAGACAAGTGGCATCCAATATGCAACATCAAATTCCCTCGATTTTAGAAGTCCACTTTCGCAGAGAAGCTTCCATAGATATCGGTGTAAGCTTCAGACGGATTATCCGGTCTGCTATTGACAATCGTGCCAAAAAGCCATTCCGTGCTGAAAATTTTCGTATGCTGGAAACGCAATGCCATGGACCCGTCAAAATCAAATTCTAATTCGTCCGCATTCTTGCCATTTTCCGTACGACTCAACGAATATCGACGATATCCAGCACTCAACGAAAGTTCAACAAACTTCGGAGATATGGGAATAGTCATATTTTCCATCAAGGTCCATTCTAATTCCGACATATCATCGCGATTGTAAATTTTGTAGCGCGGCACCACGGAGAACACGTTGCGGAACCCGTTGTCAGCAGAGGTCGTCAAGGATACCGGATACCTCTGTTCAAAGTAATCGCCTCCATGGAAATAATATCCAAGGATTCCATACGTCTTATCAGAAAAGTCGAACGGCTCCAATAAATCATCCTGCTCGAACTTGGACAAATCGGTACGGAAGGTCCAAATGCCACCTATTTTCAAGACGTTTTTCGGCAACTTGAACGTAAGTCCAAGTTCAAAGGTATTCTTCAGCAGCCGTTCTTCAAACTGTGTTGCAAGGTACTTTTCATCAGCCAGGGCATAATACTTGGCCCAACGAGCGGAATCCACACTCACAGTATCTCCATCAGATACAATCTTTATTGACTTTTTGCCCTTTCTCTTTGCGAACCAATCATCATCAAAGATACCGGAATTAGCAGCGTAATTTGCATAAAGCCTCTGGTTTGTGCTCCGCGTGCGATAATTGAACGCATAGCGGAAAACAAATTCAACCTTTTGGCCCACCAACTTGTTAGTTACATAGCCATCGTGATTGTAAAGAGTGCGATTAGCATCCTGTTCATGATCTTCGAGCCAATTCTTATCGGCGCCAGGAATCAATCCGCACTTGGCCCCTTCTGCCAAGCCAAAGATATTATAGGCATCTCCCGGTCCAGAAGCATTTTCCACATTCAATTCATATCCAAAATTGAATATCCAGAAATCGCGGAAATTCTTCTCAAAATTTCCACCTAGCAGTCGGCTATTTTGCAGTAAATCCGGAGAACCCGCACTATAGAACCTGTTACCGACAAACCTAAAATAACCTTCAATGGACGTTTTTCCATTTGTCCAGTGATAAGATGCAGCAACAGCTAAATTCTGTCCAGACCAGTCATCTTTATACTCCTCATCAGATTCTTCTTCGCTATTGTTCATCTCCTGCTTGGCAAGTTCCAATACCGATATCAACTTCTTTCGCATTTCGGAAACGGTCATCATGGAATTGTCGCCAAAGATTTTTTCAAGTTCCTTTTCGCTCAAGTCATTGACCAAAATCGGATTTTTCATGAGACGGCGAAGTTGCGCAAAATTGGAAGCATTCAAGTTAGCTTCCGCAAAAACTTTATTTATAGCTCGTTGTGCAAGCACATTTAACGTATCAGCGCCGCCGAACGCGACCTGCCCATTCAACTCTATATCTCCAGGGAAGAACAGCCAATTACCATCAGCAAAGAACGTCTTCGAGGAAAACGCCGGCACAGCTAAACTAGTGCCTTCAGCAGGTCCATCACGCATAATAGGATCTTCCCAAAAATCCTTGCTGCCGACAAAGCCTAACGTTCCATTGAAACGGCGATGCATGTTCCAGCGAATCTTACCACCGGCAACAATTTTCTGCACCTCGGCTTCGCCATCTTCAACATAGTCATTATACATATCTGGATTGCGATCACCAACAACCAAAGGCTTATTCGCCTCACCCCCAAAACCTGACAAGACAAACAGCGGTTCACCAGCCACGTTGTGGAACATATTCACTTCGTAGGAGGCTCCCAGAATATCGACACCAGCCAAGTACGTTTCATTGGCGGCAACATGAATATCACCCAAAATTATTTTCTGGTAATTATCTGTATAAGACGCCTGGATGTTACGAATATTGAATTTGTCCCATGCGTCATGAGCCGCATCCATGGAAAATTCAAGAACCTGTCCATAAGGTGATTCCATCTGCAAATATGTATTCCAATTGACAAAGAAACCTGGCGTCTGGAAATAATTTTTGTAATTTTTTCCAGGAGCAACTGTATCAGCTCCATAGACAAAAGGAACCTTTTCTTCATTTTCCTCGGTAATAACGCCATGACCTCCCATGGTCAAATGAACAGAGCCGTTTACCTTCCAAGATGAATCGGCAACGTCCCCCTGAGACTGCATACGTGCAAATTCATGGGCATAAAGATTACTCGGTTCAGGTTTTAAGGACGAAAGAGCAATTTTTACATTGCGTCCAACATTCAGCTTGTTGTTTTTCAAGACCTTCTTGACATCATCAGAAGGCAAATCCTTAGACGTAAAACCGACGCCATTATCCTCAATCCTCGACCGGCTAGGGGCAATTAAGTTGTCACCATCGGCAACAATGGCAAACTCGTTATTCGTTATAGCGGAGACCTGCATAAAGACGCTGGCGTGCTCACCGGCAACAACCGCAATGTGATTTCGCTCCAGCTTGGAATCGTCAATCGTTACAGACGAACGTTCCGAAGCCCAAACACCAGCCCCTCTATTATCAACAATATTGCTCCAGTTGATGACCACGGTTCCATTCTTAGCATATACAGCAGCACCACTACAACTATCAATTATGGAATTTCGCAATTCCACTGTGCCACTTTCTACAGCAATACCGTATTCAGCGCCATGTATCTGCACCCCCTGAAATTCAGAACGCTTACCACCGGTCACCGAAATGCCATTCCAACTGCCCCCCTCCGTTTTAGGGCGAAAGACGACAGGACTTCCATCTTCACCAAGAACAGCAATAGAGCCACCACGGATATCGATGCCCGTTCCTTCAGCAAATTCAAGTACAACTCCAGCATTGATTACAAGAGCACGACCTTCAGGAAGGACTAAATTTTCTTCAACACGATATGGAGACTTGTCCAAAGTCAAAAAGCCGCCGATGTTCCCTCCAAGAACCGAAGAAACAGACCTAACAGAAGCGTCCGTAGCAGGCATTCCATCTGAGACAGTAGAATCAGAAACAACCGATGCCGAAGACGCATCAAGAGTAGGCGCTTGAGCCCCCGCAGGAGTAACCTCAATACTATCCGTTGCCGGAACAAAGGCATTTTCTACATCAATCGGAGCTTCATTTCCAGCATTGGGATCATCATAATTCGAAACATATCCCCCAGCACTCGCAGCTGTAGTGTCAGCAAAAGGAACACGAACCTGAGCAGACAACGGACCCGCTATCAAAAGTGAAGCAAAAGCCACCTTTCCAAGATTCATCAATTAACCTCGTAAACCTTCTTAACCTTCACCACATACCCGCTCTTATGCACAACCTCAATATCAAAACGGGTCTGCGCATCCCTCGTCAATTCAACAGGCACCTGGTATTCCAGCCCCTGTATTTGCGACAGAGACTCTTTCAATATAACTTTTCCAGCCTGTTTTACAGTTACCTTGTAAATATTTTGCGGTTCATTATCGGGTAAACGAATTTGGAACTGAAGCGTTTGCATTATTTTATCAACAACTCCCGGTGGCGGTGGCGGAACTCTCAGACTTTCCTTTTCGCCTCCAAAGACTTTTACTGTGAATCTTTTCATCGGATAGCATCCGAGTTTTTTCGTCACACTCCCCTTGTTCGAAGCCTGGTCAACAACAGCAAACAGATACTCGTGAACACCATTTTTGAGTTGCACTCTTTTCTGCACATTCTGAGTCAAGGCATCCTCGCGTATCGAGACTCCATCCATGGATACAGACAAAATTCCTGCATCATTTTGCATCTTTGAAACGGACACATTGGCGACACAACGTAGCGAATCATACGAAACAAAAGATATTGACGGAGCCTGCTGGTTCACCGCAGGACAAGTCTTATTGACGTTGATGTTGATAGTCTTGTCTTCTGAAGACTTGGAAGACCTAAACGAAAGCGTAGCCTTTTTTTCTTTCCAAAGGCCATTTGCATCATTCATCTGCACCTTTTGTGTAAAGGAATGTACCGCACCATCCGCCGCATGGATCAAGTTCTCTGAGGTATAGGAACCTATTTTCAAAATAAGCATGGCGCTTTCGTCATTCGTCCTATAAGCCCCTTCAACCGAGAATCCATCGTTGCAAACTTCCACAGGGGAAGATGTCATCACGGTAAAATTATTTTCTGGAATCACAGAGGTAATCGAATCCATCACAGCTTTTTCGTTACTCTGGTATTCTGCATCAGCCTTTTGCGACTCGTTCACAATATCATCTATTGATTTCGTTGAATCCGCAATAATCTTCTCAAGTTTTTTGGCGAAACCATACTCACCAGAAGAAGCAAGCTTCACTACCACAAGCGAATCCCTTCCGAGAGCAGTTTCCCCTGCACCGATGGAAACAGTACGCTTACCATCATCCGACGTAATTTCAAGTTTACCGTTCTTCAAGCCGGCAAAGAAGACTTTATCCCCACCGATAAACCCTTCCGTTCCTCGGATAGATGCGGTCGCCGTCCCCGTCTTGAACTGAAAAACGGATTTTTTTTCCTTGAATTTACGGACGGCAAAATTGATGTGGCCCTTCTTGATATCCAAGCGAGTCTTGAAAGCCCCCATGCCATCTTCTTCAAGAAGATTCGTCATCTCCACTTCTGCGTTTTCGGCTATAGTAATCGAACTTCCATCGGGCAATCCGAAAATGACTTCAGATTCAACACCGGTTCGAACGCAATCCGATTGAAAAATGCTGGCACCAACGCGAAGATCCTTCCAGGAAGATTCGGAAGCCTTTTGACGTTCTACACTTCCCAATGTAGAACGAACCTTACCTGCGGCAGAGGCCGAAAAGGCAATCGAGGGAATTAATGCAGCTATTGCTAAAACGCGTAAAAATGGAGCTTGGACTCTCATAAATCCTCTTTATAACTCAATATTATAAAATTACTCCATTTTAACTAAAATATCATTCCCTTTTTCTAGAAAGTGAGCCAACGCATACTATCCGCCAGCTAATTTGACTGAATATCCCATTTTTTCCAATTCTGATTTCAAAACCAAGCGTTTATCGCCCTGGATTTCAATGTTGAAATCCTTGACGCTACCGCCAACGCCGCATTTCTGTTTCAACTTCCGGGCCAAATCCTTCAGCTCATCCTCAGAAAGCGGAACCCCCGACACAACGCTCGCCATTTTACCGCCACCAAGACGTTTCAGGCTGATGCGCACCACGCCGTCCCCTTTCGGAGACGTAGGCTTAGGCTTTTCCTCTTTGATGCGACCGATGCCGCTTGCAAACACGAGAGTGGAACGTTCTTCTACACCCATAAGTCCTCCCTAGGCGGTCAAACCAAGGCGCTGCATGGCGATTTTTTTGCCCGTCTGTACATCAGCCTTGCCGCTTCCAAGTTTCGGCAAACTATCCACCTTTACAACGTAACCAGGCAGCATCAGCGGCGGAAGTCCCACCTGCTTGAGCATAGCCTTCATCTCATCTTCCGACGGGTCACCGCAATAGACAAGCGCAATCTTTTCGCCCTTGCTGCCATCAGGAACAGCGACCGCAAAATGCTCAATCGGATCAAACGCGGCACATTCAGAAATCTTGAAATCCACGGCACCAAGGCTCACCATTTCACCACCAAGTTTCGCAAAGCGGCTGTACCTATCGACAATCGTGATGAATCCATCCTCGTCGATATGCCCCTTGTCGCCCGTCTTGTACCAGCGATGTCCGTCGATAACAGCCAAAGCCTTCTCGGTACGTTCAGGATCTTTCAAGTACCCCTTCATCACCTGGGTTCCGCCAATCAGCAAAAGACCATCCTCGCCTAGCGGCAACTCTTCCATCGTATCCGGATCCACGACGCGGAACTGCGTCCCCGGAAGCGGAGCGCCCACGGTCCCCGGCTTGTTGCCGACCTGTACCGTCTTGAAGTCGTCCATCAGCGTATCGAAGGTGTTCACCGCAGCGACAGGAGTTGTCTCGGTGCAGCCGAAACCCTCGAAAATTTCAATCATGAACTTGGTGCGGAACAGCGTACGCACGTCCTCGCGGATTTTTTCGGCACCGGCGTAAATTAGGCGCAAGTGCGAGAACATCAACGGATGCACATGGCGACTGCCACCCCACATGCGAAGAAACGTCCCGGTAGCCACCATGACACTCACCTTGAACTCGGCGCAAATGCGGCCCACCAGACGCGCATCCGTCGGATCGGGACATGTCGCTATGGGAATGCCTTCCACAAGGCACATCATCGTCGTGATGGAAAAGCCAAACGCATGGAACAGCGGAAGGATGCCGAGGAACACGTCCTCCGGTCCCGGATTCAGCGCATGGGCGCTCTGCTTGATTTCACCCATCAAGTTCAAATGCGTCAGTTCCACGCCCTTCGGCTTGCCTTCGGAACCAGAACTGAAGATAACCGTTGCGACATCATCCAAGTTCACCTTCCTGAAGAAGCGCTTTTCAAGATACCATGCAGGCAAGAGCATCACACGCAGGAAGTTAAGCACCAGAGCCGACTTCGGAAGCTGCTTCGCCAAGTCCTCCATGTAATACACATTGTACTTGTCCAAAAGAACTTCGAGCGGAACGCCCTTCTTTTTCAACTTGTCAACAAAGGCATGCGCCGTAACAATCGTCTTCACACCGGCAATCTGGCAGCAATAGTCCATAGTCTCCGGAGTGCTCGAATAATTCAAGTTCGTAACAGTCTTTCCCTTAACAAGGAGAGCCATGTTCACGATAATGCCTGGTCCAGAAGGCGGAATCATCACGCCCACGCATTTTTCATCCTTGGTCAAGCCTTCAAGCAGGGCGCCAAAAGCAAGCGAAGCGGTCGCAAGGGAATAACCCGACAAATGCTTTCCATCAGGACTGAACACCACAGGGCTGTTCTTCTTGCGCTTCGCCGTACGAATCCAGCTGTTCGCGACAGGCAGCAGCTGACGGTCATAGGCTTCCCAGGCGGTAATGGAAAGTTCCTGCACCGCACGCTTGATTTGCACAGGACTTGTCTCAGCAGGGAGCACTCGTCCAAAGGCGATCGAGACAACGCGACCACCAGAATGCACAATCGTTCTGTAACCGGCGCTTGCATTAGAATAAGAGCTACCCCACAGGCCCTGGATGTAGAACGGAACAATCTTTACATTCTGCACATCCTTTACGGCACCGCTAAAGTCCAGACGGAAGCGGTTCACGTTCCCCGTCGGAGAAAGGCTGTTTTCCGGGAACACCACCACAGCCTCGCCACGCAGCAATGCCTCATGAGCAACTTCCATCGCCTTGTCAGGGTGCGCCAAGTCCAAGTCAATAACACGCATCTGCGTAAGCAGCATGCGAATGTACCACTTTTCATACGTCTGACGGCAAATCACAAAGCGCAGCGGACGCGGACTCGACATCTGCAACAGAATCCAGTCAATATAGGACACATGGTTACCAACCAAAAGTACAGGACCTTCCCACGGCAAGTAACGAAGCCCGCGAACTAAAAACTTGTAGTGCACCGAAAGCATCGTACGCAGAAGCTGACGAAGCATCGTCTGCGGCATGGCCCACAAAGCCCAAATAGTACCGACCACACAAACAAAGCCCAAAATGAAGAACAGATCCATGCGGTCAAAGCCTAGGTATTCCATGAAGACAATCGCCAAGACATCAAAGAATATGATACAGGCGTTCTGGACCGCATTGTTTACCGAAAGCACATGCCCCGCCGAACGCGGCTTAGTATTGTACAAAAGCACCGAAAGCATCGGAAGCATGTAGATACCGCCACAAAAGCCGAGCAAGGTAAACGCAATCGCATTATAAGGACGAGGTATAAAGGGAATCAAAAAGATAAGTACGGCAGCACCAGCCGTTCCAAGCGGAATAAGTCCCGTTTCAATAAACGCCTTGGACATTTTCATTGCATAGAAAAGTCCGATAAAAAGCCCCACAGCAGAACCGACAACAGCAAGAATAACAGCTCTATCTTCATAAAGCAAACTGCCAGAAGTAAATTGCTCCTGAATAACAAAGACCATCAAGAAAATCATCACCCAGAACATCGATAATCCGATAATGGATTGGCGAACTGCACGATTTTTCCAGGACTTGTACATTTTTCGGCGAGCAAAAGCCAAGTTGAAATACTTATCCCACGGGAACTTTAAATTTTCATCATAAGCACCGATTGCGGGAAGGCGCATGGCAAAGACGACTGAAGCAACCTCAAAGAAAAGTACAACCGCCAAAAGCGGCCAAAGAGGTTTTACCATTTCTTCAAAATTTGCAGAAGGCGAAACGAGCATTTCAAAAGCGAAAATAGACACCGCCGCAAAAACAATAATGCTTGCAAAAGTCACAATCATCAGTATTCCACTTCCCGTAGAAAGGAACCTGACCCCCATCAACTCCTTCATATAGCCATTTCTTGCCGGAGCTTGGAACGCCTGCAAAACAAAAAGCAATCCCACTGAGACATAGGCCAAAGGCAAATTACCAAGAACAACGGATAAACCAAAAAGAACTGCAACAGGAAGCGAGACTAGAGTCGTTTTGAAAAGAACCCGTTCCTTAGGATATTTGTCCGAAAAATATCCCGCCGGAGTCAAAAATAGAATACAAGGAAGCAACAACAGCAAATGCAGTGTGTAAAACTGCCACGAAGACACAGGCACAAGTTCCATACGTCGAAGTGCAAGTTCCATGACAGACACAACGATTGTCGGAACAGCCACCTGAGCAAACACTAGGCAGTAAAACGAAAAGAAGCCTCTAATTTTGTTCATCATAGAAAAGTCCCATTAAAATCCCAAGCATCGAAAAAATAGCAAGTATTGGGGATTCTAGCCACCGAACTAATGTAAAATCAGACGATTTTAGAGGTTCTGCACATCGCTACACATTCGACAAGTAAAGCTTTATTTCACCAAGATAATCCGCCAACATCTCAAAAAAACATGCTCAGCATTGACTTCACGCATAGATTTATGCACGATGCGAATAAAACCAATGAAAAAATTCCAGCTCTTGCGAACTGGAATTTTCATGGGAAAAGCCTAATCCAATTTTTTAGTCAAATTAGAGATCAAAGCATCTCAGTAGACTTAGGATTCACTGCTGCTGGATTCTTCCTTTGCAACACTGCTGGAAGATTCATCTGTGGACTTCGCTTCGCTGCTGCTGGATTCTTCCTTTGCAACGCTGCTGGAAGATTCCTCTGCGGACTTCGTCTCGCTGCTGCTGGATTCTTCCTCTGCAACGCTGCTGGAAGATTCCTCTGCGGACTTCGCTTCACTGCTGCTGGATTCTTCCTTTGTAACACTGCTGGAAGATTTTGCCTTGCTACTGCTAGACTTATCCTTGGCAACACTGCTGCTAGACTTCGCCTTGCTACTGCTGGATTCTTCCTTTGCAACACTGCTGGAAGATTTCGCCTTGCTACTGCTAGACTTATCCTTGGCAACACTGCTGCTAGACTTTACAGAACTAGAAGAATCTTCTTCATCATCCTTCGATGTCTTAGAACTCTTTGAAGACTTTTGAGCTACGCGATTCTTTGTCGAAGGACGCTTGTAACCAAACTTCTTCAGCAAATCATCACTAGACTTCATCACATAGCCGATCTTGGAAGAAACAGGCATGCCAACATCTGTAATCGGCGGCAAATTGCAGCGCAATTCAGACTTTAACGTAACTTCGGACTTGAACACAAATGCCCCCGTTCCAAAGAGACGTCCCTCTTCATTTCTGAGTTCACCATTGAAGTCCGGCTTCAATTCAAAGTTCAATCTGGTCATGCCGCCCTTACCGGCATATTTCGGATCGTTCAAATCCTGTTCGAAACTGTATTCTTCCACAAACGAACCTGTAGAAGTATAGACCCAGACCCTCACATAGGCTGTCGTATTATAAAGGTTAGCCTTGGAAATGTCGGAACCAAGTTCTTTCTGGAATTCATCAGAGCAATGATCAGCGACATACTCTTCAACAGAAACCATTCTACTGTCAGCATGTTCCACACCATCAAGAGCGATTTGACCTTGCTTACCCATCACGAGATCATCCAACGTGGCAAAACCACCGATTGCACTCACCGTAGGCAACTTCAAATCAATATTGAGAGTCGGACCGATGTGTCCATCCAGACCAGGATAAGGTTCTTCACCGGAACCAGTCTTGTTCCCCTTCTTTCCATTGAACGTACCACCAACAAGCACTTCCTCTTCCTCTTCAGTATCGGGGTTGACAATGCTTACAGCGTGCGTTTCACCAGCTTCAGGCGGATTGACTTCGTAGAACTTCTGGAGAGAATCGAGAACCATGATAGTCACAGGAGTTTCCACACTGATATCCACATTCTTCGCATTCTTCATGATGACAACCACTGTATCGGCAGATTCGTTACCAGCCTTGTCACGATAAATACGGATAATCGGAGTCTTGCCCTTTTCAATGCTCTGCACAGTCAGGGTATCCTGGACTTCTCCATTTACAGTCCACTTCACATCAACGAAGTTTTCATGGAACACTTCGTTTTCCTTCGGAGAAAGGATTTCGACCTTCGGTCCCACCTGATCAAGCACAATGAAAATAGACTGCGTTGCAGAATTTCCAAATTTATTCGTATAGGTATAGGACAGCGAGTAGCCCGTATCCCCATCTTCATTCTTGACCATCTTGCCCTTTTCATCCGTCACGTAGGACACTGTCACCTTATTCGAATCAACATCAAAATAGTCATAAGTGACAGTAAACACGCCGTTACCCGTCTTTGACTGGTATTCGTCATCCTTACCAGAAGACTTAGGAACACTAGTCATCAGATTGCCTTCGGCATCCGTCACAAGCATCTTACCCGTAGCAGCATCGGCCTTATAGGAAATAATTACGGTCTTGCCACCGGAGGTTACTTCCTTGGAAACGGTAATCACTTCGATATTAGAAACCTTGCCCTTGCTGTCCATGACAGGTTCCTTAATGATATTACCCTTCAAATCAGTGAAGTAGGACACAACAACTTCCGAACCATTCACCTTTTCTGTATAGGAGACTTTCACCTTTTCGCCATTTTCCGGAGTCTTCGTCACAGAAGAAGACGGTTTTTCGTTCAGAGTCACCTCTGCATCGGCAATAGAAGCGACCGTCTTGTATTCACTTGCAGAAATAGCGACGGAATCCAGCTTAGCCTTGACAATGTAGGATTCAGAAACACCGGAAGCAGTATCCTTCACAGTTACCTGAATATCGTTCATCATGTCATTCACATAGAATGCGGTATCCTTGGTGTCGGTTTCTTCAACAATCGTGTAGAAGTTTTCGGCCTTGACTTCATCGGTATAAGTCTTCACAGTCACATAAGGTTCTGCAGTGCTTACAATGACAACGACAGTATCGCGGCCTGGTTTATCCTTGCTCGGATCCTTGTATTCCTTAACGATGACGTTCGTACCTTCCGTCAACGAAGACGTTCCGGTTTTCAATTCGCCATCTTCAGTCCATTCCAAGTCAATAGAAGACTTGTTGGTGTAAATCGTATCCGGTTTGACCCACACAGAATCCGTAGTTTCTGCGCGGACAATTTCAACCTCGGAACTTTCAACGACATTCGAAATATTGATGACAACATCTGCTGTATCGGAATTTTCACCATCCGAGACAACAACCTTGAGATTGTAATTTGTTTTCGACTCATAGTCCAAAGAGTCGATTACCGTAATCTGACCGAGAGAATCAACCTTGAACTTCTTATCATCATCAACAAGCTTGTATGTCAAGGTTCCATAGTCCTTGTTCTTGACATCCGGATCAGATGCATCTACAGTCCCGATAACTGTAAACGTCGGAACATCTTCAGGAACATCGAACACCTGATCTTCGACACGAGGAGATTCGTTGACATCTTTGATACGAATCGTTATTGTAGTATCAGAAGTCAAACCATCTTCATCAATCACATAGACAGCCACAGATATCGAATCAATGGTTTCAAAGTCAAACTTTGAACTATCCTTGACATAGACACCACCATCCTTCGTTACATAGACGTAATCATTAGGATACAGCAAGTCGAAGTGGTCAATTTCGCCTTCGCCATCAGGGTCAGTAGCAGTCAACTTACCAATGAAAGTTGAATCAGGAACATTTTCCTTAATAGAGAATTCGGCACCATCAATCTTCGGGGCTTCAGGAACGTTCAACAAGTTGACAACCATCTTTTCTGTAATAGAAACACGATCATCGTTCTTGTCGGTCAATTTCACTTCCAGAGTGAACTTATGATCATCCACTTCGTAGTCAAGCTCACGCTTCGTATAGATAACGCCATCGCTGGTGACTTCGAATATAGACGTATCGCCACTGACAACGGAGAATTCGTTCTGCCTAAACTGATCATCATCGTCCAAATCATCATTCTTGATAACACCAACGAGAGTTTCGCCAGACAGATGTTCCTTAATTACAAAATTCTGCGGTTCAAGAATCGGGCTTTCGTTCACATCATCGACCATGATGATTCGAGAAAGGGTATCGCGCAAGTCTGAATTATCCTTACCGATAATCTTGATAGAGTGCATTTCCTCCACCTTTTCATAATCAAGCTTGTCGCCATCCTTCACAACTACCTGAACCCTATAGACGCCTTCCTTAGAGGTTTCTTTCAGCTTGAGATCAAAGAGCGAATCAGCCCCCGTACCGATGACATCGACCATTTCAAGTTTAATCTTGCCCACATCATCGTGGTCAGGATCCCTTAGTTCAAATTCATGAATGACTGTACCCGTCGAAGAATTTTCCTTGATATGGAACGGTCCCATGCAATCTTCATCGCCCTCTATGCAGACAAGTTCCGGACGTTCAGGCATATCCTTCAACTCAATCGCCATGACAGCGGTATCGGAAAGATTCTTGAAGCCCTTGGATTCGCCATTATCGACAGCAATCGTCTTTACATAAATGACCTTATTCTCTTCATAATCCAGTTTAGCGCCCTTTGCGACATAAACTTCGCCGGTTTTCTCATTGATTTCGAACAAGCTGGCAGAACCCTTTGTAGAATCAGCCAACTTATAGCTAATGACACTCCAGGAATCTTCATCAGTAGCTTCAACGGTACCAACATAGACACCCTGTTTTGCATTTTCTTCAACCGTGACAGTCTTGTTCGCAATGACTGGAGCATCGTTCACATCATTAATCTTGATGGTCACGACAGCAGTATCACTCAAAATACCAGTAGCACCCTTCTTGCCATCATAAACGACAACTCTCACATTGTATTCAGCTTTCTTTTCGTAGTTCAAAGTATTATCAGCCTTGACAGTGATTTCACCAGTCGAAGCATTCAGCACAAACAAAGTGATACCATCGGCATCCTTCGGGTGAGCAATCAATTCATAATTCAAGGAGCAAGTCTTGTCGTCCTTGCAATCATCATCAGAAGCTGCAACCACACCAACAGATGTTCCCTTCTTGGAATTTTCATCAACATTCATATTGAAGTTGTCTTCTGGGAATTGAGGACGTTCAGGTACATCTTCCAAAGTCACAATGACAGTCACAGGCTCAACGTACTCGTTATCCGTAACATTCACGATAAATTCATAGCTAGACTTGACTTCATAGTCCAGCTTTGCACCATCAGCTACAGAAATTTCACCCTTGCCATTTACAACAAACGGAACACTCTCATCTTCAATAGAATAGTACAAGGTACCGAATTTCGGATTCTTGATATCTGGATCAGAAGCATCCACCTTTCCAACAAAGGTTCCAGCAATGGAATTTTCCTTCACGGAAAGCTTAGTTGTAGCAACAATCGGTTTTTCGTTCTCATCGATAACATTGATAACCTTGTCATCCGAAGCGGTAAGGCCCTTGGCATCCTTCACAGTAATCGTCACCGTATAAGAAACCTCGGTCAAAGTTTCGTAATCAAGCAAGGCCTTGTTCTTTACAGTCACCTTACCCGACGCAGCATCAATTTCAAAAAGCTTCAAAGCATCAGCAGACTTACTAGTCATAGAATATGTCAACTTATCGCCAGCATCTACGTCTTCAGCCTTGGCTTCACCAACAGCAGTACCCGTTGCAGAATTTTCAACAACATCCCAAGCATTGGCACCTAAATCCAAAGTCGGGGGTTCATTTTCATTCGAAAGCTTAACCGTGACTTCAACAACTTGAGGTTCTGTTTCGCCATCGGTAACCTTGACATTGAAAGTCCAAGTCGGTTTTGTTTCATAGTCCAGCTTAGAAGCATCAACCACGGTAACCAAACCATTTTCATCAACTTCGAAAGGAACGTCGTTAGCAGTGTTGTCATCGATATTTTCTTCGATAAAGAAGCTCAACGTGCTAAAGGCGGTGTTATACGTATCAGGGTCACTGGCCTTTACAGTCCCCACCTTGGTTCCCTTGGGCGAATTTTCAGGAATTTCCTTCACAAAACCTTCAGCGGTAGGCGCCTCGTTAACATCAAGTACGGTAATATCGTATTCAACATCAGCGCTTGCTCCACCAGATCCCTTTACCGTCACAATGAGAGGAACAACAGACAGACCTGCATCCATCAAGACTTCATAATCCAACTTGGCCGAGCTCAAGACAATGATTTCGCCCTTGGAATTAATGTCAAACATGCCCTTGGCATCGGCAGGAACAGTCTTAAAGCTGAAGGTAAGTCCACTACCGACATCCAAATCCTTAGCACTCACCGTAGTAATCACATGCCCATCTTCAGCATGTTCATTCACTTCACCATCACCCGGTTCAACCTTCGGTTTTTCTGCCACGTCAAGAACTTCAACAGAAACAGGAACCGTCACGGACTTTTCACCATCAGAGACTGTCACATGGAATTTGTACGTTTTATCTTCAATCGTAAGCGATTCATAATCCAAGGTTTTGCTTACAATCAACGTCCCGTTCGTTTTGTTGATGGTAAACGGAACATTATTGCCGGCTTCAGAATCAGAATTTTCATCAATCACAAACGTCAAGCTACTAAAAGCAGTGTTCTTCACATCGGGATCAGAAGCCTTGATGGAGGTAACAGTAGTTCCAACCAAAACATCTTCATTGACTTGGAAATCACCGCCCGTTGCAGTCGGAGCTTCGTTCACATCGTTCACAACAATAACGATACTTTCAGAAGAAGTCGCGCCGGTCTTTGCCGTCAATACCGTGGTCACATTGAACTGGACCTTTTTCGTCGCTGTATTGTAATGATTTCCATAAAGCGTTTCGTAATCAAGTTTAGCCGAATTCGCTACAGAAATAACATAGAACCACTTGCCGCCATCCTGCACGAGAGATGCGCTGAACAAGTCCTCGGCGCTGGTCACGTTCTTCACCTTACCTTCGTCCTCCAAGGATGTTTTCAGGGAACTCACGTTTCCATCCGGGTCCGTAACTTCAAATCTTGTAATTTCAGTAGCATTTGCCGTATTTTCATCAACAGAAGCGTCAGCCACATCATGGAACTTCGGAACTTCAACTTCATCACCCACCTCGACAGTAACATTAGCTTCATCGGAAAATTCGCCATCAGTAACAGACACCTTGAACTTGTAAGTATCCTGTATTTCATAGTCAATAGTAGCCCCCTTTGCAACAGTGATAACACCGGTAGAAGGATTGACATCGAACGGAATGACATCGGACGCATCAAGTTTCACAAGTTCATAAGTCAAAGTGCCAAATTTAGCATTTCTCGTATCCGGATCGACCCCCTTCATTGCACCGACCTTATCGCCAATTCCGATATTTTCAGAAATCTTGAAGGTTTCATCATCCACAGAAGGTTCTTCGTTCACATCAACGACAACAATCTTTGTAGAAAGAGGCACCGAATTCTTGGCCGCATCCGTAACCGTCAACGTGATATTGTAGAACACATCCTTGACATCATCGTCCCAAAGAGTTTCATAGTTGAGCAAGGCGCTATCCTTGACAGTCACAACCAAGGTCCACTCGCCAGCCTTACCCCCCTCTCTCTTAATTATAGTCGCATTGAACAAATCCGCAGCACTAGTCTTACCAGCGACAGCGGCGTCATCAGTCAACTTGACGGTCAACTTGCTAGCATCGGCGGCATCATAATCGTCAATATCCACCTTGAAAATAACATAGTCCTCGATGACATGTTCTTCCACTTCGTAGGAGCTCTTGATATCACCCGGTTGAGGCGGCTCGTTAAGATCCTTCAAATTCACGACAACAGTAGCCTTGTCGGATTTTCCGCCCTTATCAGTAACAACCACATTGAATTCATAGGATGGTTGCACTTCATAATCAAGAACAGCCTCGGAAGCGACGGAAATTACGCCCTTTTCGTCAATCTTGAACGGAACATCGTCTTCAATAGCATAGCTAATCGTACCAAAGTTCGGGTTGACAACATCCGGATCAGAAGCAGTCACCTTGCCAACAGTCGTATTCGGCTTGGAATTTTCATTAATTGTAAACGTCGTGTCCTTGACAACAGGAGATTCATTGACATCAAGAACCTTGATTGTCACATCGGAAACTACGGATTGCTTTCCTGTACCCCCAGTTGTAGAAGCAGCATCAGTAATTTTCACCTTGATGGTATAAACGCTATCAGCGGATTCGTAGTTGAGAGATGCTCCAGCCTTTACTGAAATAACGCCCGTTTCTTCATCAATTTCGAATTTACCTGTTACCTTCGTGTAATTAGCCTTCGTGTAAGTCGTGGTGAAAGTATCATCAAATTCATAGGTGAACTTGGAATCATCCACATCCTTCACCTCAATCTTGCCCGTTACTGCAATGCCGGACTTGTCTTCATCAATCGTGAGAGTCGGATTGTCAGCCGTAGGAACATCGTTAACAGGAGTTACATACACAGTCATCGTATAAGCGTTCTTGGAAGTCTGTCCCTTGGTATTTGACACAGAGAAAGTAAACGTCGTGTAGACTTCCGTTTTACTGCTGTATTCATTTTCAGCGCTGATAAACTGCAACTTACCCGCCTTCAACGAATCAAGTTTGACAGCAGCACCGCCAACTTTCAGCGTATCACCCATGTATACCAAATAGCCTTTTTCTGGAAGAGTGTTGATAACAATACCGCCCTGAGGTAACGGGTTATCAGCAGGAGTCTCGTATGCAAACAAAGTATTCGACACCACGAAGAGGGAATCTTCAACCGCTATAAAGGAAGCGTTGGCGGACTTCGGCTCGAGGTCCGAGTCAATCAACTTCAATTTGAAGCCACCTTCTATCATGTTACCTTCCAATACGGCACCAGACATATTGTAAATCTTCAAATAGACATATTCCTCGCCTTCAGCGATAGCATCCTTTTTAACGTTAATCCAAATATCCGATTCCGCTGTCGGTAAAAGCGATTTGGCAGGAATCGTCACCGTTCCATTGCTCTTTCCGCAAACGGGGAACGGATGTCCGTCGGTATTAAAATCAGCTTCAGACGCGGTATATTCCCCCCCCATCTGGAAGCAGTAGTTAAAGGAAACAGCAGTCTTGGAAACAGAATCAAGTCCGACAAAACCATGTTCCCACTTGTCATTTTCAGGGAAGCCATCCTTAAAATTTTTAACCGGATCAAATTTTACTATAGGCTTTTCAAAGGGCATATAGCGGAAATCGCCCACGAAATCATGTCCAATTTCCATGTCGTTTGCAAGCAATTGTCCCGTCAAATTGAGGTTAGATCCGATTTTCATCTTTTTAGGAGTCATGTACGTACCTTGCAAGCGTGTATTGACATCCATCGAAGGCAATTCAAAATTTTCATTCGTATAGAAAAGCAGGTTACCAACATATTCATCAGCAGCAACTGGCGAAAGATTACCCGCCACATTATTCCAGCGATGGTTGTTATAGTCATAGGAAGCGTCCTTATTCACATACACCACCTGAATATTGGTATGATCACTTATCCTGAACGTTCCACTAATGAAAATTCGTGCATAGATATTTGAAGATTCCAAGCGAACATATATGGTAGAGTTGTTGCCTGTTTGGATACTCGGTATTTTAATATCGAACTTATTCTTCCCCGTAGTCTTATCCTGCGGAGGCACATCAATATATGCAGTCCGGTTATCAAGACTTATACCCTGTAAATCAATAACACCGCTCGGCCATGACCCCGAAATTGACGGAATTTCAAGGTTTCCAGGAACAAAGCTCAATACCTCGGAGCAATCTCCACCAAGTGTTCCATTAAAATAAAGAGTTCGTTTAACATTGGCTCTCGGCTCATTCAAGTCATAAGACCCATTTAACCGAACCTTGTCACTATGAGAGGAGATGTTATTGATACAAAAATGACCGTTGAGCATACTCTCATTTTGACCAGCGGCATACGTATTAATTTTTCCTGGACCGCTTATAAAATAGGTTTCACCATCACCATCATTAAGTGTTCCACCGATATAAATCGGTCCACCAATAAAGTGATTATTATTTGCAAAATGAGCGTCTTTGCCGGAACCCACAGCACCGATAGTATCCAACATTACGGAATGGCCCATACTGAGGCTATTTGTACCCCAGAGCTTGAACGCCATCAGGTCTTCCCAATACTCGCCCTGCTGATCGGCACTACGCCCCGTAAAAGAAAAAGGTGAAATATCACCCACACCAAACGCGGTTGCGACTCCAGTTAGAAGCACAAGCGCTAAACCCCTAAAATTTTTTCTGCTGAACCACATATATTACTCCTGTAAGAAATGCTTTATGTTTAGCAAAACCTAAAATCCATCAGTTTTAAATATAAAAAAAGTTTTTTTTCATCATGACGCCACCCTTACAAACAGCAATAAAATGTGACCTAAAAAGCCTCTTTAAACAAAAGAAACGGATTTGCCAAGGCAAATCCGCTTTTTATTTTACAAAATCATTACAAACAAATCATTTTTCACTTAGACTTTTCGGGTTTTCTATATCCGAATTTTTTCAAAAGCTCTTCACTAGCCTTCATCACAGCACCCTTCTTGTTGTTTATCTTCTGAGTGTCGCTCACAGGTGGAAGATCGCAGCGCAGCTTACTCTTCATTGTCACCTCGGTTTTGAATATATAGGCGCCAGTTCCAAGCAAGCGACCATTTTCCGAAGTACGAATGTTTCCATCCAAGTCTGGCTTCAGTTCAAAGTTCATCTTTGCAAAGCCAGCACCATTAACGAGTTCGGGATCGTTCATTTTCTGCGTAAAGCTGAAATAATCCACAAAATTTCCAAGGGAAGAATAGACCCAAATGCGGATATCCACATCAATATCGTAGAGATTCATCTTGCTATTGTCGCTGTAGCGATGTTCAACAAATTCCGTAGAGCAGTGTTCACGAATAAACTCATCGACAGTCACCTTTTCGCTATTTGCGGCATCGACGCCATCAAGAGCAACCATACCATCCTTCCCCACAAGATCGTCGAGAGTGGCTAGTCCACCCAAATCATTCACTCTCGGCAAGCGAAGATCAATGCCAAGGGACGGTCCGAGATGTCCATCCAATCCCGGATACGGCTCCTTACCGGAGCCCTCGCGCTCGCCATCCTTACCGCCAATGATAGTTTCCACTTCAGAACCAATACTCGGTTTAAGAATACTAACGGCAAAACGGTCATCCTCTTCGGGCTGGTTCTTTTCATAGTATTTCTGTACAGAATCCGCATTTACAATAGTCACAGGCTTTTCAACCTGGATTTCAATGTCCTTTACATTTTTCATAATCACAGGTACCGTCGCGGTAGCCTCGTTGCCGGCCTTGTCACGATAGGTACGAACGATATAGCCCGGCCCCTTATCCAATCCCTGCACATTAAGCGTATCTTGATCCACCCCGTTCACTCTCCAATCCACATGGACGAAATTCTCGTAAATTACGGCATTCTTGGTCGGAGAGATAATTTCAACGACCGGTCCAACCTGGTCAAGAACGATAAACAGCGATTGCGTTGCGGAGTTGCCGTACTGGTTTGTGTAAGTATAACTCACCCGGTAGCCCTTATTACCTTCGCTGTTCGACACAATGTTGCCATTTTCATCAACCGTATAGGAAACATTCACCTTGTTGCCCGACTTGTCCACATAATCGTAGGAGACGGTAAAATCGCCGACAATAGCCTTTGAAGACTCGCCCTCTCCGACACCGGAAGAAATTTCGACGCGCTTTCCGCTAGAGGCGTCTGCCGTATACGAAACAACGACTTCCCTGCCATCGACCATTTCAGTATAGGAAACGACAATCGCCTCGATTTCCTTTTCCTTGCCATCCACCACCACCGGTGTTTTCAGGATTTTGCCATCATTGTCGGTGTAATAGGTCACAAGCACGTCCTTACCGTTCACGCGATCAGAGTACGTTACCTTGATACGTTCGCCATTTTCAGGAGTTCTAAGCATGTCAGCCTTCTCATTCAAGGAGATTTTAGCATCAGCTATGGAGCCAACTGTCTTAAATACGGAATTTGGCACTTGAGCTACATCCAAATCAACATTGACCGTGAAGGATTTAGAATAGCCCGCCACAGTATCGCTTACAGTCACCTTGATATCGTTCTTGCTCGTATTCACGTAGAACGCGGTATCCTTTTCTGCAACCTCCTCGACAACCGTATAAATGTTATCGGCCTTTACATCCTTCTTTTCAGTGCTGACAGTCACAATCGGAGCAGCAGTGCTCACATAGACCACGAGCGTATCACGACCGCAGACATTCTTGTGCTCATCGCAAACCTCCTTGATGATGACGTTTGGACCTTCAGTAAGCGTCGTATCGTCAGTCATCAATTCATCATCCACCTTCCACTCGATGTTCAATCCCGGATGGTTCACGTAAATCGTATCCGGATTGAGCCATACGGAATCCTTGTTTTCGGCACGGGTGATGACGACATCCGTCTTTTCGAAGACATCCTTCACGACAACGGTCACCTCGGCAGTATCCGAAAGCCAGCCATCGGTAACTACGACACCAATTTTGTACAGTGAATCCGTTTCGTAGTCCAGCGGCGACTTCACCGTAATGGAACAATCAGCTCCTACTGCAAAAAATTCGCTTTCTTCTGCAATTTTACAAGTAAGAGAGCTGAACGTAGCATCCTTGTCCGGATCGCTCGCTTCGACAAAGCCCACCGAAGAGGGAACATCCACATTTTCTTCCACGACAAACCTTTGGTCATCAACCATTGGCGGTTCGTTCACATCTTTTACATGGATTGTAATAACCGTATCGGAAGAAAGTCCGCCCATATCCATGACACGCACGGTAAATTCGTAAGTATCCTTCGTCTCAAAGTCAATAACAGCATCTTCTTTCACGACAATGGAACCATCAGCAAATACGCTAAACGGCAAGTCGCCACTTCCCGAGGGAACAGAGAATGTCAAGACGGAATCGCCCGCATCCGGATCCGCCCCCTGGATGACGCCAATAATGGAACCGCCTGGAACGTTTTCATTCACCGAGAATTCCGGAGTGACAACATACGGAGCTTCATTCACATTCGTAAGCGAAATAACCACATTTTCAGTCACGGCAAGCTTCGAATCTTCGATATCTCGCACAGTCACTTGCAACGTGAGAACAGTCTTGTCCGTTTCGTAGTCAAACGACCTTGTTGTCGTGATGATACCCGTCAGCGGGTCCAGAGCAAAGCCCGCGGTGTCGCCGCCTGCCAAAATGAACATGTTTTGACGGAAATTTTCGGCAACATCAATATCACCAGCAGTAAGCGTAGTCACCACCTGACCCTTTGGGAGGTTTTCAGCAAAAGTCGCGGAATCCCCTTCAAAAACAGGATTTTCATTGACATCTTCCACAAGAATGTTCACCTGAACAGAAGCGGTTTGCGGCTTTGCGCCGTTATCGGACACATGCACAGTCACAATATATGACTGCTGCCTTTCGTAATCCAGCGTAGCCTCGGCAACAGTCACAGCCCCCGTTTTTTTATCAATCTTAAATGTTCCCGTTGGATCATCCATGGTATAAGTCAACACCTTACTCTTGTCACTGCAAATAGCGACAACAGAATTCACCAGAGTATTCACTGGAGAATTTTCTTTGACAGACCCATCCGAAATATCGCCAAAATACGGCCCATCGTCAAAATCCTTGACCTTAATCGTAATCGTAGCGGTATCAAAGAGTTCCGGATTATCGGAATCCTCCAGCCGCACCTTGAGTTCATAAAGCGAATCCGTCTCGTAATCCAAAGAAATGCCCTCCTTCAAGGCGATTCGACCATTCGGAAGAACATCGAAGATGGCGGTATCCCCACCAACACCCTTCATCGTATTGACACGGAAATTCAAGTCCACATCAATATCATCAAGCGGAATACGGCCAACAGTGCTTCCACCCGTAGCGTTTTCAAGAATTTCAAGCGTATCATCCCTTACAACGGGATTTTCGTTCAAATCCTTCACGAGGACTTCCATTTTTGCGGTATCGCAAACCGTCGAAGCCCTCTTTTCACAAACTTGGACATCAATTTCATATTTCGGATTATGCGTCTTACAGGCAGCATCATTACCGCACCAACTTTCATAATCCAGCGGGTCTACACCTGTTTTCAAGGAAACATCGCCAGACACGCTAATATCAAACAGATCCATGGCTGAACCGCCGATAATATTGAACACCAATTCAGCAGTCCCCTCGGGATCAGTCGCCTTGACCTTACCCGCCTTGGCATTCGCAGTTTCTTCAAGAACGGCTAGGACTGATTTCGTATCAATCACAGGGGGGTCATTACTTGAATCTGTCAACTTGAGCGGAATACCGCCATCAAAGCGGTCGCCAGCAAGTACAGCTCCATTCAAGTCCCAAACCTTAAATATCATCCATTCGTCACCTTCAACTAAATCATCCACCTTGACAATGATGTTTGGCATAAAATTCAAATTCGGTTCAGTCTCGCCCTTGTGGACGACCACTTCCTTGAATTCGTTTTTTGAGCACAGCGGCATAAAGGCTGCGGTGTTGCCCGCTTCAATCTCAAAATTGAGGTCATCCTCAGTCGCAAAATTCCAGCTTGAATATTGCTTCTGCACACTTTCGCTCAAGTTGCCGAAGAACTCAAAACAGTACTTGAAGCTGACTTCGGTTTCGGGAGCGCTAGTCAAGCCAACACCCATGGACTCCAGGGCGTCCTTTTCGATGAACTTGTCGCTCGAGAACACGCCGATGTCAATTTCAGGCGGATTGAACGGGACATAGTGGAAATCGCCCTTCACATCGGCTTCAAACGAAATGTTCTTGGAAAGCAGCTGTCCAGCCAGATTAATATGATTTTTTATGGAGAAACTACCTGTCGTCATGAACGTCCCCTGATAATTCGGGTCAATCATATTCTCCCAAGTAATATCTTTTGTCGTGTAAAAGAGCAAATTACCGGCATATTCCGAATTTTTCACAACAGTGGTATCATGAATGACAAAATTTTTCCACTGCTGACCAGCCTTGTCCCACGTAGCCTCCGTATTCACATAGACAACCTCAATATGCGTATTATTGGAGGCAGGCATAATCGTCAGACCATCGCGCAAGAAAATACGCGTCAAACGGCCATTCTTATGATTCGCATTATGTGTTTTGCGAGGCATCAGGATATAAAGTTTCTTATCCTTCGTTCCGCCAATCACGATGGATTCCATAAACTTGTTATACCAGGTACTATCCTTATCGCTCTCTATAGGCGGAATGTGAATATACTTCGTCTCAGCAACAGTAAGTTCAATGCTCAATCCCGGCTCCCAACTGGCAGGAGCCGCAATTTCCGGCACAAACAAATCGTAGTCCGGTTCGGGGACAGAGTCGATTCCGTCTTTTGTGGGGCCCTTTGGGCAATTCGCAAAAGGTTCATGGCGCAAATTTTCTGCAAAATTGGCATAGACCTTGCCATTCTTTACATTATTGACCCACTTTTTTCTGGCGTTGTCATCGCCTTGATTCATGTAAATATCCGTACCGTCAAAGCAATAGTTGCCTTCGTAAAACGAATGTGGCGCCTCATACCAATTCGCCAAAACAAGATTTTTGGCACGGACAGGCCCCTTATACAGGGAATCCATATCAGGACTCGTGCCCGGATAGCTGAAAACCAGGTCCTTACCCGAAAGAATCGGTCCGCCAAGAACATGCCGGCCATTATTGAAAGTCACATTTTCCGAAGCAGTCCCTGTATAACCACTCGTTTCACGGATGATAACATCTTCCTTATTGAACGTAACACCTTCGGTACCCCAAATCTTGTACTTCATCAAGCGGTTCCAACTCGCCAATCCATCAGACGCACTTTCACCACTATGGAAATAGAATGGAGCGAGATTAACATCTTCTTGAGCCAACGACGGCACAAATGCTCCAGCAAGGAGCATCAAAGTTGAAACAGTCCTAAAAAAACACCTAGCCATACAAATACCCCAACAAGTAGAATACCCTTTTATTATACAAAAAAATAGAAAAAGACGCCACACAATAAAAAGGGCTCTTTTCATATCAATATAATGAAAAAAATGCGGAATTGAAAAAATTCCGCATCTATCATTTTATTACGCAAAAAAAAGTGATGAAAGTCATTTTTTGGGGCGTTTATACCCGAACGGCTTCAGGAGTTCATCGCTGGACTTCACGACCGCCCCCTTCTTGCTGTTCACTTTTTGGGAATCCTTCACCGGAGGAAGCGTGCAGCGGAGTTTGCTTGTCATCTTGACCTCGGTTTTGTAGAGATAGGCGCCAGTTCCAAGAAGGCGTCCATCAGCAGTGCGAACATTTCCGTCGAAGTCGGGTTTCATTTCAAAATGCATTTCGGCATGTCCGGCACCATTGACTAATTCAGGGTCGTTCATCTTCTGCGAGAAGCTGAAACGGTCAACAAAGCCGCCCAAAGTGGTATAAACCCAGATATTCACATCGACATCGATATCGTAAAGATTCATCTTGCTGTAGTCACTGTAGCGATGCTCGGCAAATTCCTCGGAGCAATTTTCCCGAATATAATCATCTACAGTCATTTTTTCACTATTTGCGGCATCGACGCCGTCAATAGCGACAAGACCGTCCTTGCCGATAAGGTCATCAAGAGTAGCAAGACCACCGACATCACTCACCATCGGCAAACGGACATCGATACCAACGGACGGTCCCAAGTGGCCATCCAGCCCAGGATAGGGTTCCTCACCAGAACCATCACGCTCACCTTTTTCGCCACCAACAATAGTTTCCATTTCGCGCCCCGTATTCGGATTCAAGACACTGACCACATAGCGGTCGCCATCCTTGGGAGGATTGACATCGTAATACTTCTGCACAGAATCATTATCCACGATAGTTACAGGCTTTTCAACATGGATATCGATATCCTTGACATTCTTCATGATGACAGGAACCGTCGCTGTAGCCTCGTTACCCGCCTTATCGCGATAGCAGCGCACAATGTAGCCAGGTCCTTTGTCTAAGCCCTGTACATTAAGCGTATCCTGCGCTACCCCATTTACAGTCCACTCCACATGCACATAATTTTCATGAATGACAGCATTCTTTGTCGGAGAGAGTATTTCTACAGTCGGTCCCACCTGGTCAAGCACCACAAAAAGGGAACGCGTGGCAGAGTTACCATACTGGTTCGTGTAGGAATAGCTCACTTGATAACCAGTATTATCCTCGTTGTTGCTTACAATTTCGCCATTTTCATCCACAGTATAGGAGATAGTCACTGCATTATTGGACTTGTCCACATAATCATACGAGACCACAAAGTCCCCTTCGACAGAAATATCCGAAACGCCATCACCAAGTCCCGAAAGTACCTGTACACGCTTTCCACTAGAAGCATCAGCTTTGTACGAGACGGTCACATTCTTGCCATCCAGCATTTCGGTGTAGGAAACGGTAATAGCCTCAATTTCCTTTACACGTCCATCTACAACCACGGGAGTCTTCAGAATCTCGCCATCTTTGTCGGTGTAGTAGGTTACAAGTACATCCTTGCCATTCACGCGGTCCGTATAAGTCACCTTGATGCTTTCTTCGTTTTCAGGAGTGCGAAGGACTTCGGCTTTTTCATTCAGAGAAACTTTAGCATCGGCAATATTGCTTACTGTCTTGTAAACGGAACTTGTAACCTGGACCGTTTCCAATTCGACATTCACGGTAAAGGACTTGGCATACCCCGTCGAGGAATCGCTTACCGTCACCATAATGTCATTTTCGCGCGTATTCACATAATAAGAGGAATCCTTTTCATCAACAGGTTCGACAATCGTATATATATTGTCGGCGACAACATCCTTCTTTTCGGCACTCACAGTCACAATTGGGGCTGCCGTACTTACGAATACGACCAGCGTATCACGACCGCATTCATTTTTGTGTTCATCGCAAACTTCCTTGATAATGATATTCGTCCCTTCCGTAAGCGTCGTATCGCAGGATTGCAACTCATTATCGATAGTCCATTCCAAACCCAAATCCGTTAAGTGAACATAAATCGTATCGGGCTGAAGCCACACGGAATCCTTGTTCTCCGCACGGGTAATGACAACCTCGGTCTTCTCGAAAACATCCTTCACGACAACAGTCACTTCGGCAGTATCGGATAATTCACCATCAGAAACGGCAACAGTTATCTTGTACAGCGAATCAGCTTCATAATCCAGCGGTGCCTTTACAATGATGGCACAATCGGCTTGAACGTCAAAGACATCGCTTTCTCCGACAATTTCGCAGCCCAGTTCGCTAAATTTCGAAGCGGTATCCAGGTCGGAAGCCTCAATGACGCCCACTGTAAACGAAACCTCGACATCTTCAGCCACAACAAAGCGCTGGTCCACAACCTTCGGTGGTTCATTTACATCTTCCACCTGTACCGTAATCACGGAATCGGAATGAAGACCACCAGCATCCCTCACACGCACAGTGAATTCATATACATTTTTCGTTTCAAAGTCGATAACGGCGCCTTCCTTTACCACAATTTGACCATCGGGCTTAACACTGAACGGAACATCGCCTTCATAAAGAATGTAGCTGAGCGGGGAGTCTCCATCCGGATCAACGCCTTCCAATATTCCAACCACAGTGCCGCCTTCAGCATTTTCCTCCACGGTAAACTTTGTCGTGATAATATTCGGAGCTTCGTTTTCATTCGTGAGAGTCAGCACAACGTCCCGGGTCACGGCCAAATCGGCATTCTCGGCATCACGGACGGTGACTTTCAGCGTATATTCCACCTTGTCCATTTCATAATCGAAAACTCTCGTCGTCGTGATAACTCCTGTCAGGGAATCCAGCGCAAAGCCAGCCGAGTCTCCCCCCGCAAGAACGAATATGTTATTGCGGAAACGAGCATCGATATCAAGGTCTCCTTGAATCAGCGTCATAATCGGGGTTCCCACAGGGAGATTTTCAGCAAATTCCCCAGCGCCACCTTCAAAGACGGGATCCTCATTGACATCTACTACCGTAATGACCACCTTTTCCGAAGTCATCTGGGCATCTTTTTGACCATTATCGGACACATACACAGTAACATTATAGCTGCTCTGCAACTCGTAATTCAGCGCATCATCCGCATTGACCGTCACCACGCCTGTCAGCGGGTCAATGACAAACGTTCCTGTCGGATCTTCCAAGTAATAGCTCAGAGTTTTCGTCTTATCGCTACAGGTCGCATGAATAGTATTCACCATCGTGCCCTTCGGAGAATTTTCCAAGACAGATCCATCCAAGTCACCCACAAAATGCGGACTATCGTCCACATCATCGACAAGGATTGTCACCGTCGCAGTATCAAACAAATCCGCATCATTCTTATCTACAACTTTCACCTTCAGCGTATACTCGGATTTCGTTTCAAAATCCAGCGAGACACCTGGCTGAATCGAAAGGCGACCATTCGGAAGCACCGTAAACACAGCAGTATCGCCACCGACAGGAAGCATCTGATTTTCGCGGAAGCTTGCATTAAAAACGTCAATATCGCTAAACAGAATTCGCGGCGTCGAGGAACTTGCATCCACATCTTCGCGAATATGCACCGTAGTATCGTTCACAATCGGATTTTCGTTGACATCGTTTACGGCCACCTTGAACGTTTTCGTGTCATATCCCTGAGCCCGGAACTCATAGACCTTGACCGTAATATCGTATGCAAAATTCTGCGCCGACAAGGCTTCGTAGTCAAGGGAGACGCCTTCCTTGAGCGAAATTCTTGCTTCATCCTTCCCATCTACCTTTTCTATATCGAAGAAATCCTTGCCGTTACCGCCTACAATTTCAAATAGTAGTTCATCATCATCGGTATCACTTGCACGGATAATACCGCTGATAAAGCCCGCATTTGCGGCAACTTCATTTTCGCTGACATTGAGTTTCGGGTCGGAATCATCAAATTTCGGAGGGATATTCTGCTTGTCCAGAAGCGTCAAGTAGACGCCACCCGCCGTCGCATTACCCTTAATGACGGCGCCGCTAATTTTAGTCACATAGAAAATAATATACTGCGTTCCCTCGACAATTCCATCATCCTTCACACGAATCCAGGGTTTCTGAGAATCCTCTATCGCCACCAAGGAGCCTGCCGGAATAGTAATTCTCCTCGACGTTCCGACAACAGTCTTCGACTCGCCATTCACCTGCACCTCACAAAGAGGCATATCATCATCGACACTCAGCAAATCGTTTTTGTCGGCAGACTTTTCCGCCTCCAAACCGCCAAAGGCGCCTTCCACGTAACAAAATTCGATATAGACATCCGTCTTCGGAGTCTTAGTCAAATGCACAGGAACTTCGACAAGACTGTCATTTTCCACAAACTTTGCATCGCGGACAAGCCCCTCGATATCAATTTCTGGAGGATCAAAGGGAACGTAGATAAAATCCTTTCCGTCGATTTCGTTACCGATTTCCATGGAATTTGCAATCAACTGACCGGCAAAGACCATATTGCTCACCATACTGATTTTGCCCGTAGTGATAAAAGAGCCTTGCACAGGATGGTTGTCGGTATTCGCAAAGGAGATGTCCTTGGTCGTATAGAACAGAAGATTCCCTGCATATTCGTTATTCTTGATGACTTTTGCACCCGTACCCACACTAGTGTACCTTCCTGAGTTCGCATCGTAGTTCGCATCGGCACCTACATTCATGATTTGAATCGTAGGATGATCGCTAAGATTTAGCCCATCACGAACAAATACACGAACAATGCGACCTTCTTTCGGAATTCGCACGTAAAGGGTAGCACTACTTCCCATGCGGAAACTTTCAAGATATACATCATATACTCCCTCACCGGACGGAACATCCAGGTACCCCGTCTGACGGTCCCCCACGTTGACAGAGCCGCTATACCCCGAGGCATTCAGCACAGGCACCTTCAAATCGGTCTTGACTCCCGCCACAAGAGTTTCGACACACGGTCCAATATGAGCGTCCCCACCTTGGAACAAAGAGCCGCCCGCATTGTAAACGCCCGTTTTTGCCAAATCGTTGACATAGCCATCAATACAGGATGTCGATGCAAAGAAATTCCCGCTGCCGTTATTCGCACCGGCATTAAAACTTCCTGTAGCACGAATAGGGCCGGTAGAAAACCTGTCCTCGGAACCAAGCGAAATATCGCCCCCCACAATGACAGGCCCACCAAGGACAATTTGATTATTGGTTCCCTTGAAGCCGCCACGGGCAGTGCCTGTCCAACCAGACTCATCAGGCAACTTTGCGCGCCCCATGGAAATACCATTAGTACCCCACAACTTAAACTTAATCAAATAATCCCAGTATTCCTGCTGTCTGGAATCATCTATCCCCTCAAAATGAAGTGGCGCCACTTCAGCGGAAAAAACAGGTACAACCAAGCCTACCCAAAACAGGGCTTTAGTCAAAAAACTCCCTAACCTCATTTAAAACTCCTCACCGGGATTTCCACACACCACTCAGTGTTTTATTATTGTAGTGCCAAATATAGAAAAAATTTTTTTTCAATTCAATAGTAAGTCCAGAACAAAGTAGCAAAATTGTAACAAAATAAAAAGAAACAAAATTCCGTGATTTACAGCACTTCTTTTTGCATTCCTTGGGGAAAAAGTTGATTCAGCGATATTAACAAATCTGAAAAATCATATTCTTGCAGGAACCCCTTGAAAAAATTCCAAAGTAATTCTATATTGGGAAGTCCTAGGCCCTGCGCAATGACTATTTGCGGGCAAATCGCCAGGGCGAAAGCAGCAACGGACTTGCGAATTTTTATGTGCTCAGGTAGCCTAGGATTTTTTTGCAACCCGATGGATTATGGTCACGGGTTATTTTTTTTTGGCATCAGAAGTCGCAAAAAAGCTATTTTCGGCAAAATGGTGGCCCAAAACGATAAAAAGAGGCCATTTGGGCCCACACTTTTCAAACAAACTAATTACTTTCTTGAGAAAATTTCGATTCACGTCATCCAAAGCAAGCTCAAATTGATAAAAAAAGCACTTTTGGGCCCACAAGAAAGCGCATTTCAGCCATTTGACCTTCCAAACCAACGATAAATGCACAGACAAAGTAACAAAAGATAGGCCCAAAACGGTAAAAAGCTTCAGTTTGGGCCACCATTTTTAAAAAAAAGGGATTTTTCCAATTCCAAACATGCGCAAAAAGCTAAATTTGGACAACAGCCCTTCTATCGGCTCGTTTTCAACTTCAGTCCACCACCCCGCATTCACTTAAAATGATTCTTTGGACCATCCGACACACCAAGCCTTACAATCCGAACGACGTCTGCTACGGCAGGCTGGATTTCGACGTCTCCCAGACTTTTCCCGAAGAATCCTCCAATGCGATTGCAGCATACTTAAAGACGGAAGCCAAGCCAACACGTCTGTTCGCAAGCCCGCTGTTACGTTGCATGCGCCTTGCAGAGAAAGTCGCCGAGGTAACAAAACTGCCTATCGAAAAACGCGAGGAAATCCTAGAACTGCACTTCGGCACCTGGGAAGGCAGCAAACTTACAGCTGCTCCGGAAGAGCAGATGCAGGCATGGCTTTCAAACCTCCGCGGCTACAGGTTCCCCGAAGGCGAATCCTTCCACGACGTAGACAAGCGTGTCGAAAAATTTCTGGATTCTCTCGATGACGATGGAGAATTCCTGTGCGTCACCCACGCAGGTGTTATCGCATCAATGCAGCATTTCGCCTGTGGACTCCCCGATAGCGACTTTGTCGAAGGAAAATTCAGCTACGCCATGGTCACCCGCTTCGAATTCAAGCGAAACAACGAAGGGCATTTCAGAGGTTCTTTCACAAAAATATTCGACGGCATCCAAATGCCGCCTCTGAAGTTCAAGTGATCAGAAGTCAAACGTAAACATCGCCTGCGCTCCACCCGCGAAATTCGGCAAAAGAGCCAAGTGAACAGGATTATCAAAGTCACTCAAAAGCGCATCTACGACAGCATCACCCATAGAATAAAGATAAATCAGGGCGGCTCCCCAAATGTACTGGTTTCTGTTCTTGCGGTAATAAGTCACCCTTTCGTTGATCTTATCGAGATCGTCATAGTCAGCATTTTCCGCCTCAAGCAAATGCTTGCGGTCGAGATAATAGTTGACCATGTTCTGAGACGTCCAGACGCTCACGCTCGCTCCAAGAAGACCCATGTAAAGTAGCCCTGCCTTGCCGAACTCACCATTGTACATCTGCCCCCCACCAGGCAAAATTGAAAGCAACAGCGCCGTTTTCATACTCCGCTGTTTAACGCTTCTATGGTTGTTGTTGAACCAAATTCCAAAAGTATCGAACATCCCATACAAGTGAACTCCTATCAGCCACGCCATCTCCGCCTTGCGAACATCTTCCTGTTCCATCTTCTTGTCGCTGAGCTCTCTCACTCGTTTTACAAAACCTAGACGCTGATCCTGATAATAACGTAAACTATCCCTTGAGCCGCAATTGATAATATTCCTTGTAAAAATACCTACGGAATCCTGGAAAGGCCTCGCCTGGTCGTGGATGCGCTCCCTTTGAGAGGACTTGTTGAAAAAGACATCATAAATAAGCAGCCCTTCAATGCCGGTTAAAAAAACTCCACGGACGTAATGTTCCGTGTAATATTGACCGCCTCCCGGCAAAAGACTAAATAACATGGCGTAAGCCAGAGAATTGTGTTTTGTCGGAATATCCCATTCGTTCACGGCAAGCGTATCGATAGATTCAACGCCTGTAGCCTTTCGGACTTGCAATTCCGCAGAAAACGAGGGAACCACCATCCACAGGACGAATAAAGCCAATATAAACACATTCCGAATCATTCACGACGAATATAGAAAAAGAACGCCAGTCATTCTGCGTAGACCGATAAAGTTATCTAATTTTTTTTACAAAAAAAAACGGGTAAAACAGCAAAATGTCTTTTTTTGACACAACAACTTTTTAACTTATAGGACATGAAGATGAACGACAGTGACAACATGGAAATTCAAATACACGAACTTGCAGAAAAGATTAAGCAAGTCCTCATTGAGCGAAACGAAATGGTGGCGACGGCAGAATCCTGCACGGGAGGCCTAGTCGCATCAAGCATCGTGAACGAAGCAGGTTCATCCGCGGTACTCAAAGGCGGAATTGTCGCCTACCAGAACGAAGTCAAGCACGACATGCTCGGCGTTTCAGAAGAAATTCTGGAGAAATACGGTGCAGTAAGCGAACAGACCGCAAAAGCGATGGCCGAAGGCGCCCGGAAACAGTTCGGTTGCGAATGGGCTGTATCCACAACGGGAATCGCAGGCCCCACAGGCGCAGAACCCGGGAAACCGGTAGGCACCGTATGGATGTGTGTCGCCAATAGTTTGCAAAATGAGGCTTTTTGCGAGATTTTCACCGGAAACAGGAAACAAATCCGAGAAAAAAGCGTGTATAAAGTGTTGGGCAAGTTACTTTTTTTGTTATCGAAACAAAAAAGCACTTGCACAAAAGTTCACTAAATAGTATATTTAACAAGTAAACAAGATAAAAATACGGAGTCAAAACATGGCTAAGAAACTCAACACCCCAACAAGCAACCTTTCCAGCGAAAAAGCAAAGGCCGTCGCCGACGCCATTGCGCAAATCGAAAAAAACTATGGTAAAGGTTCCATCATGGCACTCGGAAGCCAGCCCATTGAAGATATCCCGGTCATCCCATCCGGATGTATCCAGCTGGACATGGCGCTCGGTGTCGGAGGATTCCCCCGTGGCCGCATCATCGAAATTTTCGGACCCGAATCCTCCGGTAAGACAACTCTCACCCTGCACGCTATTGCCGAAGCACAGAAGCTTGGCGGAGTCGCGGCCTTCATCGATGCAGAACACGCCTTTGACGCTGTCTACGCCCGCAAGCTCGGTGTAGATATTGAATCGCTCCTCGTATCGCAGCCGGACACCGGCGAACAAGCTCTCGACATCGCCGAGACACTCGTCCGTTCCGGTGCCATCGACATCATCGTTATCGACTCTGTCGCAGCCCTCGTGCCGCAAGCGGAAATCAACGGCGAAATGGGCGACAACCACGTGGGTCTCCAGGCACGCCTCATGTCGCAGGCGCTCCGCAAGCTCACCGGCATCCTTTCGAAGTCCAACACCTGCATGCTGTTCATCAACCAGCTGCGCATGAAGATTGGCGTCATGTTCGGAAACCCGGAAACTACCACCGGCGGTAACGCCCTGAAGTTCTACGCCACGCAGCGCATCGACATCCGTCGCATCGCAGCCATCAAGAACGGCGAAGAAGTCATCGGCAACCGCACCCGCATCAAGGTCGTGAAGAACAAGGTCGCGGCACCGTTCACGCAGTGCGAATTCGACATCCTCTACGGTTGCGGCATTTCCCGCGAAGCCTCCATCCTCGACCTCGCCTGCGAACTGGACATCATCCAGAAGAGCGGCTCCTGGTTCAGCTACAACAACGAACGCATCGGACAGGGCCGCGAGAACACCCGCCTCTTCCTGAAGGACAATGCCGAACTCTGCACAGAAATCGAGCAGAAGATCCGCGAAAGCATGAAGGACGTGGAATTGTTCAAGCTTGGTGAGAACGAATCCATTGAAATCGGTGACGACAGTGATTCAGCCGCCGCCGAAGAATAACTTTATCTTCTGAAAAAACTCCGGCTTTTCCTTTAGCCATTGGGAGAAGTCGGAGTTTCCCTATGTGCAAAAATTATCTATTTTCCCAAGCATGATTCGTTGTGCAAAGTTTTTCGCCGTTTTTTGGGGCATGTCAGCCAGTTTAGCAATCTCTCAAACTTCATGTCCACACTTTTTGATAAATTCATCAATGGTCGTTAATATCGAAGGCCGCTTCACCAACAGCAAGCTTTCACGATCCAGCATGGACATCGAATGGCGCCACCACAACGACACACAGGACACATTTTTCGTCAACCTCCCGGACAGTCACCAATTCGTATACATCACCGCCGGCGACCACCGCCACATGGAGTACGCGAAACCTAAGGTCAAACGACAATTGGGAACGCATCACCTCAAAGAAAACATCGGTGAAACCCCGCTCAAGCTGGATGACCTGGAGCTTCTTGCAAATGGTCAATTTCTCTGCAAGGACACCCTAGAACAGCCAGCCAATATTCTCTCCACGGCTTTTTCCATGGCCTGGTGGAGCCTCGCCGCAGACACGCTGCCCTATCCAAAGAATGTCGTCATGCGCGGGACCAAGAAGGAAACACGTGTTTTTTCCATCGGCCAATGGAAATCCTACGCCGGAGAAATGCTCCCCACCTCAATCAACCTATCAAGTGCCAAATATAACGGAACACTCTGGATTCGTTCAGCTTACCCCATCCAAGCCTTAAAGTCCGACCCGCTGAGGAATACCGCTAAAGCTCCAAAAGAAAAAAAGAACGAACCTAAGCTATTCGGAAAAATCGCCGTGGAAGGGGAACGAGAAATACCCTTGATATTCAAGCTGAACCAGGAATTGTTGCGCGAGTGACCCGTTATAGAAGCGCTTTTTATCACGATTCCACATCCCCACCTCAAAAGTCAAGCTGCGAGAACCATTGGACCACGTGAAGTGAGGCCCAAGCATTACCTGGCGATAGCTCAGCGCTTCCTTTTTTACGTTGGAACCGCTGCGTAAAAGACCTGTCCTCAAGTAGCTGGATTCAAATATCCCCGCAACATGTTTCGAGAATTCCACTCGCCCGTAAGCAATCAATTCTACGATGTAATCTCGGCTGAAAACAGGAATGTTTCTCCCATAGTCATAGCTTTTACCATCAAAGTCCGTGCTGATATCAGAACGGATGTAATGCGCACTGACTCCAATAACACCACCATGGTCCATATTGTACGTCAAATCGATGCTCATGTCAAATAACTGCGCATAGTCAAAATCCGAGGAATCAGACTCACCCACATGATCCAGAATATAATCTGCATTCCACGTTTCCGCGATGCGTCCCTCGCCAGCCACATCGGAACTGACCATTTCCAAATTCGTCTTAAAATAGAAATAGCTTTCGTAGACAAAATTGAATTCCAGCTGAGGATTCGTCTTGAACGGGCGAAGCCCAAGCCCAGCCCTGTAACCACCATAAAAAGGAGCGAGTTCCACAGACCCTTCCATTTTCAAGTAGGTCGGAATTTTGCCCAGCGACGCCCCGTAATTAAGTGGGTCTATTGGTTCAAGCCACGTAAAATGCATTCCCGCATTGACTTGAGGAACCCACTGCCCCCATACCAAGGGAGTGTTGCCAGACACCCCCCAAGACATGTTCGGACCATAACGAAACCCTTTCAAGCTACTTTGATCAAAGCCAACACCATAGGAAAGAGAGCCGACCAAGGCGGCGCCCAGTAAAAAAAACTTTAACAAAGTACAAATACTCTTCATTTCAATGTAAAATCTAAAAATTATTTATCTACTTGCACGATAAATTCTTATTTTGTGGTCAGCAAATCAAAGCTTTGAAAATATTCAGAGTTACTAAAGGAGAATATATGAAACTTTCCCATCTTTGCGTGCTCGCCATCAGCTTGTTCATGTTCTGGGGCTGTACGAACCGTTACGCCTCGCCCATTCTTATTGAACGCGGTGTGGGTCAAAATGAATACGAACGCGAATACTTCGTCGTGAAGGAAAGCATGGGCATTGACAAGCACTTGAAGGATGTGTTCAAGCAGGGCTACATCGAAGAAGGCATGACAACAGACATGGTGAACCTCCTCTGGGGGCCGGCCGACCACGAAACCGTCGATGGTAAGGTTTGGGAATACTTCACACCAGAAGGCAAGCTCATCACCCGTCTCATCTGGAAATCCCCGGAACACGCTCGTTTGAAGGGTTACGAAGCCGAGCTCATCCTGGACAAGATCGAAGGCGACCGCTATGGCGGCTCTCCGGCACCGACATCCAGCCGTTCCAGCAACTACGAACACTAGTTCTGCAGCAATTTCAAAGCAATCCGCCCCCCTCGGTCCAACAGCCGAGGGCTTTTTTTATCCCCTGAAGCCCCCATTACAAGATTAAAGGCTCGCCAAAGCTGCTTTTTTTTCTACATTTACGCGCGTTAAATTTTAAACCTCTCAAGGAGTTATTATCATGCGTCAGTACATCATTGCTGGTAACTGGAAGATGAACAAGACCGTTAGCGAAAGCGTTCAGCTCGCTAAGGACATCGTTGAAGCCGTCAAGGACGTGAAGAAGACCGAAGTGGTCATCGCTCCGACCTACCTCGCCGCAGCCAAGGTTGCAGACGTCGTGAAGGGCACGAACGTGAAGCTCGCCATCCAGGACATCCACTGGAAGGACCAGGGCGCATTCACCGGCAAGGTCTCCGTTGACATGGTCAAGGAAATTGGCGCCGAATACATCATCATCGGCCACTCCGAACAGCGCCAGTACTTCCACGAAACGGAAGAAACGGTGAACCTCAAGGTCAAGAAGACCCTCGCTGCAGGCATCAAGCCGATTATCTGCATTGGCGAAACTCTCGACCAGCGCAACGGCGGCATTTTGAAGGAAGTCCTCGGCCTCCAGGTCAAGGGTGCATTCAAGGACGTTTCCGCTGAAGACGCCGCAAAGTGCGTTCTCGCTTACGAACCGGTTTGGGCAATCGGCACCGGCGTTACCGCTACTGACGAACAGGCTCAGGACACCCAGGCATACGTCCGCTCCGTCGTCGCTGAAATCTACGGCGCTGAAGTTGCAGAAGGCATGCGCATTCAGTACGGTGGCTCCATGAAGGGTGCTAACGCTGCCGGCCTCCTTGCTCAGAAGGACATCGATGGTGGTTTGATTGGTGGTGCAGGTCTCAAGGCCAACACCTTCATGGAAATCATCGCTGCAGCCGAAGCCAAGTAATTTTCACCATTTAAGGAATAACTATGACAACTCTCTTTTGGGTTTTGATCGTCCTCCACGTGTTTCTCTGCTTGTTCCTCATGCTTCTCGTTCTCGTCCAGAACGACAAGATGGGTGGTCTCGCAGGTCTCGGTGGCATGACCTCGCAATCCGCATTCTCCACCGCCGGCGCAGCGACCTTCATCCAGAAGTTGACCCGTGTCGTAGCTGTGATTTTCTTCATCGTCGTCTTCGCTCTCGGCCTCATCACCGCAAAGCAGGATCAGACTGTTGAAGAATCCGCCATGCAGAAGGCAACCCGCGAAAGCGCTGCCGAACAGGCTCCTGAAATTCCGGCACTCCCGGCTAATTTCGGCGCTCCGGCAACGGAAGCCCCGGCTCCGGCTGCAGCACCCGCTGCACCAGCTGAAGCTCCGGCCGCTCCGGCTGGCGAAGCCAAGTAAGATTTGCACGGCGTAGCTTGGGGTAACACCTTTTGATACGCCAGCAAACCTGCGGTCGTGGTGGAATTGGTAGACACGCTAGCTTGAGGTGCTAGTGGGAGCGATCTCATGACAGTTCAAGTCTGTCCGACCGCATTAAGAAGCCCAGCCAAAAGGCTGGACTTTTTTACATCATGCAATAGCGTTCAAACCATTTTTTGAACACAGGGTCTGCAAAATCATAGCCATAATCATTAAGCAAAATCAATTCTTGTTTAATTAAGGCATCCTTGATTCGGCCAATATTTGCGGGCGATCCCAACCGGAATTCCTCACGAACATCAGCAGCCCCAAACTCCTTGTGAATTCCAAGAACCAGTGCCCTTAAAAAATTCATTTGATACGAAGTCAGAGATTCCGCTGCCAACGTATAAAGCGGTAAATTTTGCTGCAACAAATCTTCCATAGCTGCAAGAAGAGAATTTTCCTCGGCAACCTTTTGAGTATAGTAAAACGTTAAAGAAGCAAGTTGTTGCACATACGCAGCATTATTTTCAACAAATTCAACAATTCGAACAGCAAATTCTTTAGAAATTTCTTTTCCAAACAAAGCAAATCTATTACAAATGTAATTCACCCAATCATCTGTCGGAATCTTCCCTAGATGAATAATGTCGCCAAAACGATAAAACGGATAATTATTTTTCAAGAACAATTCAACCATCAAATGCTTTTTACTACCAAACAGGCAATAACAAGTTTTTTTATGATGCTGCCAAACAGAACGCAATTGTTTCTGAAAAGCAAGAGAATCGCTGAACTCGCCTATTTGTTGAAATTCATCAATACATACAACAATCTTCCAATCATTTTTTTCGGCTATTTTTTCAGGTAACTCAAGAACTTCTTCGGGAGAATGCGTTTTTTTAGTGATGCCCAAAGAAACAGAATAATCAAGCAAAGGATCGCTGCTCAAAGTAATTTTGGGTTGCAAGCGCTCCAAGAAACCCTGCGCCAAATTTTTCCATTCTTCAAACTTCGTTGACGTTTGCCTTAATAACGATTCTACAAAAGTGTTGTAAAATTCATATTCATCGCGGCATTTATAGACATCCACATAAACAACCTTCAATTTTTTCGATGTCAATTGGCGACACATCTTTTTTACAAGGGAAGTCTTTCCATAACGCCTGGGCGAAACAAGAATGGTATTCACGCCAGTCTTAAAATTCGTCATAAGACGTTTTTCATCGTTGCTGCGATTTATGTAATAATCATCAGATACGGCAGGGCCATAAACAAACGGCGGATTATCTTTGTCGGAATAAGAACTTTTAGATTTCATAAAAACAAATATACCATTTTTATTTCAAATATACAACATTGTAGTTTACAAAGTTGTAAATCAAATTTTAGCAAAATTCACCTTCACCCAACCTACACACAAAAAGCCCCATTTACAGACAACCAGGCTACCGCATTGTTTCTATATTCCCATACATGAAATACGCTCTTTTCATTCTCGCCTGTATCACACTTTCTTCGTGTAACCATTGTTGAGACTGGACCGATGAAACTTGCCTAGAACAAGAAGAATTCCTTGAAAACGAAAAAGAACGCGAAAGCCGCATGTGCATCGTTACCATAGCATACAACAAAAAAAGTGCCGGGACCGCAAAAAAAAACTCAACGATTAACCAAGCGCGGCAACCATTACAGCCTATGCGTCATAGGCAAAACAAAGCGAATTTATATTGCTATAATTTCATAGAAAAAAATTATTTTGCAAAAGGCTTAACATGAACAGCAATCTCGTTTCCCCTGTTGGTATTCTTGGCTTTGGCGTCGAAGGCCAGAGCACGCTCCGTTACTTGTTCCGCGAAGGAGTCAAGGAAATCGTAGTGATGGACAAAAATCCGGTAACACTCCCCGAAGTGCCCGCCGGCGTAAACGTGAAGACTTTCAGCGGCGAAAACTACCTGGACGGACTCAAGGACTGCGTGACCGTGGTGCGTTCCGCAGGCGTGTATCCGATGAGCCAGGACCTGTTCAAGTTCCAGATGAACGGTGGCATGATGACAAGCCAGATTCAGTTGTTCTTGGAACAAACTAAATCCGTAAAGACAGTAGGCGTCACAGGCACTCTGGGCAAGGGCAGCACAGTGAGCATGGTGAGCCACATTTTGGACAAGTGCGGAAAGAAGAACGCCATCGGCGGGAACTTCGGCGTGCCGGCTTTGGACCTTTTGGAAGACGAAACCCCTGACCGCATCAGTATCCTGGAACTTTCCAGTTTCCAGTTGATGACTTTGTCTGTATCGCCGGACGTGAGCATTGTTCTGCGTGTGAGTACCGAGCATTTGGATTGGCACAAGAGCGTCGAGGAATACCGCGACGCAAAGGCTAACCTCGTGCGTTGGCAAAAACGCGGCGACACCTGCGTCTATTTGGCAGACGCGGAGCCCACCGCAAAAATCGCAAACGAAAGCCCTGCCGGCAAAAAACTTTCCGTTAGTTACGAAAGCGGTAACGCAGTTATCGAAGAAGACACGCTCACTATTGGCAACGACAAGCTCTGCCTTGCAAACTGCAAAGTACGCGGACTCTACCAACTCGAAAACATGGCTGCGGCAACGCTCGCCTGCACAGCACTCGGCGTGAGCGTCGCAGACGCATTCAAGGCTTTGGAAACCTACGAAACGCTCCCCTTCCGCATGGAATTCAAGGGTGAAAAGAACGGCATCGAATTCTACAACGACAGTTATGCCACACGCCCGGACGCAACGATTGCGGCAACAGGCAGCATGAAGCGACCGTTTGCCTTGATTCTCGGCGGTTCCGAAAAGAACGCCGACTTCACCGAACTTTCGCAGATTCTCGTAAACGAACGCCCGAACCTGAAGCAAGTCGCCCTCATCGGCGCTACCGCAGAGCGCATGCTGCAGTCACTCAAAGAAGCGGGTCTCAAGATTCCCGCCACCATCTACCCCACCCTGGAAGAGGCGTTCGCGGACAGTTTGAAAATCGGCCAGGGCGGAACCGTCATCATGAGCCCCGCCTGCGCAAGCTTTGGCCTCTTCAAGAACTACAAGGTCCGCGGGCAGGTGTTCGACAAGCTGGTCGAAGAGCTGCGTTAAATCTGCGGAAGAGGGGCTGAGATTTAGTGGCTAGTGGCTAGGATTTAGGAGCTAGGGGCTAGTGAAAAGTTTGGTGCCTATGGCGCGGGATTGTAATTATGAAGTATGAATTATAAGAGGAATGTTTGGCGGCTGCGCCACAGTGTTACTCTGAGGCGAGATGCGCTCGGGATGTTGCTTTAACTGCGAGCCACTCGATTAGCTCAAAGGTGACGTGAAGGAAAAACGCTCAAACCGCAAACCTGCGCATTTCTAGAAGCATATTCTTTCGTCGAAAATGCGTTAGCTACCTGTAGGGTGGCGCAGCCAGTGCGAGCGCGCGAGCACCGACCGGAGGGTAGCCCGGAAGACAGCGACCCCGGCTTGCGTATTTTTCGTTTTGGGCCTTTCATTTTTGATTTCAGCCAAACCGATCTTTAAGCCGGGGGAACGCCCATACATAAAGCCAAGCGTAACTTTTCAATATTTTTATAAAAATTTCACCGTTTCCCCTTTACAAATATTCAACAATAAACTATATTTGGCTCGTTCCATTAAGGACCATGCGGTCGTGGTGGAATTGGTAGACACGCTAGCTTGAGGTGCTAGTGGGAGCGATCTCATGACAGTTCAAGTCTGTCCGACCGCAGAAAAGAATCCAGCCGAAAGGCTGGATTTTTTTGTTATGAAATTTCGCCTATTGAGCCCAACGAACCTAAAGAATCTATCAAGCAATCGAAGTGCTACTGAAAAGCATTTTCTTTTCGATGCAAAAAATTTTATAAAAATTTCTGAAACCATCCCCAAAATTCGAAAAATTTACTATCTTTGTTTTCGTTCCATTAAGGACCACGCGGTCGTGGTGGAATTGGTAGACACGCTAGCTTGAGGTGCTAGTGGGAGCGATCTCATGACAGTTCAAGTCTGTCCGACCGCAGAAAAGAATCCAGCTGAAAAGCTGGATTTTTTTGTTGCCTCGCTTTCCAGGCGACATTCTCTTTTGCTTAAGAAGCAGGATTCTTGATTCTACGGGAGCAAAGCCCCTACAGAACGACAGGCCGAGAATAACAAGGACAGTACAATAAAACAGCGCTTTTCATATGCAAAAAGACCTCCCGGAGGGAGGTCTTCCTGCAACTTCTGTTGCCGCATTTCCAGCGTCAATTCAGCAGCGTTTCGGCATCATTTCAGCCATGGCACGCAGAATTATTTCGCGGCATTCACCATCATCTTCTTCGAGCCGTTTACCTGCTTGAGCATGTAGACGCCCTTGCTGAAGCTTGCAGCCTTGAGTGCCTGCGCGGCATTCTTGCCGGAGAGATTCACGGTACCCACCAGATGTCCCTGAAGGTTGAAAACGTTGTACACCTCAGATGCTGTCACATTCAGACGAAGCCTCTTGGAGCCAATAGACTCGGTCCCGCTCGGCAGCTTAGCATCCTTGCCTTCGACAAACTGGAAGTAGTCGATATCCATCCAATCAGCAGTAGCGGTAAAGCGAAGAATGTGTTCGCCAGCCTTGAGATTCACGTTCGCACTGACATCGCGATAGTCGTCAAAGTTCTGCTCTTCGCCTTCGCCCTTCTTCTCAGCGGCAGGGACAGTCATTTCCTTGACAACATCCTCGCCATCCACAGAGAGCTTGAAGCTGGAGCCGCCATCAGAGGCAACCGACGCAAACACGGTGTAGTCGCCATCCTTCGCCACATTCATCGTATATTCCAGCCATTCACCCTCCTGGATGTAGCCCACGACAATGCGGTCTTCGGACTTCGCATAAAGATCGACAGACGGGGCATCTTCCTTGCGGTAATCGGATTCGCCATGATTTTCGGTGTCATTATCGTAATAGGAATCGTTACCTTCGCCATAGCCCGGCACATCGAAGTTTTCGGCTTCAATCTTGCCAGGAACATTCCAGGCCTTGCCTCCAAACGGAGTCTGCGGTTCCGGTTCACGCTTGGTGCCCTGGAATTCCCATTCCAGAAGGCCCATCGTAGAATCCTTCGACCCCTTGAACACGAAGAACACCTGGTCAATGACGCCCGTCAAGCCCTTCATGGCGCAGTCGTTATCCTTGTAATCATTCCAGCCACTCGTCTTTGCAAGTTCGCAGGAACCGGCCAAGGTACCCGTAGCGCTACCTGTATGGATTTCAACCTTGTTGCCATCGCCCACGTTCGCGGCCTTGATGCGGAGGTTCTCGGCGCCCTTGCCGAAATCCACGCCGCTCACGCGAATCCAGGATTCCTTCGAAGCCTGCGGAGTAAGCACATGCTTTACAGGCTGGCCCTTGGTCCAGTCGGTACGGCTGCGAATATTCAGCTGCTTGGAGCTCGTCGTCGCCTTATAGGTCTTGTACGGGTCGAAATTCTTGATTTGCTTAGGTCCTTCGTTCGTGAACTTAAGCGTATTCATCTTGTCGCCGTTCCAGGTGAGTTCATCGATAGCCACGCTTCTGTGGTTTTCGAAGTTCGGATTCACGGAGCAGACGCCCTGCTGGGTACAGGCAGTCGGATGGTTGTTGGAAGTCACCAGACGGCGGTCATGATAAACAGCATACCACTTGTCCTTGAACGGAGCAAAGCCATGATGGTTGTTGCCGCCTTCGCCATGCGCATCAGGCACAGAGCCGATACCCGGAATCACGGTGCCCACATAGTCGTAAGGCCCCATGATATTTTTGGACATACCGTAGGCAATCACCTGGCTATTGTTGTTGAAGCTCAAGTAATAGTAGTCACCCTTCTTGTGCAAGTAAGGCGCCTCGAAGGAGTTGGGCAGGGAAACTCTCTTCAGGGAGTTCTTGTCCATCGTAATCTTACCATTACTTTCGTTAAACTTAATGATATCGAAATTGTTTCCGTTGGGGCGCTCATTGTTGCCACCGCCACCGAAAATCACATAACCCGAACCGTCGTCATCGAAGAAAATACCCGGATCGAAACAGTTCGCGATGCCGTCGCAGCCGCCAATCACACTCGGACTCCAATGCGAGGCAATATAATGGACATTATGGGACTCCTGAATCGGGTCCGTATAGGGACCGTCAATCGCAGGCGCCGTAATCATGCCCACACCACCAGCGCCATCGGGGTACACGACATAGACCTTGCCATCCTTGACGGCAATACCCGAAGCCCACGTGTTACCAGGATAGTCGCCAAACTCGCGCTTACTTCTGAAAACCATGCCGTGATCGGTCCAGTTTTTCATATCCTCCGAAGTAAATGCAAAAAGACCGACGATGTCATAATTCCAGTTGGTCTGGTTATTATAGTCATCGACGTCGGTCAAAATGTAGAAGGTATCACCATCTGAAGCGCAGGAAGGGTCCGCCAAATAATGGTAGGTGGAAATTGGATTGTCAGCCAAACCAAACGAGAAAAGCCCTGCTACAAGGCAGGTGCCGCTTATTTTTTTTAAAATATTCATACTACACACCACTTTTTCGGGCAGATTATTCTGCCTCAATTTTAAATTATATTCGGCAAGACCGATTTTCATACGAAAAAAGGGATGTTCTGTGGATATTTTATCCACGGCAAAAAGCACCCCGGATTTTTTCCGAAGTGCTTCAAATTTGCTTTATGCGATTTTGCCAAGCGGCATGCGGCAATTTACCGCCGCATTCGCCGAGCCTTAGCGGCAGTTACTTCGCCGCATTCACCATCATCTTCTTGGAACCGTTCACCTGCTTGAGCATGTAGACGCCCTTGCCAAAGCCAGCAGCCTTGATAGCCTCCACAGCCTTCATGCCGGAGAGATCCACGGTACCCATCAGGTGCCCCTGAAGGTTGAAGACGTTGTACACCTTGGATTTCGCTACATTCAAACGGAACGCCTTGGCGCTAATCACATCCGTTTCGCTAGGCAGCTTGGCATCCTTACCTTCGACAAACTGGAAGTAATCAATGTCCATCCAGTCGGCGGTAGCGGTAAAGCGGAGAATGTGTTCGCCAGCCTTGAGATTCATATTCGCATTCACCATGCTGTAATCGTCAAAATTATCCGGATCGGCGGCAGCAGGAACTTCGATATCGCTCGTAGCTTCCTTGCCATCCACAGAAAGCTTGAAGCTGGAGCCACCACCAGAGGCGACAGAGGCAAACATGGTATAGTCGCCATCCTTCGCCACATTCACGGTGTATTCAAGCCATTCGCCGTTCTTGATGTAGCCAATCACGACAGCACCCGATTCCTTCTTGTAGATGTCCACAGAAGGAGCGTCATCCTTGCGGTAGTCGCTCTTGCCCTGATTTTCGGAATCATCATCATAGTAGGAATCGACATCACCGCCGCGGCCAGTCCCCGGCACATCGAAGTCTTCGGCTTCAATCTTGCCAGGAATTGCCCAGGCCTTGCCGCCAAACGGGCTCTGCGGAGTCGGCGGAGTCGTGCCGCTCCCTTCGAAGCCCCAAGCCTTGATGGACATCGTGGAGTCCTGAGAGCCCTTGAACACGAAGAACAGCTGCTCAACAATACCCTTGAGGCCTTCGACTTCGCACTTGTTTTCAACAAAGGTCGTCTTGTTGCCGGTATTCTTGAGTTCGCAGGTGCCAGCCAAGGTACCTGTTGCGGAACCCGTGCGGATTTCAATCTTGTTGCCGTCAGCAGCGCTTGCAGCTTCGACAATGAAACCTGTCGCAGCAGTGCCAAAGTCAACGCCGCTCACGCGAATCCAGGATTCCTTGGTTGAAAGCGGAAGCAGGTAGTGTTCGGCGACCTTGCCCAAATTAAAGTTCGAGCGGCTGCGGATGCCCTTCTGCTTGGAGCTCGTGAGAGCCGGATACCAATCGTACGGGTCGAAGTTTTCAATCTGCTTCGGGCCCTCGTCGGTGCACTTCACCGTCTGGATAGTACCGTCTGCATTGTAGAACATTTCGTCCACGGAAACGCTACGGTGGTAACCTTCGTTCGGATTCGGCCTGCCATCGTCGGCAGGAATCTTTTCCAAGCCATTGTAGCCCTTCGCGATACGACGGTCATGGTAAACCACATACCAGTGGCCCTTGAATCCGGCAATACCATGGTGGTTATTGTTGCCGTTGATGCTCTTGCCGTTCATGCTCGGGTCACCAAGAATCGTTCCCTTCCAGGTGTAGGGACCAGTAACACTATTGGACATGCCGTAGTCAATCGTGGGTGCGCCCTGCTGCCAGCCGGTACTGTAAGAGAAGTAATAATTGCCTTTGTACTTGTGGATGTACGAAGCTTCAAGCATCTTGCGGGTGGGCAAGTTGTTCACCTTCACATGGGAACCGTTACCGACAGGCGCATCCTTGGCATCGTTCAGCTTCACAATGTCGAAGTTATCCGTGTTCGGGCGACTATTGCTTTCGCCACCACCCCATGTCACATAGGAGGTCCCATCATCGTCAATGAAAATTGCCGGGTCAAAGCACCACGAAACACCATCGCAGCCAATGATGCCACGACCGCCCACAAGCTTATCCTTGCCCTGACCAACGGCATTTGACCAGGGGCCGGCAATGCTATCGGCCTTGATGTAGCCAATCCCGCCGCCACCGCCATCCGGGAACACGATATAGAGCTTGCCCGTCTTCGGATCAGCCGCGATACCGGATGCCCAAATGTCGTTGATGCCGTTCACCTTGCGGGCATCGTAAATGATGCCGAAGTCAGTCCAGTTCTGCATATCCCTACTGCGAAAACCGTAGAGGGCATAAATCTTGTAGCCGTCCGAGTTGGCAGGAGCCGGATCATCGGAGTCGGTAATGATGTAGAAATAGTTTGAATCGGCGGCTGCACCGGGGTCAGCCAAATAATGATAGGTAGAAATCGGGTTGTCAGCCATCGCAGTTGATGCAAGCCCAAATGCAGCAGTCAATACAAGGCAACCCTTGATAGTCTTTTTTACCATACGTTACTCCATACACGGTCTTCCGCACCATGCAGAAGACCCCCTATTAAAGTTATCCTAATACACAGAAATAATTTCATACCGAAACACTATTCCCATGGACAAATCAACAATGACGAAATGTTTACAAAGCAAGACCTTCTGCAAAAGCCCCAAACAACAGGCAAAGGGGACAAAACAGCGCAAGATTCGGATATTACACTTTGAAATACAGATTCGGTGACGTGCCGAAAATTTCGCCCAGCTTTTGCGCCATTTTGCGGGAAATCGGACGCACATTACGTTCCATTTCGGACACATTCTGCACAGGAACGCCCAGTTTTTGCGCAAGAACCTTCTGGGTCCAATTTCGAAGCCCACGGTCAGCCCTTATCCTCTCCCCCGGCGTCATCTTCGCAGAGATTTCCTTGTACCACTCCCAGTCCTCAAGCTTCGTGTACGCCTCGTCATCTTCATTTTCAAATCTGACAGCGTTCGGGAATGCCGACTCTAAAAACACCAGGACAAACTTCGGAATGAGGCTCCCTTCTATCTTGAACGACACAGGTTCAGTGTTTTGCGTACGGCGTTGATTCACGACTGCCAACATGGTAAACCTCAATTTGAATATCGTACTTAGTCTTGATATAATCAAATTTTGGTTATAAGTCAACAGAATTTAGTTTTATCAAAACCGCAATGCAAAAGTCAAAACCTTTAAAACTCGAATTATCCTTATTTCAAAGACCAGACAGTTTCGACAGTATCCGAAGATTTGATATCTTCTGGAGTCAAGTCAAGAGATGATGTAGGTTCAGGCATTTCACAATCCCCACCCCACATGCAATTTTCATGATAACTAATATCAATTTTGTGCTTCGAATAGTCGATGGAAACAAGGTTGCCAAGAGTATAGCCCAGAGCTGTCGCCATCACAGTCGCTTTTTGCTTAGCATCCTTGACCGCATTTTCAAGCATTTCAAGTTTTACCTGCTTGACATCCTTCTTTACATAGGAAATTTTCACTTCAAGGTCAGGCCACTCCTTGCCAAGAGCAACAAGAACCCTCGACACCAATTTTCCATCAATAGGCAGCTCCAAAACCAGCGTCTGATTCAATTCAAACCCTTTAAAGACTTCCTTCCAACCGCCTTTTTCGCGAACGGAATCCATCTTTTTCTTGATTCCAAAATCAGCAGTTTTAAGAAAATCAGGGTCAATAGAAAGACTTTGCAGCGCACGGCGAAGCCCAGCATTCCCGACAGCAGCCGTTTCATAAGCCTTGGCGTAATCTGGATGCAATGATTCCACTTCAAATTCTAAACGGGTCGTATCCGGTTTGATGGAAACATCGCCCGTACCCATAACTCGAATTATCTTTTCGTTCGCCATATTGAACCTCCATTTTTTTCAATGTAGATTCTTCAAATGACATAATCTGACACTCACGTTAAAACAGGGAAAATCGTTTTTATTTTTTGCTTATATCATGCGGGAAAAGCCAATCTTTTCAAGAAAAAGGAATCATTTACACTTTTTCCATCAGAAAACGCTTCTTTAAATTCTCCTAAAAAAAGCTATCTTTACGCCGTAACAGGAATCAGCCCCAAACGCAAGATTCCTGCCCCGTCACATTCAACAAGCGTCTCGAGCCTCAAACCTCGAACCTCGAACCTTCACATGAACCGTTTTGAACTGAAAAAGACGTCGAAGAAATCCAAGGCCCGCCTGGGTGTTTTGCACACGGACCATGGCGACATCAACACGCCAATCTTCATGCCCGTGGGTACCGAAGCGACCGTGAAGGCCGTGACACCCGCGCAGTTGAAGGACATCAAGGCGGAAATTATTCTCGCGAACACGTACCATCTGTACCTGCGCCCGACGACGCCGAAGATTGCGGCCGCCGGCGGCATCCACAAGTTCATGAGCTGGGACAAGCCCGTACTCACCGATAGCGGCGGATTCCAGGTGTGGAGTTTGAAGGACCTTCGCAAGATTACGCCCGAAGGCGTTGAATTCAGAAGCATCCTGGACGGTTCAAAGCACTTTTTCAGCCCGGCAAGCGTGATGAACGCCCAGCGCGAAATCGGCGCCGACATCATCATGGCGCTCGACGAATGCACGCCGTACCCGAGTACAGCGAAAGAGGCGGAACACAGCCTCAAGTACACGCTCAAGTGGACTGCGGAAGCCATGCAGTGGCTCAAGGAGCACCCGCCCATTCACGGCTACGACCAGCAGTTTTTCGGAATCATCCAGGGCGGCATGCACAAGAACTTGCGCAAGCAGGCGATTGAACGCATCGCGGAACTCGACCCGGACGGTTTCGCCATGGGAGGCCTTTCCGTAGGCGAGCCGACCGAGACCATGTACGAGATTGCAGATTTTTGCACCGACATTTTACCGCAGGACCATGCCCGCTACGTGATGGGCGTTGGAACCCCGTGGAACCTGCTCGAACTCATCGGTCGCGGCGTAGACATGTGCGACTGCGTGATGCCCACCCGCAACGCCCGTAACGGCATGCTCTTTACAAGCGAAGGCGTTCTCCGCTACAAGGCCGCGCGCCACGCCGAGGAATACGACAAGCCCGTGGACCCGAATTGCGACTGCTACTGCTGCCGAAACTTCAGCCGCGCCTACCTGCGCCACTTGCACCACGCAGGCGAGAGCCTCGGATTCACGCTCGCAAGCATCCACAACCTGCACTTCTACCTGCACCTGATGCAGGAGGCGAAGGACCACATTGCCCAAGACGATTTCGAGGAATGGTCCAAGGCGAAAATCGAAGTGCTGCAGCGCGACTTGCAGTAAAAAGCATTCACCCAAGTACCGCCGAAAAAAGTAAACAGTGGTTGGTGGTTAGTAAACAGGGGTTGAGTCGAAGCAATCAAAAAGGACTCCCGAACGGGAGTCCTTTTCACATTTTCATGCAGCTTCATGCAAAGCAAAACGCCCCGAACTTTCGTCCGGGGCGTTTTTGATGGTTACTTTAGCACCAGAGGCGCTTCAGTTCTTACTTGAGCGTAACGCGAGCGGTCTTGCTTGCACCGTTCATCATCACGCGAACCACGTAGCTGCCCTTGCTCATGTTGTCAAGCGACATCTGATGAGCACCAGCAGTCATGTTCTCAACGCGGTTTTCAATCACATGGCCCATCATGTCGAAAATCTGGACCTTGACGTTGCCGGACTTTGCAACGTTGATGGAGAGCTTGTCGCCCTGGACACCGAGCTTGATTGCACCCTGGGCCACGCGAGTAGCCTTGATACCTTCAGTCGAGGCATTGACACACTTCAAATCATCAACATAGAGGTAGTTGAGGTTCGGCTGAGTTTCAGCATCATTCTTAAAGCCAACAACTTCCCAAGCCATCTTCTTGATAGCCTTGAGGTTCAAGTCAACCTTTTCGCCCCAAGACGGCTGACGGAGATTGTCCCAAGTGACAACGACAGTTGTCCATTCAGCAGCATCCAAGAAAGTCTTCTGATGATAGGCGTAGTCTGCAACCTGGCCATCCTGAACCTTGAAGACGTGTTCAGCGCCCTTGTAGCGGTAGGAGAGAGCGTTGCAGGTGCTGAAGTCATAGCCCTTGGAGGTATCTTCGACCATATTGACACCGAGAGCGACGAACGGAGCTTCCGCATAAGTTCCCTGATTCCAGACGATATCCTTCAAGGCAACAAAGCCCTTGGTGCCGTTCGTCGGATCTTCGGTACCCGGGAACACAACGACGTAGCCCGGAAGTTTTTCGTCGTACACGTTGGAAATTGTAGAAAGTCCACCCGGATCCTTGTCGGTATAGGCGTACCAGGTACCGGTCGTTTCGAGAACTTCGTCACCATCTTCGACATCGTCAATTTCAACGACAGTCACAGCCGGGCCGACAACTGTTGCAGAAGATTTCGGAGCGACAGAGCTGGAAGATGCAGGCGTCTTGGAATCAGAGGACTTGTCAGAACTTGCAGAGGATGCAGGAGTTTCAGCAGCGTTGCCAGAGACAGCCTTAATCGAAAGACCGTCGCAACTCACGTCATCCACATAGAGGTACGGATACTTCGGCTGGTTTTTGTCATCGGCAGTCCTTTCAAGACCCTTGATTTCCCAGGAAAGACGTTTCGCCTTGTTCATTTGGATAGGCGTAGAACGGGAATCATCGCCCCAGGTTTCCTGCTTCAACATATCCGTCGTGATTTCGACTTCCTTCCAGTCCTCGGAAGCGTCCTTGTTCACACGGTGATAGTTATAGTCGGTCACAACAGAAGTTTCAATGGCGAAGTTGTGGCTTGCACCCTTGTACTTGTACTTGATGGTCTTGCACTTGGAGAAATCAGCGTAGTCAGAGGTATCCTTGTTGAGAGTAAGAATCATTTTGACATACGGACCGTAATCAAGCGTGCCTCTACCAATCTTCACATCCTTAAGGGCAGCCATGTACTTGGAAGTATTCTTGCCACCATCGGAAGGATAGACGACTTTATAAGTCTGCTTACCGAAATCGTCCTCAACCTTGTCATTGGAAATCGAGCTTGCACCGCCATTTTCCTGGTCTTCGACAGCACTCCATGCACCGCCAATGTAGCTATAGCGGTCGCCATCTTCCATATCGTCAATCATGTTCGTCGTAGCGCCGTTAGCGATACCCGTGGAGAAGCCACTTTGTTCGCTTGCAGAACCGTTCTGGAGTCCGCAATCCTTATAAGTTGCGCCACCAAGCTTGCTCTTGACATACCTACCGGAATTGCTATACTGGAAACCATTTTCAAAAACGGCGGAAGTGAATGCGGCGGAAGTTTCATCCATGGCGGAAGCGTTCCAGTTCGTCCAGGAAACACCCTTTTCGGCCATCCATTGGACCCACTGATTACTGGAATTTTCATCCGGGCCGCCGTCGCCATTGGCGTTCACGGTACCCCATTCGGTAGCGAACACAGGCACGCCCTTGTTCATCGCTGTTTCAGCAGCTTTGTCATAGCCACCCATGTAGTGGGTTGCAGCATAGAAATGAAGCGTACAGCCATAGTTATTATCGGAAATGCCAGCATTGGCGCAGGCATCCGGCTGGCTAGACCATCCCGGGCTACCCACGAGAATGAGGTTGTCGGAATACTTACGGATGGCCGGAATCACCCTATCCGCATGACTCTTGACAGTGCCCATGTCACCGGTCGGTTCGTTCCAGATTTCAAAAATCACGTTATTGTACTTGCCATATTCCTGGGCAGCGTATTCGAAGAACTTGACAGCATCGTCCGTATATCCGGTAGAGCTTTCGATGTGCCAGTCGATAATCACGTAGATGTCCTTATCCACGGCTGCGTTCACGACGGACTTGAGCAAAGCCTTCTGGAAGCCTTCTCCGCCAGTGGTATAGGAACGGCCCGAGCTGTTGAACTTTTCATCAGCGGCGCCCAAGGCAAAACGGACAACTTCGACACCCATGTCATCAACCAAGCGGTTGATTCCCTTTTCTGTATAAAAATCTGTAGAGTAGGTGTTACCCGAGCTCCAGAAAAGGCTCATGCCCTTCACCTGGACAGCCTTGTTCGCATATTCCGGGCAAGAACCCGAAAGTTTACCGCCATTGGCCTTGAGTTCACCATAAGTACTCACAGGGCCGACTCGGCTTGCAGTAACAGCCATCGCGGAGACTGCGGCAAGCATAATAGGAACGAAGATTCTCTTCATAAGCATCCTTTTTTGGTTTACCCAATCCCCAGCAACAATGTCATCCCGTATGCAATGATAGATATATATTGGAAAAATTTCATCTATTTTCTTGTAATTATTTTCGTTACAAAAAAAATTTCACCTTTCAACGCGCACCCGTTAAGTAAATTTTACAAACAACCAGTAGAAAGGTCTCTATTTTCTCCACAGCATCACCTTAACAATTTTTTTCATGAAAAAAATCCACAAAATTTTATATTATGCAACAATAATTACGTGGGGTGATGGGTGAACCGAGGATTATATGAATTTTAAAAAGACAATTTTTACCGCAGCAGCACTCAGCGCATTGACGATTTCCCCGTCTTTCGCAGAACTCAGCGATGACGACTTCATCGAAGCTGCCTGGATGACGACTCGATTCTACGGAGCACAGCGCTCCGGTCAGGGGCCGAACTGGATTCTGGATGGCACCAACTACCCGACAAGCTTCACAAAGGATAGCTACAACGGTAAGGACGTCAGCGGCGGCTGGTTTGACTGCGGCGACCACGTCATGTTCGGTCAGACCCAAGGGTTTGCCTTCTATGTGCTCGCACTCAGCTATGCAGAGTTCACAAAGGGATTCTACGACCTCTACACAGGTGACTACACAGACTACAAAGCAAGCAAGGACTACACACGCAAGGGTGGCAAGTCGAACGACAAAAGAGACCTTCTCGAAGAGCTTGAATACGAAGCCGATTTTTGGGTAAAAGCAGCCATCGACGACAATAACTTCGTGACAGTCAAGGGTAACGGCGACCAGGACCACAACAAGTGGGTCACCGCAGGCAAGATGAGCACACTTGGCACAGGCGACGGTGGCGAACCCCGCCAGATCACGGGTAACGCAAACGACGCATTCATTCCTGGGCTTGTCGCTGCAGGTCTTGCGGTCATGGCTCGTGTTGCCCCCGATGAAAGCAACCGCACCAAGTATCTCGCCGCAGCAAAGAGAGCCTTCGGCTACGCAAAGAAGCATTCCGGCATCTCCGGTGCAGGTTCCTACTACAACAAAGACTGGTGGAACGGCATTTGGGAAGATGGTCCCTTCCTTGGCGCACTGGAACTTTACCGTGCAACAAAAGAAGAATCCTACAAAACGGATGCCCAGAAATATTTTGACAAAATAGACTTCGACAAGAACAGCTTCTCTCGTTTCGGCTACCCTGATGTAAGCCCGCTTTCCTTTGTGATGGGAGAATATGTCTTCAACTGGAACCCTCCTGGAAACGGTGCAGGTTCGGCTGTATTCCTTGATAAAATGTACCTCGAAATTACCGACAACAACGGAATTTTCAACAAGGAAACCTTTGCTCCAAACGACGCAAAGTTCCATACAAGATCCCCGTCCGGTGGAGCATTCCTCTATGGTCTTTATGCAAAGTTCTCCAAGGACTACTCCTACGACAAGGACATTGAAAAGAATATAGCCTACCTCCTCGGCGACAACAACAACAAGAAATCCTACGTGGTAGGCTTCACCCGCAACGGCGCAAACGCCCCGAAAAATCCGCATCACCGTGGCTATTATGGCAACGAAAATGAGGGCGTTGACGTGAACGGCGCTCCGCAGCCTCCCGAAAAGAACAAACTCCTCGGTGGCATGATTGCCGGCAACTTCAGCAGCGGAAGCCATAGCGGTTCTACCGCAGATTGGCAGACAAATGAGGTTTGCGTCGATATCAACGCCCCGTTGGTAGGTGCCCTAGGCTACATTCTCAGCCGCCGCGCCCCCGTTGAAAAGGTCGCAAGCGATGTCGAAGACCCCGAAGAAGTAAAGAAGCGCGAAGAAGAGGAAAAGAAGAAGAAGGAAGAAGAAGAGAAGAAGAAGCAGGAAGAAGCCATCAGCACCATTTCCTTGGCAAAGCATGGATTCAACCTTGTCCGCAACGCAACTTCCTTCACCATCAATAGCGAATGCGCAGAACCGTTCACGGTGCAGCTTTTCAGCACTAACGGAAAGCTTCTGCAAGAAGTTTCCAGCAGCAACCAGAGCGCTACTGTGAACGCAAAGCAGAAGGGACTTTTCATCCTCAAGATTACCTCGAAGGGCATGAGCAAAATTGCAAAGGTAAACAACCTCTAAGTCTTGCAGCTTATCGTTTAAAAGGCTTCCACGAAATGCGGAAGCTTTTTTTGCAGCAGTTTTGCAACAGAATAGCAGACAAAGGCTGTAAAGGAAATGACGAGGAAGTTCGTCAAATTTATGGGAATCTCTAAAAATTGCTTTACACAAAGTGTCATCCGTGCGACTCAGCCATAGAGGCAAGCGAGCTTGCCTCTGCGGCGTTCGTCTAAAACGGATGTGGTTAAGAAAATTTGAGTGAGACCGCCAGCCTGTCGGCAGACAGGAGCGATGGCAGGAATGAGTAGTTCA
>JAZLIJ010000146.1:0-1305 GCA_045617325.1 Fibrobacter sp.
GGTTGTATTGGTGCTGTTTCAACAGTTCCACAAGATAGGTCGGTGTGCCGGTCTCGAACCAGTACTGGTCTATGATGGAATTCTTGAGCGCATTAAGCAAGCTGAATGGATTATAAACCCCAGGCCTGGCCTCCTTGCAGAAATGATAACCATCATAATTCTCACGGAGAGCGGCATAGGTCTCGTCAACAGACTTTTCCATTTTTGCAGCCAATTCCGAGATCTCCACTTCAAAATTGGAACGAAGCTCTTCCTCGCTAATGCCGCAGATGTCGAAATACTGTGAACGCATGGAAATGTCCTCCAGGTTGTTCAGGTCGCTGAATACGCTCACCTTGCCGAACTTGGTCACGCCGGTGAGAAAGGCGAAACGGATGCAGCCGTCCATCGACTTCAAGGCTCCGTAGAAACCTTTCAGCGTGGCGCGGTAAGCGTCCTGCAATTCCAGCTTGCCGATGGCCTGAAGCATAGGCTTATCGTATTCGTCGACTAATATCACCACCTGACGGCCAGTTTCCTCGTAGGCGCGGCGGATGATGCCTTCGAATCTCGTGGCAAGTGATTTTTCATGTTCGTCGCGGCCATAAAGCGATTCCCATTGGCTAAGAGCCGTTCCCAACTTTTCTTCAAGCTTCGAAGGATCGTCATATTTTTCCGTGTTCAAATCCAGATGCAGCACGGGATATTCCGTCCAGTCGTGTTCCAGTTCAGCGATGGCAAGGCCTTCGAAAAGCTCTTTCTTTCCTAAGAAATACGATTCCAAAGTATTCAGCAGCAGGCTCTTGCCGGACCGACGCGGACGCGAAAGGAAATAATAGCAGCCTTCCCCGGCCATCTTGTAAATGTACGCCGTCTTGTCGATGTATAAATAGCCTTCCGTCCTGAGTTTCTCAAAACTCTGTATCCCGATTGGCAGTTTCTGTCCCATAACCGTAACTGTTTTTGCTGTTTGAAATGCAAAAGTAGAAATTATTTGTCTTTTGGAAACAAATCCATCATAAATCCTTCATGAATCTTTTCTTCCACCCGCCTGCCGCTTCCTAATCGGAATTATAAAATCTTTCGGTGCCGCTTGCGCGGCAATGTGCGTTCCCGTTTTCTGAATAGCTCTATAAGCTGGTATCGAAGATAAGAAATCGCGATGCCAACTGCCAGAACGTAAAAGAAAAAAAATTGGCTGTAGTATAATTTATGACTGATTATTATAAGATAGAAAAATGATATAAGTATCACATTTACAAACATCTACAAAAATAGTGCAAATAACGCTAATAATTCATTTCTTATCAACTTTTGTCTTGACAC
>JAZLIJ010000147.1:0-1527 GCA_045617325.1 Fibrobacter sp.
GCCGAACTATGTCGTGGAGAATATAAGTAATCCAGGGACGCTTGTCAAAATGACGTTAGTATTTTGGGCTTTTCTCATTGTCGTCGTTCAAAAATGTGCACAATTTTCAAAATTCGCCTAGAAAAATGTGCAAAACACAAATGTTTCGTCAAGAAAAATGTAGAGAGGGGCAAGGCTGGTCGGCAAAGGTCGTGGAATCTGGCGAAATCTCGGAAGGTCTTTAAAGTCGTCGTTCAAAAAAAATGTGCGCACTCTAATCAAAAACACATTCTTTATACTTGCGCACTCTCTATATTTTTTGTATATTTATACCTGCGCACTCTAAAAAGTTGGTATATATGGCCTTCAAAAGAAAAATCTACTCCAAGCTGCTTGACTGGAAAAACACCACCCAGGGGAAAAAAGCCCTGCTCATCGAGGGCGCAAGGCGTATCGGCAAATCCACCATCGCCGAAGAGTTCGCTAGGCACGAATACAGATCCTACATTCTCATCGACTTCAACGATGTCTCCGATGCCGTAATCAACGCGTTCAACAACCTCCTGGGCGACTTGGACACATTTTTCATGGTGCTCTCCACCGAATTCGGCGTAGAACTTTTCAACAGGGATTCCCTGATTATCTTCGATGAGGTGCAGCGTTTTCCAAAGGCAAGGCAATCCATAAAGAAACTCGTAAAGGACGGGCGCTACGACTACCTTGAAACGGGATCCCTCATTTCCATACAGCAGAACGTAAAGGACATCACGATACCTTCCGAAGAACGCGCCATGGACATGCACCCCATGGACTTTGAGGAATTTTGCGACGCACTTGGCGAATCCATGCTGGTCAAATACATCAAGAACTGCTTTGCTAAGAAAATCCCCCTAGAAAGAGGGCTTCACGAAAAAGCCATGCTCATCTTCAAGGAGTACATTCTCGTTGGTGGCATGCCCCAAAGCGTCGCGGCGTTTCTTGAAAAGCGGTCCTTCCAAAGGAGCGACGAAGAAAAGCGGGACATTCTAAAGCTGTATCGCGACGACATCATGAAAATTGAGGACCGTTACCAGTCACGTGTTCTGGCAATTTTTGACCAGATTCCAGCATTCCTTTCGCAGCACGAAAAGCGCATCGTCTTCAGCGAAATCCAGGCGGGTTCCTACTTTGCACAATATGCAGACACTTTCTTTTGGCTCGGCAATTCAAGGATTGTCAACGAATGCTTTAACTGCACAGACCCCAATATAGGCCTGACACTTAACGAAGAAAGAGCCTACATAAAATGCTACATGGGTGACACCGGGCTCCTGGCAAGCCACGCCTTTAGCGAAAACGCCATAACCGAAAACGAACTTTACAAGCAAATTCTCAACGGCAAGCTCAACCTGAACGAAGGCATGCTGTACGAGAACGCCATAGCGCAAATGCTGCGGGCAAACGGGCACAAGGTGTTTTTCTACACCCACTACAACGAAGAAAAGCACCGGAACGACATCGAGATCGACTTTATCATAACCGACAACAACAAGGTGAACTTCAAGATTT
>JAZLIJ010000148.1:0-21257 GCA_045617325.1 Fibrobacter sp.
TGGCGCTCGCGCAACGATGGGGAGGGGAGAGGCTAATGAACACAAGAGCTTTTATACGAAACTTACTCCTTTAGGAGTTTAGTTGAGTTATCCTCTTTGTGGAAGCTCTTAGTGTGAATTGTCTTCGAAGGAGAGAGGGGCCCGTGCGGCGTGCTACGCCTTTGGCGTAGGATGCCTTGCGCTCGGTCATGGAAATGCAAGCATTTCCGCGACTCTCGCTTGTTTGGCATCTTGCACAAATCCGTAAGCCGAAGCCAACAGCCAAACTTGTTTGGATACTGGTGGGGCTTGTTTTGGGGCATGCTCCACTCCGAGCTGGGGCCCCGCCCTGCAAGCAGTTTACTTTTGCATTAAAACACGGAACTTTGCAGGTGAACCCTTGAGTCCTGTTTTTTGTAATAAAGTGGGGCTGCTGATTCTCAAAAAAAAAGATTTTTTTTTGTAAACAAAAACTAATGTCATAAAATTGTATTATATTGGTATTAAATTCATAAATGAAAGCTGTTCATTCGGCTTTAGGATTGTTCTATGAAAAAAGAAGTTTTCGTATTTGAAAATGCAGAAAATTTTGAAAAAAATTTGTTGGAGCTTAAGCAAAAATGTGATGCTGAAAATGTTCCTTCGATGTTTTTTCAAGTATTTTCAGAAATCTTGGAAGAAAGTTCGCTAAAGCCTGTATGGAATGTCATTGAAAAAGTTTTTCCCGAGGTTCCTTGGTATGGAATTTCTACGAGTGGAAACATTCTAGATTGCGAGGTTTCTGGCCAGATTACCGTTGCTGCGAATATTTTCTCAAAACCTACGACGAAATTTAAGCTTTATCAGTATGATATGGCGAAAATGACGATTGACGATATTGCGAAATCCATTGTCTTTGAATCGCAGCGCAATCCGTGGGTGAAAGGAATTGAAATGTACCATACCATTTCGTCTTTTTCGACGACGCGTTTTTGTGATGGTATGCGCTTTTTGCGGCCTGATATCCAGATGTTTGGAGGAATTGTCTGTTCTCCTGATATCACAAGCCCGAATTCCTGCGTCTATTCTTCGGCGGGCGGATACAGCAAGACTGGTTTGCTGATAGCATTTTATGGAGGCGAGGATTTTCATGTAAAATCAATCAAGATTAGCGGCTGGAAACCCTTGGGACGTAATTTCCATGTGACAAAGGCGAATGGAAGTACTTTGTATGAACTGGGTGGTACCCCTGCGTATGAAATTTACCGAAAGTATCTGAATATCGGTAATGACAGTAATTTCTTCTATAACGCTCTTGAGTTCCCGATGCTTTATGAGCATAATGGGACGACTATTGTGCGTGCACCGGCGGCAAGCAACAAGGACGGCTCTCTTTCGATGTCTTCGGATATTGATGTGGGTTCGATTGTTAGACTTTCTTATGGTGAACCTTTGACGATTGTTAATAGTATTGAAGAGGAAAGTAGAAAAATCAGGTCTTTTCATCCGGAACTTTTGCACATTTTTTCTTGTGCGGCACGAAAGGCGTTCTGGTCGTCGCATGAACCTACGTACGAAATATACCCGTTCAAGAGCGTCGCTGGAAGTACGGGCTTTTTCTCGCATGGAGAATTTTTGCGTGAAAATGGTTTTTTGAATCAGCATAACATTACGCTTGTGATTGCTGCCATGCGTGAAGGCAAGGGTGCTGAAATTGAATATGATGATGTTGTCCCCTTACAGCCGACAATGGCGAAATTGCCCTTGGCTGCAAGAATGGCGACGTTCATCAAGGAAACTTCTTTTGAACTTGAAGAGACGAATGGCAAACTTCAGGTGATGAATGAACGTTTGCAGAATATGGCCATGACGGATAGCTTGACGGGACTTGACAACCGATTGGCTTTTGATGATTTGCTTGGAAAAATCAGTGCCGAAGGAGAGGATTCCATTTCAGACTGGGTCATCTTGATGATAGATGTGAATGGGCTGAAGTATACGAATGATACGTTTGGGCACTTGGCGGGGGATGCTTTGATTGTTGCTGCCGCTCATGTTATTGTAGAAGCGTATGGTCGTCATGGTTCCTGCTTCAGGGTGGGTGGTGATGAGTTTGTCGTATTGGTGGATGCTTCGCGTGACTTGATGTACAAGTTGCATTGCAAACTGAAAAAGGCTATTCAGGAGAATAACAAGGAGTCGCTGTACCATCTTTCCATGGCTATTGGAGAAAGCCGTCTCAAGAATGATATGGGACAGCGTAAGGCGATAAGCGACTGGAAGCTGGAAGCCGACTTGAATATGTACCGTAACAAGGCCAAGGCGCATGAAAGCCGAGACAATATGGAGCGTGCTCAGAATCAGAACTTGAAGGAACTTATCGATTGCATGATTTCAATCGAGGAAGCGAAAGATGCCTATACGGCGCATCATTCTGAACGCGTTTGTGCCTTGTCTGAACTGATTGCTCGTTTACTTGGGCTTTCTGATGCAACGATTGGCATGATTACCGATGCTGCTCAATTGCATGATATCGGTAAAGTGGGCATTAGCGATGCTATTTTGGGGAAACCCTCAAGGCTTACTGATGAGGAATTTGCGGTCATTAAGCAGCATCCCGTCATTGGTGCAAAGATTTTGATGCAGTCTAACTATACGCAAGACCTTGTGCAAATTGTGCTGCACCATCATGAACGCTATGATGGCAAGGGGTATCCAGAAGGGCTTGTTGGCGAAAATATTCCGCTAGGAGCGCGTATCCTTGCTGTGGCGGATTCCATTGACGCTATGACAAGTAAACGCGTTTATCGTGACGCCTTGTCTATGGACTACTGCAAAAGCGAAATTGAACGCAATTGTGGTGTAATGTATGACCCTGCTATTGCGAAAGTTGTATTGGAACATTGGGATGAAATTATCGATGCCTTGTTGAAAATGTTCAGTGGACATAACAAAAAAGGAGCACGTTAGTTTACTTCTCTCAAAAATAGAGCCTCCCGGTTGTCTAATCGGGGGGCTTTTTTGATAATTTCTTTGTTTAAAAAATGATTTTATTTTTAATACTTTGTATTCTTCGCTTTTAAAAAATCTATAGTAGAGAGTAAAGGATGATTTACTATAAAGTAGGGTGGATGTATGGCTATTGTCAGTGTGAGAATGGATGATGAAACTAAGAGAAAGTTTGATCGCTTTTGTGCTTCTGCAGGGATAACAATGTCTGCTGCTGTGAATATGTTTGCGAAAATTACTTTGCGTGAGAACAAGTTGCCGTTCGATGTGACAGGTGAAAGCTTACCGTCTAGGAATGTTTCTAAATAGATTTTGCTTACTATAGAAATTTTTTAATGAAAAAAACGTCCGATTCCTCGGACGTTTTTAGCATAAAGTGTATGGTTGACTTGCAACCATGTTACCGTTTGTCTCTGTCAATCCAGGGACGTTCGGTCTTGCCGATGTAGATTTGGCGCGGACGGTTAATCTTGCTCATCGGATCATCGTGCATTTCCTTCCAATGTGCAATCCAGCCGGGGAGACGGCCAATGGCGAACATCACGGTAAGCATATTCGTGGGAATGCCCATGGCGCGGTAGAGAATGCCGGAATAGAAGTCTACGTTCGGGTAGAGCTTGCGTTCGATGAAGTAGTCGTCCTTGAGTGCTGCGTCTTCGAGCTTGATGGCGATGTCGAGGAGTGGATCCGAGACATGCTCGCGTTCGAATACCTGGTACATGAGTTTCTTCAAAACCTTGGCGCGCGGATCGTAACTCTTGTACACACGATGACCAAATCCGGAAAGACGGAACGGATCGTTCTTGTCCTTGGCCTTTGCCATCACTTGTTCAATCGTCATGCCGCTCTGCTGGATGCGCAGAAGTGTCTCGAGCACAGCCTGGTTGGCGCCGCCATGGAGCGGACCCCACAAGGCGCAGATGCCGGCGCAAATGCTGGCGTAGAGGTTTGCTTGCGAGCTTCCCACCATACGCACGGTAGAAGTGGAGCAGTTCTGTTCATGGTCGGCGTGAACAATCAAGAGTGTGTTCAAAGCCTTTTCCATGATTGGGTCCGGGTGGTAGGGGCGAGCTTTACTGCTGAACATCATGTTCAGGAAGTTGCTGCAGTAGCTGCGTTCGGCTTCCGGGTACACGAACGGTTCGCCGATGCTCGCCTTGTAAGAGAAGGCGGCGATGGTGCGAATCTTCGAGATGAGGCCTGCGGTTGTGAGTTCGAAGGCGCTTGCGATGTTTTCGTCGTCGTAGAAGCGCGGTGTGAAAAGGCCGACTGCGTTCACCACGGAACTGAGGATGCCCATGGGGTGTGCTCCTGGAGGCATTTCGCGGAAGAAGTGCAGCAGGTTCTCGTGCAGGAGGGCGTTCTCGGTCAGAAGCGTGCGGAAGTGGCAGAGTTGTTCCTGATTCGGAAGTTCACCGTAAATCAGTAGCCATGCCGTTTCGGGGAAGGTCGCCTTTTCGGCCAAGTCTTCGATGGAGTAACCTCGGTAACGGAGAACACCGTGTTCGCCATCCACATACGTGATAGAACTTTTGGTGCTGCCGGTATTCAGGTAGCCGTAGTCGAGCGTTACGAGGCCAGAATCCTTGCGAAGCTTGCTCACGTCAAGGCCGTGCTCATGTTCGGTACCTTCTATAACGGGGAGCTCGTAACTCTTTCCGTTGTATTTCAAGGTTGCTATATCGGACATTGATTCTCCAGTTAAAGGCTTGAGGTTCGAGGCTTGAGGCTCGAGGTATTGCTGCTTTCATAAGAGCGTTTTTCGCTCCATGGTTGCCCTTAGTCTCAAATCTCCAGTTTCGAGTCTCTATTTTTTCATTTCCATTACACAATTATAGATATTTTCGAACAACTTGCCGAGTTTTTCGGTCGGGACCGCGCTGAAGGCGACACGGATAAGGCCCGAAAGCATGATGGTACCCGTGCTGTAGTCCTTGATGAGCTTCTGGCGGAGTTCTTCGGCATCGACACCGATGGGCTTCACGCACATGAAGTAGCCGCTGTTGCACGGCATGGCTTCGAAGGCGTTCTTGTATTCCGGATGGGCTGCCAAGGTTTCCTTGATGATGTCGTAGCGCTTCTTGAGGGTCGCGTACTTTTCGGCCTTCTGCTGCAGGTATTCCGGGCTCTGGTAAGCGGCGAGCAGAATTTTCTGGCTGATGGACGGGGCGTTGGAAATGTTTCCGCGGACGGTGCCTGCGGCCTTGTCTTCGAGGGCCTTCAGCTGGGCTGCGGTGGCGCCCTTGAAGCCGAAACTCATGAAGCCCACGCGGAAGCCCCACACGTAGTCTTCCTTGGTCGGGCCGTCGAGCTTCACGGCGAGAAGATTTTCGTTGGCGTCGACGAGCTTTGCGAAGAGCGATTCCTTGGTGACACCTTCTTCATAGACGAGGCCGAAGTAGGCGTCGTCGAGGAGGACCACCACCTTGTTGCCGGCGGCGGCGCATTCGGTGAGGATCTTCGTGATTTCGACCGCTTCCTTTTCTGTAGCGGTGTAGCCCGTGGGGTTGTTCGGGAAGTTCAGGAGCACGACCTTCTTTTCTGCCTTGCTTTGGGCGAGGGCGGCCTTGAGGGCTTCGGTATCGAAACCGCCGTTCTTGAACGTGTTGAACGTCTTGATCTTTGCGCCGCGGCTATTTTCAAAAACGAGTTCGTAGTTGTCCCAGTAGAGGTCCGGGATGATGACTTCGTCGCCTGCGTCAAGGAACATGTAGCCGGCGCAGCTGATGGCGTGGGTGAGGGCGCAAGAGACGACCGGGTTCGAGAATTCCTTAGAGGCGAGGCTCGGGTTCTTGCGGATGATCTGTTCCTTCCACATCTTGCGGAGGTCCGGGTTACCGAAGCTCGGGGCGTAGAGGAAGGACTGTTTGGGGAGGTTCAAGGACTTGAGGACGCAATCCAGGACGAGCGGGCTGCCGTCGTCTTCAAGGGCGGTGCCGATGGTCGCGTTGATTTCGGAGCCCTTGGCTTCGGCACCTTGGCCCAAAATGCCCTTGCGCGGGAAGAAAATCGCCTTGCCCTGTTCAGAGAGCATGCTGAAAACGCTGCAGCCGTTTGCGGAAAGATCCGCGTTCAAAGATTCGGCGAGAGGATTGTAGTTCATTTCATGAGTCCTTTTGAAATTTACGGGCGCCAATTTAGAAAAATGGGGGGTGGGTGGCAAGGACGGGAATCTTTTAAATTACATTTGCCAAGTAATGCGAGGGTTTAAATGAAGTTCGGTTTGGAAATAGGCTGTGTGGTGCTGTTTGCGGGCGTGTTTCTTGCTGCATGCAGCGATTCCGCAACGATTACTGGGAATGAAAATTCTATTGCTCTTTTGGACAGTACCGCGTGCGCGGAAATCAGAACGACGAAAAACGATTTTGTCCCTTTGGAGAAAGTTCTCCCGTGCGTCAAGGAAAATGAAAAAGTAGCCTTTATTGTTCGCCATGGGGAGCGTGAACCCTACGAATCTGGCACAGATGACCATTTGAACGAAAACGGAGTGGAAGGTGCCTACAAACTTGGAGAGAAGCTGAAGGATTACCCGGATTTTTATTACATGCATTCCTATTACATTCGCACCATGGAGACTGCCTATTATGTTGCCCAAGGGAAGGGACAAAAGGTGGATGCCTTCACTCGTGAAAATAGCGATACGTTAGTGCATGAAATGACAGACGACTTGCTGTACGACTGGTATGTGAAAGATTTCGCTTATGAGTATGTTTGCTCGCCCAATGGTGGTCTTGCCTCGCTTACGAAGATGGCTTACGAAACGGAAGATTATTACTGCAACTTGGGCTTCTACAATGCCAAGGAACGTACGCTTGAATTTGTTGAAAAGTATTTTACGTACAACAAAATGCATGATGTGACGTTTGCTGTGACTCACGACTACTTTGTGGCGCCGATGGTCATCGCCATTACGGATGGCGAAATCGGGATGGATTACTACAATCACTCGGGGGACGATTATTATTGGCCAAATTTTCTTTCGGGAGCCGCCATTATCGTTGACGACAAGGATAACGTCACCATGATTCCTGTGAAGGGGCTTGAAAGTGGTCGCCTGGCGAATGCTATGGATTCCTCGCAATTGGAAATTTAAAAAGGCAACCCGCGGACGGATTGCCTTGTGATTTGGGGTGAGAAAATTATTGCCTTATGATGTTCTTTTGGAAGGTTTCTGTCGCTGTCTTGACTTGGAGAATGTAGATGCCTGCAGGGAAGGCGCTGAGGTCTATGCTGTTGGTACGCTCGGATAAGACGACCTTGCCTGTTATGCTCATGAGGTTTACGCGTTGCAGGTTTGGCATGTGTATCGTAAGGTAGTTGGATTCAAAATGGAGCGTGCCTGGCGCAAAGCTTTGGGCGATTGTGATGCCTTCCTTGGTTGCGGAACTGCTGGAGGGTTTTGCCTCGGAACTGCTTGACGCTTGACTGCTCGTGGAACTTGCCGAGGAGCTGCTTGCGGGGGGTGCGATTGCTGTCATGTCGCCTTCTCCTTGCACAGCCTTCAATGTGGTCTTGTAGCTGATGAGAGCTTCCTTCAGTTTTTTATCGACATCGGAATTGGAATCGTCTGCGGTGGAGAATGTCCACTTGAAGTCGCCTCCCTTGATGCGGCCTGCGTAGGTGGTGACGATTATTTTTGCCGTGGCGGGTTCATCGACTGCGTAGGTGTAAGGGAGGTTAAGGTCGAAGTTGTTGTGTTTGTTTTTGCCGTCGAAGGAGGTAACGTTTGCGGGCATTTCTTCGTTGCGGCTTTTGACAACGTAGGCGTCGAAGTCCGCCTTGGAATCGATGTCGCCAATGGCTGTTTCGGTGCCTTTCAGAAGGTACGTGCTTGCTCCGTAGGCAATGAAGGTGCCTCCCTCGATGTAGTTGTTGTATGCCTTGATGGAGCCACCTGCCTCGCCGCTGAAGGTGCCGTTGTTCTTGGTGTCGCGTTTGACTCCGCCTGCGTAGATGTCGCTCCCTTGCAAGGAGGTGAGCATCGGGTATTTGCAGTTGCGGAAGTAGTTTGCCTCGGCGAAAATGGAGGAGCCGAGGGTCGAGCCGATGCCGTATTTGGCGTTGCCGTCGTAGTAGTTGTTGTAGACGTGGGCGCTGTAGTAGCGGACTCGCGGATGTCGGCTGTCGGAGTGGTCGTACCAGTTGTGGTGATAGGTGATGAAGAACCCGTCTGTGGTGCCTTCGGAGAGGCCGAGCAGGTTGGATTTCCCGTTGTCGAAAAAGTGGTTGTAGCTGAATGTCACGTAGGTGGATTTCTTGCAGTCGAGGGCGCCGTCTCCTTTCGCCTGGTCTGCGTCGGAGCCCGCGTCGCCGTAGAAAAAGTCGTTGTTGTGAATCCAAATGTATTCATTTGTCTGCTGGAGGCCGATGTTGTCGCCTTCCTTGCTGTTCACGTTCATGATGCCCATGTTGCGGATTTCGACGTTCTGTGCATTTTTCAGACGGATGCCCCAGCCGTTTGCGGTTGCGTCATCACCGATGCCCTCTATGGTGATGTAGGATTTGGCGGACTTGCCGAGGTCGATGAGCATGTCTCCATCGACGAGTGAATCGGCGTCGGTCACGTTGCCGATGAAGCGGAAATCCACCGGACGCGTCTCGTAGCCTTTTTTCATGCAGTTCAGGATACCTTGGAAACTTTTGCATGTGGCGGTCTTGCCTTTGGAGTCTGTCGTGACATCCATGGTCACCTTGTTCTTGGTATTTTCGGTGACGTAGATGATGATGGCGCCGTTTTTTAGGGTGCCATCGCTGTTGTAGGCGCCTGGAATGCGGCTGTTTGCGAAGGCGAAACCTGCGCGGTCGTGCGCCTTGACTGTTACCGATTTTTCTTCAGATTTTTCCCCGTTGTCCGATTTTACTTGCAGCGTGTGACAGCCAGCCTTGAGCCCAGGAACATCGGCGCGTAAGTAGGTGCCGTAGTTGCGGATGAGCTGGCTGTCGATGGCTTTTCCGTCGGCGAGGACTACGTAGCTGGTGGCGCCTTTGACGCCGTTCCACTCAATAAAAGCGGATTCGAGCCAGCCTTCGGCTATGTTTATTGTGATTGCTGCATTTGCTGTAGAGGCGAATGCGAAACCAAGGAGTGCCATTTTGGCGAGTGTTGTTTTGTTCATGTGATACCCATACACGTTTTTATCCCAAACAATCTTTGAGAATGTTCTCAAAATTGTTCTCATAAAATATATTGAAATATGCAAACTGTCAAGTGTTTTTGCAAAAAAAAAAATTTGGATTGGAGAATTTTTTGTTTTACCAACTGAAGTGACGAACAAGAATTCTTTATGACTTGTTTGTTATAATCTTTAAGTGAATCTTGTTGATGGTGTCGTTTGTGCTGGTGGTTTGGCAGGTGTGAGTGCGCTCATTTCTGCATCACTCGTCTTGCACGTTCTTGGTAAACAGGATTGTTTAAATAAACTGCGGAATTATTAAAGAGTGCCGAAAAAGACGAGTCTGCGCATTTCTATCTGCAAATCCTAACCACTAACCACCAACCACTAACCACTAACCACTATAAAGGTGTTGTTCTCGCTGTAAACGCTTTTACAAAAATTGTATGGAGACTTGGACTTGCCTTATTTATATTTAGAGAGTCCATAAAAATGCGATTTTGCAATGTGAATGGGCGAGGATTGGTTGTGTTATGAAACTGTGTGGAGCTTGTGGTCCGAAAATCCTGGGTGTAGTAGCCCTTTTGTGCGGCGGAGCGTTTGCTGACCCTCCGTCGAATTTTAGCGGTTGGGAACTCGTTTTCGAGGATAATTTTGACGGGACGTCGCTTGACAAGAGCAAGTGGAATCCGACGTACAACTGGGGCAATACCCATAACCATCGCGCCTATTGCGACCCTGCCAATGTTCTTGTCGAAAATGGCAAGCTGAGGCTCAAGGGCGAAAAGAAAAAGCACCCTAAGGCGCCGGCGACCGCCAAATTCAACAACAAGGAAATTCCTGTCGATTATACATCGGGCGCCATCGATACGAAGAATCATTTCGAGTTCAAGTACGGCTATCTTGAAGGCCGCTTCAAGGCTCCTTCGCAGTCCGGAACCTGGCCTGCATTCTGGACGTTGCAGGATGGCTGGCCTCCGGAAATCGACGTTCTCGAAATTCCCGCTTCGAGAAAGCAACATCACTACTACTTGCATTACACGGATCCGGGTTGGTATTCTAGCCACGGCTCTGCGTGGGATCATGAAGCCTCGTTCGGCGGCCACAAGGATGACAACGTGGATCGTTCCGCTGATTTTCACAACTATGCCGTGGAATGGGACGAAAGCACTCTCAGCTTTTATTTTGACGACAAGAAGTTTGCGAGCTACAACAGGCCGACTGAAATTAAGCAGTTGAGCAAGCAGTACATCATCGTCAACTTGGCGATTGGTGGCTGGGCTGGCGACAACATCGCGATTACGGCCGACAAACCAGCCTATTTTGAAGCGGATTGGGTACGTGTGTGGCAAGCGAAGCCCGCGAAACCGGATACGGTCCGCATCATGTCGATGAACTTTGGCACCTGCATGGTCCGAACCGCCGATGACAAGCTTGCGCTTGGCGATTGCAGTGGCGACAATGCGATTGCGACGATTACACCTCTATCTTCAACGGCTTACCGTATCAATTTTGGAAATCTCTCTTTGGATACCCCGAATGAATCGTCTGATGCCGGCGTAACGATGAGCTTGTACACTTGGAACGGCGGCAGTCACCAGAAGGTGAATATGCAAAAACAGTCCGGCTACGAAGGTACCGTGGTGCGCATGCAAATGCAGCACAGCGGATTGTTCCTGCGTGCAACGACTGACAGCGAGCGCGTGGTGCAGAGCTGGGCGGACGACTGGGAATGGAATCAGATGTGGCGCCTGCTCAAGCTGACCGATGAGATTCCTGCGAAAGATACGACGGATACGAGCCGCACGATGCTTCCCGGCCTCTTGGCTGCTTCTAATTTGTACGGAACGTCGCTGCATTATAGGGACGGTGTCGCGTATGTCGAATTCGGCAGTTCCTTTGTCGGAGAAAACCTGGTGCGCGTTTTCGATGTTTCTGGCCGCGAAGTGATTCGCAAAGTGTCGCAGCATTCCGCAGCGCTCGACATGCATGCGTTGCCGTCAGGAGTTTACCAGATGGTGGTCGGCACAGGGCGAAAAGCCGAGATGCTGCGATTTGCAAAATAGGAGACTGTTCGCGCTCAAACGCTCTCCTGCGGATGATTTTTGACACCCTCGATTCAATCGGGGTGTTTTTTTACAGGTAAAATATGCGATTTTTGCAAAAAATGGGCTCCAAACGTAGAAAAATGTGGATTTGGAGTCCATGTTTTGATTTTGTTTGTATTTTTTTCGACGGAATTATTTTTTGATTGGACTCCAAAATGCCCTAAAAATGCAAAATGGAGTCCATGGAACGAGTTTTTTTAGTCAAAAGACTTTTTTTTGTTTAATTTGTTTGTAAAAATAGGCTCCAAACGTAGAAAAATGCTGTTTTGGAGTCCATTTCAGGTGAAATTTGGTTAATAATGCCCCTGAATTCGTTTTTTTTGAAGTTGACTTTGCTTTTTACGTAAACAGAGCCTAAACAAAAACGGCTCCCTTTCAAATTGAAGGGGAGCCATTCTATTTTTCAAAACGCTTTGTTTCGTGCAACTTTGTACGAAACGCCCGCTGAAAATTAGCCGCAGTAGAAGTAAGTCTTCACGAGCTTCTGCATGGCGGTCTTGGACTTCGTGACCTGGGCGCGGAGCGTCTTGTCCTTGAAGGCCTTGAGCTGTGCCATGATGCCGTCGATCATAGCCGGGCTAAACACACCGAATTCTTCGTAGATCTTGCGCTGCTTGGCGAGGCAATCGGCGCTGGCCCAGCAGGAATCCGGAAGGGTTGCGAGCTTGTTCAAAAGCTTTGCGTTTTCCTTCTTGTGGATGTTCACGTTCACGTAGGTCTTTTCTGCAATCTTGAGACCGTCCTTCAAGCTGAAGCCGTGGCGGCAAGCGACGCAGAGGCCCGCCATGAGGAGGTACACGTTGGCGGAAGCATCCGGGGAACGCATTTCCACAGTTTGCTTCTGGTGTGTATCGTAGCTGGAGCCCTTTTCATTCGGGTTCGCCATCTTGCAAAGGTCAGTCTTCGAAGCCCAACCGAGCGGTACGCGGACGAGCACGGAGCGGTTGCGGTCACCCCAGCAGACGTTCGTCGGAGCTTCCTGGTGCGGCACGAGGCGCAGGTAAGAAGTCGGGTTCATGTTGCCGAAAGCGGTGATGGACGGAGCGAGTTCCATCATGCCGGCGATAGCGCGCTTTGCAGTGTCGCTGATGACGCCGTTTTCGAGCATCTGGTTGTTGCCGTCCTTCATGAGGCGCATGTGGATGTGGAGACCCGAGCCTGCCTTGCCGACAGTGATCTTCGGGGCGAACGTCACGTCGAGGCCGAGCTGAGCGCCGAGGTTACGGATGACCCACTTGGCGATGGTGAGCTGGTTCGCTGCATCTTCGGCCGGGTTCGGGAGGAATTCGATTTCGTTCTGTTCGTAGAGCTTGCCATCTTCGGTGAAGTTACCGACTTCGCTGTGACCATACTTGATCTGGCCACCGGCCTGTGCGATGTAGAGCATGCACTTCTGGCGGAATTCGTTGAACTTGGCAAACGGAGCGGATTCGTGGTAGCCCTTCTGGTCCACGGCCGGGAAGTGGCCCGGATCGTCGGCAATCACGTAGTATTCGAGTTCGCCCATGGCCTGGAATTCCATGCCCGTTTCCTTCTTGAATGCTTCGCATGCCTTGTGGAGCGTGTATTCCGGGGAAGATTCGAGAGGCTGGCCGTCCTTGTTGAAGAAGCTGCAGAGCAGGCAGAGGGTCGGGAGGCTTGCAAACGGATCCATGAAGGCCGTAGAGAAGCGCGGGACCACGTAAAGGTCGGAAGAGGAAGCTTCGATGTAGCTGAAGAGGCTGGAGCCATCGACGCGTTCGCCGCAGCTGAGGATTTCATCCAGGTAGTCGGCGTCGTTCACGACAAAGTTCAAAGTCTTGAGGCGGCCGTCACCACCGGCGTACATAAAATTCACATGGCGGATGTCATTTTCGCGGATGTATTTCTTGATATCTTCTTTGGTGAATTGTTCGCGCGGCTTCTTGAGTGCCGTGACGAGAGAGTTGGCGGACAAATCGATAGTTGCCATTTGTTTTCCTTTGGTTAGTAAAATTTCAAAAACAAGGAAAAAATAGATAAAAGTTATGAAAATTACAATGAAATGCATAATAAAATGTGGATTTATTGTACATAGAGGTTTGGTGGGGGAAGTCTCCCCCTCGCGTGAGCCGTTCTTGACGGGCTCTCCCGCAGCGCGAAATGCTCCACGGCTTCCTTCGGTCGCCGGTTCGCCCTGAACGTCTCCCGCTACCCCCTCTTAATGCATAGGTTCAATGCGCCATTTTGCGTCGGGAAATGGTCGATTCCGCTGAAAGTGGATTCTGAATTTTGAAAAAGGGGCGTTTTGAATTCGTTTTTGTGTGCGTTTGGGCAAAATTTTTGTGATTTTGGGAAAAATGTGTCACTAAAATGAGATTTTTTTTAGTTTAGTGACCTAAAATGTTAGTTTGTGCGTAAAAAACGATGCTGTTTTGAGGATTGTTGAGCAAAATTGTGTCACCAAATTGACTTTTTTCTCGTTTTAGTGACACTTTTGTTAACGAAAATATCCTGAAAAAGGTGTTTTTGACTTAATTTGTGTGTAAAATGTGTCACTAAATTGACTTTTTTTACGATTTAGTGACACGTTTTTTGATTTTTTCACTTTTTTTTTAGAAAAAAGACGCTATTTGTGAAAAAAAGAAGGGGAAATATGATAAACTACAAATCATTCCAGTTTGCGTTTGCGGCTGCCGCTGCAATGGGACTTTCTCTGACCGCATGCGGTGACGACGTGACCGAGGTGACTGAGGTTCACAAGGACGGCATGGCCGTGCTTGAATCGGGCGAAAAGCTTTCGAAGCAGTTTTGCGACTCAACGAACGTGGGCGAGATGCTCTTTGTGATGGATTCCTCCGCCGCATTTGTTTGCGATGGCAAATCGTGGCAGACGCTCAAGGGCGAAGACGGCAAGGATGGCGTTGATGGCAAAAATGGCAAAGACGGTATGAATGGTGACGACGGCACGAGCTGCACGGCGAATGTGAATGACCAAGGCGACTTTGACCTTGTCTGTGCTGGCAAGACCGTCGGCACGATTAAGAATGGTAAGGATGGTGACGACGGCACGAGCTGCACTGCGAAGTCGGTGAAGGACAAGGAAAAAACTCGCTCTGGCATCGAAGTGACTTGTGGCAAAGCTGTTGTCGATACGATTTGGGATGGTACGAATGGCTCGAATGGCGCTGACGGCAAGGGCTGCTCGCTTGAAGACAACGACGATGGTTCTGTCTCGGTTACTTGCGGCGACGATGCCCCGTGATTATCTTCAAGGCCATGTGCGGCACGAAACCGTACGATCCGAAAAAGCAGTACTGCTTGGAAGGCGAACTTTATGATCTGTGTAATGGAAAAATGTACGACCAGGAAAAACAGTACTGCAAACTAAACACAACTGTCGAAAATTATGGATGGTTGACGGACTCCCGCGACAATAAGGTGTACAAGACTGTTGTTATCGGTGAAGGCGAAAATGCACAAACATGGATGGCGCAAAACTTGGATTATGGTTCAACGGGAGCATGTCTTTACAAAAAAGAGGAGAATTGTGTCAAGTTCGGTCGCTTTTATACTTGGAGCGATGCTCAGTCTGTTTGCCCCGAAGGCTGGCACTTGCCTAGTCAAACAGAATGGGAAACCTTGTATAGCGAAGTAGGCGGCAAAAATACTGTTGGTTTGACTATGAAGAGTAAAACTGGCTGGAATGATAATGGCAATGGCCACGATTTATATGGCTTTTCAATTCTCCCTGCTGGGCACATGATGTCTGGTGGTGGTTTTGGCTCTGATGGCTCTGGCGCTTATTTCTGGTCGTCTACCACAATTGCTGGTGGTGGTGGATATGGCTTGATCTTTTTCGGCGACAATGACGACGTTTTGGCGAATGGTCAAGGGAAAACCTTTGGCAATTCCGTTCGTTGTGTGAAGGACAACTAGGAGGCGAAAGATTCCCAAGTGAGAGTCGCAAGAGACTGTGTACAGGCTCTTATGACCGAACGCAAGAGTCTCGCGCAAAGCGCAATCCTGCACAGAAATGCTTGCATTTCTGTATAGGTGAGCCGAACTGTTGTGCACTTGCGCCACTGAAGCAAGGCGAGTGCCGCGACAGAACGCTTGCGTTCTGGCATGGTCGAGCCGCAGCGAAGTGGCGTGTGAACGCCTCTCCAACTAGGGAAACGCCCTCAAATTAGGCATGGCGTAAGCCAAGGACGCCTCCGAAAAATAAAACCTGTTCTTTTGAGCCGGTTTCTTTTTTTTGGGGGCCCGTTAGAAAGCCTTTAGGTAACGCCCAGCGGTGGCCGTTTTGTTGCTGTTTGCAAATTCTGTACAATAAATGCGTAAATACGCAAAAATTTTAGCCGTTGCTGCGACTACATTGCAATTAAATATGTATATTGAATAAAAAACGTGCGTAAATACGCGTTTTTTAACAAAATCCGAGGCTGGCAAAATGCAGGCGAATCGCGAAAAATACCTTAAACGTCTAGTCGAAAAAAAACACAATGGACGCATCAAAATCATTACAGGGCTTCGCCGCGTCGGCAAGTCTTTCTTGCTGTTTGAACTTTTCACAAGGCACCTGCACGAACAGGGGGTCGATGACGACCATATCTTGAAAATGCCCCTGGACGAACACGCCTTTGCCCGCTACCGAAACCCCATGGAGCTGGACGCCTACATAAGGGCTCGGGTGCGCTCCGACGATAAAATGCACTATGTCTTTTTGGACGAAATCCAGTTTGTCGCGACCATCCAAAATCCGTGGCTCCCGGGAGACACTATCGGCTTCGTAGATGTATTGCTTGGTCTCATGAAAATACGCAATGCGGACATCTATGTAACAGGCAGTAACTCGCGAATGCTTTCAAAGGATGTGGTCACGCAGTTCAGGGACCGTGGAGACGAAATCCGGGTGAATCCGCTCACTTTCCGCGAATACTGCGACGCCTGCGACAACAGGGAGAATGCGTGGCTGGAATACCGCACTTACGGCGGCCTGCCCAACCTCCTCAACATGAAAACCCACGAAGAAAAGGCATCTTACCTGAAGAACCTTTTTGCATCGACCTACACCCGGGATGTGCTGGAACGCAACAAACTCGACGGCGCGATGGATACTCTGGACGACCTGCTCAAGGCGGTCTCGTCATCTGTAGGCTCCTTGACAAACCCGGCAAAGATTTCCAACACGTTCAAGTCGGAACTGAACAAGGATGTTGCCCCGGCGACCATCACCAAATATCTAGGCTGTTTCGAGGACGCGTTCATTCTCGAGAAGGCGAACCGCTACGATGTCAAAGGCCGCAGGTACCTAGGCACCCCGATGAAGTACTACTATACCGACATTGGCCTCCGCAACGCAAAGCTGGATTTCCGTCAGCAAGAGGAATCCCATATCATGGAGAACATCCTTTACAACGAACTGAGGTATCGCGGGTTCGAAGTCGACGTGGGCTCCGTGGAGTACAACTTCAAGGAAGACGGAAAGTCAAAAAGAAAACAGCTGGAAATCGACTTTGTCGTAAACAAGGGGAGCGAACGCATTTACATACAGTCTGCATTGACTGTGGCAGATGCCGAAAAGATGAAGCAGGAGACGGAGTCGTTAAGGCGCACGAAGGACTACTTCAAAAAGGTGATTATCACCAAGGACGAAGCCTACCCCTGGCATACAGAAGAAGGAATTCTTGTTCTGAACCTCAGGCAGTTCCTGCTGAACGAGAATCTGCTTGCAACCATATAAAAAGTAAGCAACATATTTTTCGCTAACGACATCAAAAAGAGCAATCCATTCATCAAGTCTTTTTTTTTTTGCAACTTTTTTTTAACAAAAGTGGATTTTTGTGTATATTTAAATAAAAAATTAACATAAACACTAAATACCAGGAAGGAGTATTTTATGAAAAAAATTTTGCTTACTGCATTTTCGCTGAGTTTTGCACTTGCCTTTAACGCTTGTTCAGATGATTCTTCCTCGAGTGCCGAGGTTGAAAAAGAATTGGGTCCAACAGGTGGCTATGGCGCATTCAAGGCTATCGACAAGGATGCCGAGAAAATTCTTGAGGAAGCCGTCAAGGGGACGGATTACGAATCGGTGACATGCGATGGTGTCTCGACTCAGGTGGTCGCTGGTACAAACTACAAGTTCCAGTGCAGCATGAAGGACGGCAAGCAGACGAAGGACATTTTGCTTTTCGTTTTTGAACCGCTTCCGAATACTGATAAACCCGTGCAGCTCACGCTTGTCATGGATGCTTCGGGCAAGGTGCTTTTTGAAAGCGAAGTGAAATTCGAAAGCGAAGATGAAAATCCGGGTGACGAGGGCGAAAACAAAATCAAAGACGATATCAAAATCGTTGATAATCCGGATGTCGATTGCGACGGCTGTTTTGGCGACTTTGAAGAATTGACCGAAGATGACGAGGCCGTTTTCGAGAAGGCGAACAAGGCTTCCGACTCCACGTTCGTGAATCCGACAAAAGTTTCCAAGCAGGTGGTCGCCGGCATGAACTACAAGTTCATGTGCGAACTCGAAATCGCAAAGGACGAAACCAAGCCGGTCATTTTGGAAGTTTACAAAAACTTGAAAGGCGAAGTTGAAATTACCAAGGTTAGCGAAACTGTGGATGTGGAGCTCATTGATGTCGGCGAGGGGGAGTCGCCGTCTAAAGATTGCGGTGATTCCGATGGTGAAATGGTGACCAACTGCGATGTCAACCCGAATGTCTCCGTTATCAATAAGACCTCTCCAACGAGAGAATAGTCCCTGTCGCAAATCTTTCAAAAAAAGCGGCCTTGCGGTCGCTTTTTTTTTGTTAACTGTCATCTTTTGACACTTGAATGTTTTTATATTGTGTAGCGTGCAAAATCCGCACATGTTAATGGTTGTTTAACCTCAAATGCCTTGCAGTTTCCGCCTGTTTGCAAGGAAAGGAACGAAAATGAATACGAAAAAAAGCCACGATGGCGTCTTCAAGACCGCCTTCAGAAACCCGAAACGCGCGGCCTCGCTGCTGAAACTTGCCGCGCAAAAGAACAGGAGCCTCGCGCGATTCTTGCAAGTGGTGGACCTCAAGACCATGCGGGCAGAACGTACCGAAACTAACCGCCAAGGGTTTAAAGGCTCCGCGGATCTCGCCTTTACCCTCAAAATCAGGAATTCCAACGACACGGCAAAACTTGTCGTGGGGCTCGTTCTGGAGCACAAGTCTTACCCCGACAGCGAAGTCGTCTCGCAGCTGGAGCATTATTTCTACGAGCTGTTCCGCCTGAGTCGTCCCGACTGCCCGATGGTCGCGGTCATCGTGTACAACGGCGAAATCAAGTGGAACCCGCTGAAGTCAAAACTCTATGCCAAGTATCCGGAGTATTTCCACGACATCGGCTACCCCTTCAAAATCGAGATGATTGACGTCGGGAACGAGGTCGGGAACATCGACTTCGACAAACTGAATCCGTACGTGGCGCTTGCGCTTGTCGCCATGAAGTACGTTTTCAATGCCGAAAAATACAAGCCCATCATGGACAAGGCCATGAAATATTTCCTCGACCCGCAAAACAAGATAGACGATAACTTCATCCGCGAAATATTCTTATATTTAGGGGAGGAAATGTCCTCGGAATACAAGGAGGCGATCATGGACCGTCCAGAAATCATGGCAGAACGCAAGCGCAAAGGCTTCGTGTCCGTTGCTGATGTACTCCGCGCCGAAGGCCGCGAAGAAGGTCGCTCTGAAGGCGAAGCCGTTGGACTGGCGAAGGGCGAAGCCGTTGGACTGGTTAAAGGAAAGTTGGTTGCTCTTGTGCAATCCGCCAAGAATTTCCTTGCGATGGGCCTCTCGCTGGAGCAGGTTTCCCAAGGCACCGGCCTTTCCGTCGAAGAAATCCGGAAACATTGCTTGTAAACAGGCTTTAAGGAGGCGATCATGGACCGTCCAGAAATCATGGCAGAACGCAAGCGCAAAGGCTTCGTGTCCGTTGCCGATGTACTCCGCGCCGAAGGCCGCGAAGAAGGTCGCTCTGAAGGCGAAGCCGTTGGACTGGCGAAGGGCGAAGCTGCAGGATTTGTGAAGGGCGAAGAGATTGGGTTTGCAAAGGGTTTGGCGAAGTTGGTTCAATCCGCCAAGAATTTCCTTGCCATGGGCCTCTCGCTGGAGCAGGTTTCCCAGGGCACAGGCCTTTCCATCGAGGAAATCCGGAAACGCTGCTTGTAGAGCTATCGTTACTTCGATAGGGGGTGGGGCCGCCTAGATCTTCCATTTTTTAAGTGTAAGCGCTTTTTAAAAGACATAACCGAGTGAAGTGTTGTACGCCTGCGTCTCAGGTCTGTTGTTGCAAATATCAAAAAGCGGTCTTGCGGTCGCTTTTTTAGACATCTTCGCGGAGGCGAGGATCTCGCTGTAAATGACGGAAATCTCGTGAACTGTGAGATGCTCGGTCAAGCCGAGCATGACGAGCGTGTGTTTTTACGTTGCTCTCGCTTACTTGCGTTTTTTCTTGATTTTCGGTGGAGTGTAGTTGCTGCCGACAGGTGCGCCGTTGTTCTGCTTTCTCGCCATCATGCCCATGCGCTTGAACATTTCCTTCATCCCTTCGTATTGCTTGAGCACTGCATTGATGCGGTTCATGTCGGTGCCGGAGCCCTTTGCAATTCGGTCTTTGCGACTGCCGTTGATGATGGATGGATTTTTGCGTTCCTTGGGTGTCATGGAGCTAAGGACTGCTTCTACGTAGACCAGTTCCTTTTCGTTAATTTGGTCGAGCGGCAATTTGTTGAGGCCAGGGATGAGTCCGAGAATATCCTTGATGCGGCCGAGCTTCTTGATGGTGCGGAGCTGGTTCAAGAAGTCGTTCAGGTCGAATGTGTTGTTCAGAATTTTCTTTCTAAGGTCCTTGGCTTCTTTTTCGTCGATGACTTGTTGCGCCTTTTCGACAAGGCTCACGACGTCGCCCATGCCGAGGATACGGCTGGCCATGCGGTCGGGGTGGAAAAGGTCAATTTCGGGGAGCTTTTCGCCAACGCCGATGAAGCATATTGGCACGCCCGTCATCTTCTTAATGCTGAGGGCTGCACCGCCGCGACTATCGCCGTCCATCTTGGAGAGGCAGACTCCTGTGAAGCTTAAGCGATGCCAGAATGTTTCTGCAACGTTCACTGCTTCCTGACCAATCATCGCGTCGGCGACGAATAGAATTTCGTCCGGATGGACTGCGTCGCGGGCCTTTTCAAGTTCCTGCATCAGCTCTTCGTCAATTTGCAGGCGGCCTGCGGTATCGTAGATGACGAGGTCAAATCCGTTGTCCTTGGCGTACTGGTAGCCGTGCTTGATGATTTCGACCGGGTTCCCCTGACCTTCGTCGTACACGGGAATGCCGATGGACTTGCCTAGTACCTGCAACTGCTTGATTGCGGCTGGACGGTAAACGTCAGCTGCAACGAGGAGCGGCTTGCGCTTCTTCTTGCTGCGCATCCAGAGGGCGATTTTGCCTGCGAAAGTCGTTTTGCCGGACCCCTGGAGGCCGACCATCATGATGCCGACTGGGGAAGGGCCGGAGAGATTGATTTCCTTGGTTTCGCCACCCATGACGTTCACGAGTTCGTCGTGGATGATTTTCACAATCTGCTGGCCTGGTGTGACGGAGTTCAGCACTTCGGAGCCGAGAGCCTTTTCCTTGACTGCCTTGACGAAGTCGCGGGTCACGTTGAAGTTTACGTCAGCTTCGAGGAATGCACGGCGCACTTCGCGGAGGGATTCTGCGACGTTTTCTTCGGTGAGTTTGCCCTGCCCACGCAGGTTCTTGAGAGTCGATTCTAGAGAGTCTGTCAATTGTGAAAACATAGTGCGGTAAATATAGTAATTAACAATGAACAATGAACAATGAACAATGAACACAAATGCGTAAGGCGAGTGAAGCGGCCAAGGTGGACGCTTTCAGCGTCTATGGCTGCGCTCACAAATAATCGTAAACGAGTTTACGATTGCTTGATTTGCTTGCGCATTGTTGCTTGGACATGGCATAAATGCCAAACCTGGCGCTCGAAAATAAAAATGCAAGCATTTTTGCTTTACTCGCTTAAAGGTTTGTTCCGAGCCTAGCATTGAACGCC
>JAZLIJ010000149.1:0-39398 GCA_045617325.1 Fibrobacter sp.
GGAGCCGGAAGCTTTCAGCACAGGTTTCGAGGCGACTCAGGAAATGTTCGACGCACCGACAGAAACGGCCACCAACCCAATTCCCATGCTGTACCAAAGTGGCTATCTGACCATCAAGAAATACAACAACGGAAGTTTCGCACCCTACATTCTAGGATTTCCAAACAAGGAAGTCTCGGACGGATTCTCGCGCAGCCTGCTCTATTACTACGGCAACCAAAGCAACGAATACGCCACCACGGCGAATAAAATCATCAAGGGGTTCCAGGCAGGCGATATTGATGCCGTGTTAAATGTCACCAAGGCGTACCTGAGCCAAATTCCGTATGATGCGGAAAAGCCGAACGAACTGCACTACAAGACAATCATCTATTGTCTGTTCCTCATCATTACGCCGTATCTGGTCCGCTGCGAAGAAAAATCAGCGGCTGGCCGCGCAGACATCGTCGTCGAAACCGCGAACTCCGTCTACGTCTTTGAATTTAAGTTGGATGCAAACGCCACCGCCGAAGATGCGCTGAGGCAGATTGACGATAAAGGCTACCTGATTCCGTATTCCGCGACACTTGCCGCCGACGGAACGCCGAAGAAGTTGTTCAAAATCGGCGTCAGCTTCGATGCGGAAAAACGTACCATCGGGGAATGGATTATCGCATAAGCGTTTTTTTAGTAGACAGTAGGCAGTAGGAAGTGGACGGTAGGAAGTGCTGTGTCGATAAACTGCTGGTTTCAGGGTTTTGTTGCTGCTGTCATTCTGGAGTGAACAACGCGACCGATAGGAACCATTGCGACAAACCATCTCATAATTCATTTTGGATTCTGTCGCCCTTCGGGCTCCAGAATGACTGCCTCTACGTTGTTGAACGAAGTAAAGTGACAGCCTCCAAAATAACAGTCTCTGCATTGTCGTCATAGAACAGAACGAAGTGAAGTGATAGGGTCCAGAATGACGGTCTCCTGTGCTGCCATCTTGGAGGGAGCAACGCAACCGATAGGATCCATTGCAACAATCAATCTCATAATTCATACTTCATAACTTATAATTCATCTTGAACTCTCGCCTTTTGTTATATGGCGTGCTGTGCACGCATATAGTGCGGCTCGGCAATGAAAATACACAGGTGTATTTTCGCTGCGCTCGCCTTTTGTTATATGGCATGCTGCGCACGCATATAATGCGGCTCGGCAATGAAAATAAGCAGGCTTATTTTCGCAGCGCTCGCCTTTTGTTATATTATGTTCATGGTTTTGAAAAAATTTCCAATCGGCGTGCAGGACTTTGCGACCATTCGCAACAGAGGCTATTTCTATGTGGACAAGACCGATCTTGTCTATAATTTGACTCATACAAACCAGTATTACTTTCTCAGCCGTCCGCGCCGTTTCGGAAAGTCGCTCCTGATTTCGACACTCCAGTGTTACTTCGAAGGTCGCAAGGAACTGTTTGAAGGCCTCGCCATGGAAAAGCTCGAAACCGAGTGGAAAAAGTATCCGGTCCTGAAAATCAGTTTCGCGGGGAACAAGTTCAACACACTGAATGCGCTTCAAGTCGTTCTCTCCCGAGTCCTTGAAGATTTTGAAAAATGCTACGGCATCACCAATCGTTGCGGAATGGAGTGGGGCCCGCGTTTGGCTGACATTCTCCAAGCTGCCTACGCCAAGACTGGAATGCAGCCGGTCGTTCTCGTGGACGAATATGACGCCCCACTCCTCGATAGCATGGACAAGCCCGAATTGCAGCAAATTTTAAAAGAAGAAATGCGCAAATTGTTCAGCCCGCTCAAGGATCAGGGAGGCATTCTCCGCTTTGTCTTCCTCACAGGCATCTCGAAGTTCAGCCAGCTCAGCATCTTCAGCGAACTGAACAACCTGAATATCATCACGATGGATAATGAATACGCGGCAATTTGTGGCATCACCAAGGAAGAGCTGCTGACGCAGATGCAGCCGGAAATCCAGGCGCTTGCGGACAAGCAAGGCAAAACGTACGATGAGGCGTGTGCCGCTTTGCAAAAACAATACGACGGTTATCACTTTAGCAAGAACTCACCGGACATTTACAATCCGTTCAGTCTTATCAGTTCCTTGAGCAAAGGCGAACTCGACAATTACTGGTTCGCCACGGGTACGCCTACAATTCTCACAAAACTTGTCAAGAAGTTCGATATGGAGCCTGAAGCGTTCAGCAGGGGTTTCGGGGCAACGCAGGAAATGTTCGACGCACCAACAGAGACCGCAACAAATCCGATTCCCATGCTGTACCAGAGTGGATATCTAACTATCAAGGGTACAAAATTCGGCAACAGGTTTATTCTCGCTTTCCCGAACGAAGAAGTTCGCCTCGGTTTTCTGAAATCCTTAATGCCCTACTATGCCGAAGACGACGTAGTAAAAAACGACACCTTCCTGATGCGTTTTGCGGATACGTTGGAAGATGGCGACCTGGAAAGTGCAATGCAGCAAATCAAGGCATTCCTCAGCAGCATCCCCTACAACGCTGAGCACAAGGACGAAAACCACTACAAGACGCTGTTCTTCCTAATTTTCAAACTTTGCACTCCGTACGTGACTCGCGTCGAGGAATGCAGCGCCGCAGGTCGCGCCGATGCTGTCGTTGAAACCGCGAACTCCATCTACGTCTTCGAATTCAAGTTGGACTCTAACGCCACAGCCGAAGATGCACTGAAGCAAATCGACGATAAGGGTTACTTGATTCCTTATTCCACGACGCTCGCTGCGGACGGAACACCGAAGAAGTTGTACAAAATCGGTGTCAGCTTCGATGCGGAAAAACGTACCATTGGCGATTGGATTATCGCGGAATCGGAATTACAGAACAAAAAAGTCCCAAAGCTTGGGACCTTTCTTTGAAAAAATGAAAAATAGCAAAGTGTTAAAATTTGACACTTTGCTATTTGGTATTTGTTTTTATGATTGTTATGTAGACAAAAGTCGGTCTGCGCAAACGGTTGCACAATCAAACCTAGGCGGTCATCTTGGCCCTTATAGCTTCGTCCTAGGTGACAGACGCGATTGAATACAAATGATGAATAACTAATGACGCGTTTTTGCAGGTGAAGTGGCTGTGGGGACATGAAGGATGAAAGATGATATAGAATTGTTGAAATTTTAGTTTCTTACAATTCTTCAACGTGGTGAAATTCGAGGCAATTCTCCCCGAAATCGAGCCGAAACTGCGAAAATTGCCCCGCGAACGGGCCTCTACCCTCGTCCGTAAAATAGAGCTATATTACGGGGAGTTCCTGAACCGAGAAACATTGGAGAAATTGAAGATGTCTTATAATTTGTAGTTTCTCTGAGCATCTCCAGCCGCTCACCTCACACCTACAGGGAGCGGTGCGACCGAACTCTCGACTAATCCGCAGTTCTCGCTGCAAAAAATGGTTCTTTGTTCATCTAATTTGTAATTCTTGCCATAAAATTTCATATCGAATCTACATCGTGCTGCTGAAATTTGAATGTGTGACGAAATTCACAAATAATCTTTAAAAAAGTGTTGAAAAGCTATATTGCGCGTTATGAAAAAATATTTTCTTTTGGGTTTGGTTTCTTGTTTGGTATGGGCTTGTGGCGAAGATAGCGGCTCGGGCTCTGAATCTGTTGTGGTCAAGGGGGAATCTATTTCTCTTGCAGACGGCAGTGGTGAAAAGGTTTGCGATGATGAATTAGAGGGCTGGGTCGCAGAAGCGATTGGCAAGGATTATCGCCGCTGTTTGAGTGGTGAGTGAAAAAAAATTACCGCAAGTGAAGCCGCTTTGGAAGATGAAATTATAGGTGCGGCGAGTGTTCTGAAATCTTCTTCCAGTGTTGTGTCTAGCAATTCTGCAAAATCCAGTTCTGGTTCGGTGAAACCTTCTAGCAGTACTACAGAGGTTTCTTCCGATTCGGCAAAGTCTTCGGGAGACTCAGCAAAATCCAGCTCTTCGACAAAGGTTTTGAGCAGTTCTACTGATGCGAGAAAGGAGGAATCCAGTACTTCTGGTACATTGAAGGATTCTCGTGATGGAAAAACTTATAAAACAGTCACCATTGCCAACCAGACGTGGATGGCCGAGAACTTGAATTATGTTACCAAGGGCGGTAATGCGGATGATGGCGATGCGAGCTGGTGCTTTGACAATAAATCGGATAATTGTAAACGCTATGGTCGCTTGTACACTTGGGCCGCGGCTCTCAACAAGGCCGAAATCAATTGTGGCTATGGTCGAAGCTGTGACTCTTCTGTGGTTGGAAGCCAGGGTATTTGCCCTGATGGATGGCATTTGCCAAGTGTCGAGGATTGGAAAGTCCTAATTGAGGGTGTTGGTGGTGACGCAAAGTCTGGGACGAAACTGAAATCTGTCAGTGGATGGAAAGAGAAGGGGAATGGTACGGATGATTTCGGTTTTTCTGTGTTGCCAGGTGGTTTCAGAAACAGTACGGGCGATTTTCAGAATGTAGGCATTGATATTTATTTTTGGTCCTCTACGGAGTATGATAAAGTCTGGGCTTATTACAGTTACTTCAGTAATACGATTGACTATATGCGCTTAGACAAGGATAAAAAGGATTTGGGGTTCCCTGTGCGTTGCCTCAAGGATGATGTTTCGGGACCGGATATCCGTAGTTCTAGTTCTGATTCGACAAAGTCTTCTAGTGATACAGTGAAGTCCAGTTCTTCCGTAAAGTCTTCTAGTGATACGGCAAAGTCCAGCTCGTCTGTCAAGGCTTCAAGCAGTTCGGCAAAGTCCAGTTCCTCAGTGAAGTCTTCTAGTAGTTCTGCGAAGTCTTCTTCCAGTGTGAAATCTTCAAGCAGCGCGAAGTCCTCTTCTAGCAAGGCGGATTTTTCTGTGCCTTGTAAGAGCGGTACGACCGTTCTAGATGGTGGAAAAATCTACATGTGCATGGAAAATGTGTGGTTCGACATGGAATCTGGAAAACCGCGCGAAGATGGGAAATCTTCCAGTTCGGTGGCGTCCAGCTCTGCTGTCAAATCCAGTTCCTCCGTTGCGTCCAGTTCCAGCGTTGTAAAGAGTTCCTCTTCGACATGCGAAGACGGAGATTCATACTATGATAAAGTGCGTAAGGAAACCTACACCTGTTTCTTTGGTTCATGGTTTGATGACAATAACAAGGTATGCGCGGATTGCGCTCCCCCGAGTTCTTCGTCAACGGTTCCCAAGTGGAACTTTATGGGTATAGACGATAGTCAGCTTGATTCCGCTGCAAATATTTTGACGGACTTGCGCGACAATCAGACTTACAAGACGGTTCCCATCGGTCCGCAGCTCTGGATGGCCGAAAACTTGAACTTTGCCTATTTACAAGGGTCCGAAGACAACGACTCTACCAGTTGGTGTTACGAGGACGATGCTGCGATGTGCGATAAGTATGGGCGCCTGTACCAGTGGAGCGCTGCCATAGACAGTGCCGGAATTTTCTCGTCCAAAGCAAAAGGCTGTGGTGACGATGTCAAGTGTGAATACGACGAACCTGTTCGCGGTGTTTGCCCCAAAGACTGGCATGTGGCGACCAAGTCGGAATACCTCGCTTTGATTGACTTTACGCGTATGGGAGCCGCCAATGCGGCAACCAAGTTGAAAGCTGAATCCGGTTGGAATTCATCTGGCAATGGAACCGATGATTATGGTTTTGCGGTACTTCCTGCGGGCTATAGGTCTTTTACGGGATATTCTGGGAACATTCCAAAATTCTTCTATGAAGGGTCTTGGACGCATTTTTGGACAAGTACTGCTAAAAAGACCTATGCTGACTATTTTGAGTTTACCAGTGCGTCGAAGGAGGCTAGATTAGTAGACGGGGGTGCGAAGAGGCAGGCGTTCTCTGTTCGCTGTGTGTATGACAAGGCCATCGATTATGTGGACAGCAGCGATTTGAAATTTGATTTTGGCACTTTGAACGATACCCGTGATGGAAAGAGCTACAAGACGATTAAAATAGGTAAACAGACATGGATGGCTGAGAATCTGAACTACAATTACAATGAGGGTTCTGCCAAGAGTATGTGTTACGGCAATAGTCCCGACAGTTGCGCCAAGTATGGCCGTCTGTACACATGGAGTGCTGCTGTAGACAGTGTTTCGGAGTTCTCTTACGATGCCTGGCATTGTGGCAACGGCTCGCTTTGCTACGACGCGAACAATCCCGCTCGCAGAATACAGGGCGTGTGCCCGAATGGCTGGCATTTGCCGACTCGTGCGGAGTGGGATGTCCTAGTGGCATTTGCTGGGGATAGCGCAGGCGTAAAATTGAAGGCTGTCTATGGAGGCTGGCCGTGGATCGGTAGTGATAGGGGAACGAACGAGTTTGGCTTTTCTGCTTTTGCTGGTGGCGAAGGTACTGGGTCGGGGAATCAAACTCGCGGCGCTGGAGTTAATGCGTATTTTTGGACTTCCGAAGATGTGGTGCCGAAGCCTCAGGGGACAGAAATCACGTATATGGATGAAGTTTCCTACAAGGCCTACCGGTATAATTTTTATAGCTATTGGGTGCGTTCGGAGGAACAATATAAGTCCTGGCTTTCCTATGTCCGCTGCATAAAGAATTAGTGGCGGACTGCGCTGGTATTCCGTGTCGGAATGCGGGATGACGTGCCTGGGAGCTGCAAAACTAAATCCTAGCCACTATCATCGCATTTCTAGAAGCTAATCTGCGTTAGGGGGCGTCGCACGGATGTGGCGAGACTCGCGGGCGGTTATCGGTGAAGGTGTCGGGAGCGAGGCTCGATGAACCCGGCTTTGTGATTTTTTTTGCTGCATGCCGGGCGAGCAGCACCCGACCTGGGCCCTGCGGCTTTGGTTGCATTTTTCGTGGCCCAGGGAACGCCCAAAAAGTGATGCTTTTTACTCAAATTTTTCATTTTGTCTAGATTTTTCCCGGTTTAGATTTATATCTTTCTGTTGTAATTTTTAACATGGGCGCCTTGTGACGCCATAAAAAAGGTCGCAAATATGCAGGTTGATTTAAAGAACGTCGATTGGAAGACTCTCCCCTTCGGTTACACCGATACTGATTACAATGTCCGCTGCTACTACCGCAATGGTCAATGGGGCGAAATTGAGGTTTCCTCCGAGACGAACATCAACATCCACATGGCTGCAAGCTGCCTGCACTACGGTCAGGAAGGCTTCGAAGGCCTCAAGGCTTACACCGGCAAGGACGGCAAGGTGCGCCTGTTCCGCGTGGAAGAAAACGCCCGCCGCATGCAGAACACTGCAAACCGTGTGCTCATGGCTGTTCCGCCTGTTGAACTTTTTGCCGAGATGGCCCGCAAGGTCGTGAAGCTGAACAAGCGCTTTGTGCCGCCGTATGGCTTCGGCGCAACGCTCTACATCCGTCCGCTCCTCATCGGTCTTAGCCCGGAAGTGGGTGTGAAGCCTGCCGATGAATATTTGCTCATCATGTTCGTTGTGCCGGTCGGCCCGTACTTCAAGGCTGGCTTCAAGCCGGTCGATATGATGATCAGCCGTAACTTCGACCGCGCCGCTCCTCAGGGTACCGGTACGGTGAAGGTCGGCGGTAACTACGCCGCGAGCCTCCTTTCCTTGAAGGAAGCGAAGGAAATGGGCTACTCCAGCACGATTTACCTCGACGCGAAAGAAAAGAAGTATATCGACGAATGCGGCCCGGCCAACTTCTTCGGTATCAAGAGCAACACCTACGTGACACCGCTTTCTGAATCCATCCTGCCGTCCATCACGAACAAGAGCCTGCAGCAGTTGGCCGAACACCTCGGCTACACGGTTGAAAAGCGTGCCGTGCCGTTCGAAGAACTCGCTGAATTCTCCGAGACTGCTGAATGTGGTACCGCCGCCGTGATTACGCCAATCAAGAAGATTGTGGATCCGGTTGCTAACAAGACCTTCACCTACGGTGACGGTGTGAATCCGGGCCCGGTCTGCACGAAGCTGTACGAAACCTACACGGCAATCCAGTTCGGCGAAATGGAAGACCCGTTCGGCTGGACCGAAGTCGTGGACGTCTAAGAGGTATGAGGTCGCCCTTCGGGCTTTGAGGTCGGTCGCCTGCGGCTGCCTTTGAGGCATGAGGTCGCGACTCTGTCTCTTTAATCTTAAGAGAAAAATCCGTGGCGATTGCTGCGGATTTTTTTAATGAACAATGAATAATGAACAATGAACAATTGTTCCTGTGTTTTTGGTGCTTCAACGGTGGTTTAATGAAGAGTGAAAAATGGAAAGAATGTCTAAGAGGTATGAGGTCGCCCTTCGGGCTTCGAGGTCGGTCGCTTGCGGCTCCCTTTGAGGCATGAGGTCGCGACTCTGTCGCTTTAATCTTATGAGGAAAATCCGTGGCGATTGCTGCGGATTTTTTTTGTGTTGGAGGGGCGGTGCGCGAGCGAATATGGCGAAAAAAGGAAAAAGGTCGCTAAACGATATGAAAATTCTCGTTTGGCGACCTTTTTTCGCGAATTTGTGTGAAGTGGCGCGAATTTTGGAGTTTGGCGTTGGAGAGCGTTCTCTAAAACTGCATTTCAGGAGGCTTACCGGACCGTTTCCGCTATTTTGCTATGGATTCCCCGATTTCCTTTATCGCGTCTTCCATGAACTTGCCGACGAGCTTGGAGGTGGCTTCGGCGGCGAATCGCGGCTCGCGCTTGTCCATGCTCATTTTGTCGTCGTAGCGTTTTTCCCAGAGCGGGGCTTCGCCATCGACTTTGCGGAATGTCAGCTGCATGGCGACGTGCGCAAACTGAGCAGAACCTTCATCGACTTCTTCGATAGCGTCGATGTGGCCGATGAGTTCGTATTCCGGCTTGACGACCGGCTTCAAGTCGACGGCCTTGAACAGGTTGCTCTTGATGAAATATTCGCTTGCGACTTGCGTCATCATTTGTTCGGGACGCGTGGCCCACAGGTCCAGGTCGTAGAACATGAAGTCGTAGGGGGATTCCCTGTAGACGATGTTGCTTCGCTTATAGGCGGGGTCGATGGTGAACTTGTGGACTTGGAGGCGGGCGCTGCTTGTGGCGGCCTGCGGCATCTGGATGGATTCCGCTGCGATGGTGTAGTAGCGGGAAGGCTCGCTCGAGCCTCCGAAGCATGCGCTGAGAATGGTCGTCGAGAGGACGAGTGCCGAAATGGTCAGGATCTTGGATGTTTTGAATATCTGCATGGTTTCCTCTTATCGACGGCTTTTACTTTCTGAGCGGATGAGCGCAGACGGGTTGTTCTTGATTTTCTGTGTGAATTCTTCGAGGTTCTCGAGGATGGTGTTGAGTTCAGCAACGGCGTCGCCAACCTGGTCCTGGTTCTTGTTGACCATGGAATCGACACGCTTGGTGAGCTGGTTCATGGATTCGACGGTCTGCTGCAGGTTGTCGTTTAAGCCCTTGGTGTCGATGGCGTTAAGCTTTTCCTTGAGAATCGTGATGCTTGTGTCGGCTTTCGCGGCGAGTTTGGCCTCTTCGATTTCAACAAGAATTTTTTGCAGCGACTTCGAGGACTTCGTTATGTTGTTGATGGGCTTGTCGAGGTCGTTCGTGATGGTGCTCAGGTTGCCGGTAATCGCTTCGAAGTTTTTGAGAGTGTTGCTTATGGCCTTTGCGTTTTCCTCGGAGAGAATATGGTTGAGGCCTTCCAGAAGCGTATCGACCTTGCTTACGACTTCGCCCATCTGGCCGGTGATTTTATCGAACGCGGATGTGGCTGCAGGGACGAGACCTCCTTCGGGGACGTTCGGTTCGCTGAAGCTTCCGCCGGAGAGGATGACCTGCTTTTCACCGGTGAGGTTCATGCCTGCGGTCATGCCTGCGCGGGTGCCTTGCTTGATGGGGGTTCCCTGTTTCACCTTGAAGGCGACGACCACCTGGTTCAAGTCTTTTTCGTTGATGGTGATGCTCGTGACGCTGCCGACATCGATGCCGTTGAGGCGCACCTTGGCATCGACGAAGAGTCCGTTCACGTCTGTCGCGAAAATGGTGTAGTAGTTGTCGAACTGTTCGCTCAGATAGCGCTTGAGCACGTAGCCTAAAAATACGCAGATGAGGACTCCGCATAAGAGCATGAATGCGCCAAGCTTGATTCTTTCGGATCGGGTGGTTTCCATTATATCTCCAACTCAATCAATAAATTCAAAGTGGTAAAGGTCGTTGTTGAATGTTTCCTTGGGACACTGTCTGTTGAAAAAGTGCCTGAGGACGGGGTGGTCGGATTCCATCCCTTCTTGCAGGGTGGCGTCTTTCAAGACGTAGCCATCCTTGAGGTACACAAAGCGGTCGCAGATGATTTTGATGCTTTCGAGTTCGTGGCTCACAATCACCATGGAGACTCCGAGCGTGTCGCGGAGCTCGAGGAGGAGTTCGTCCAGGGAGCGCGCTGTGACTGGGTCGAGGCCCGTGGACGGTTCGTCGCAGAACAGGAGTTCCGGTTTTAGGGCGATGGCGCGGGCGAGGGCGGCGCGCTTCTTCATACCGCCGGAGATTTCTCCCGGGTACTTGTGGAAGGCGTGCAGCAGGTGGACTTTTTCAAGGCGGTCGGCGACAATGGCTTCCATCTGGCTCTTGGGCATGTAGGGCATGCTGCGCTTTAATGGGAGCATTGCGTTCTCGGCGACTGTCAAGTCGGCGATGAGGGCTCCGCTTTGGAAGAGGACTCCCGTGCGCATTCGGGTCTCGCTGTCGAGTCCTTCCTTGGCGCCGAAGGTTTTTCCGAAGTAGGTGATGGAGCCTTCGTCGGACTTGATGAACTTGAGAATGTTGTTCAGAAGTGTCGACTTTCCGCAGCCGGAACTTCCGAGCACCATGCGAATCTCTCCTTTCCTTACGCCAAAGGAAATGTCCTTCAGAATGGACTCCCTGCCGTAGCTTGCCTTTAGGTGGTCAACTTTGAGAATTTCTTCGTCCATATTGACCTCTAGTAGAAAATGAAGGCGAAAAGGGTGTCGGCTATCACGATGGTGCAAATGGCTGCGACCACGCTGGATGTTGTCGCCTTGCCGACGGCTTCTGCGCCGCCGTGGGCGTTCAATCCCTTGTTGCAGGCGATGAGCGTTACAATCCATCCGAAGACGAGCGCCTTGACGCTGCTTTTTAGGAATGTCATCGGGTCAATGCCGTCGCGGATGCCCATCATGTAGTTGGAAAAGGAAATGTCGCAGAAGAAGTAGGCGATGAGGAATCCGGCGAGGCATCCGAAGATGGAGGAGCAGAACGAGAGAATCGGCGTCGTGATGCTCAATGCGATGAAACGCGGGACGACGAGGTACTGCACCGGGGGAATGGCCATGGACTTGATCGCCTTGACTTCTTCGCAGACGCTCATGTTTGCGATTTCTGCGGCCATGGCGCTGCCGGAGCGACCTGCGAGAATGATTGTCGTCAAGAGCGGACCGATTTCTGCAAAGATGAGGAAGCCGAGGCCCGATGCCAAGTAGGAGCCGCCACCTACGGCGTTCAGCATGACGGAACTCTGGAGCGCCATTGTGAGGCAGATGAGGCCTACCATCAAGAAGCAGATTCCCATGGCTTCGCTGCCGAGCTTGAACATCTGCTTTGCGACACCGCCGAAGTGGATTTTCCCTTTGTCGAACGGTCCGAAGATAATCCAGTAAATTGACATGAACAGAAGTACCAGAACCTCGAACGATTCCCGGATGAGCGAAAAGCCGACGTCGCCGAGCATCTCGAGGATGTTGTTCGTGCCTTTTGCCGGTTTTTCGGGCGGGGTCATTTTGCGGAGATTCTGCAAGTGCGACTTGATTTCGGGTTGGAAATGGGCGAGGATGAGCCTGTTGCCTGTCCTTTCGGAAAGGTCCGCTAAAAGTGCGAAGAAGGCGTCGCCGCTGTAGTCCATGTAGGTGAGGGCCGAGCCGTCAAGGCTGAGCGCTCCTTTGTGGAGGCTTCTTCGGCAGTCGCGCAAAAGCTGCTTGCTGTTTGCTGCGGTGAGCGAAGAAGGCAGTGTAATTGACGTCATTTCCATTGGGCGCTAAGATAGAAATATTTAAACGGGGCGGAGGGCTTGCGATGTAATTAGTTGCTGTTATTGTGAAATTAGGGAGGTTGCGGTTGGCGGGTGCTGTGTAAAGCGAAGGCCCGACGAAGTCGGGCCTTTGATGCTGTTGCTTGATGCTATGCTGCGGTCGCGGAGGTTAATAGTCGCAGTCACCGCCGTTTACCGCAACTGTTGCGTTAAACTGCTGCGGTTGCAGAGCGTAAACAGCCGCATTGTCGCGGAGCATAAACTGCTGCTGTTCGCGACTGCCGAGGTTAAACCGCCGCTGCGCTGCGGTCGCTGCCTCTAACTGCGGGCCGCGAGTTCTTCAGGCGTGCGCGACAGAATGTCCCAGTCGCCGCGCTTGATGATTTTGTAGGCGTAACCCTGCTCGGTGAGGAACAGCTGCCTGTTCATCGCAAACTCCTGCTCCTTGGAATCCTGCGTCACGATGCTGTAGAAGTGGGCTGCGCCGCCGTCACTCTTCGGGCGAAGCACTCGGCCGAGTCGCTGCGCTTCTTCCTGGCGGCTTCCGAAAGTACCGGAAATCTGGATGAGCACGTTTGCGTCGGGGAGGTCGATGGCGAAGTTACCGACTTTCGAGACCATCAAGTTCTTGATGGAGCCGTTGCGGAAACCACCGTAGAGAACTTCGCGTTCCTTGTTCGGCGTCTTGCCCGTAATCAGCGGAATGTTCAATTCCTTTGAAAGCGCCTGCAGCTGGTCGATGTATTGCCCGATGATGAGCACGCGGTCGTCCGGCTTGTTGAAGTACTTGAGCAAACGCTCGACGATGTCCGTCTTTTCGGGGTTCGTGCTTGCAAGCGTAATTTTATCGCGGATGGGGGCGAGTGCGTACTTCATCTTGAGTTCCGCTTCCATCGGGATGCGGATTTCGTTACAGTCGGCGGTGGCAATCCAGCCTTGTGCTTCGAGGACGCGCCACGGAATGTCGAATTTTTTCGGTCCGATAAGGCTGAAAACTTCGGTTTCCTTGTGGTCTTCGCGGACAAGCGTTGCGGTAAGGCCGAGACGGCGTGTGGCCTGCATTTCGGTACTCAGGCGGAACACCGGAGCCGGGAGCAAGTGCACTTCGTCGTAAATCATGAGGCCCCATTTCTGGGTGCTGAACAGCGGAAAGTTGGCGAGTTCCTTCTTGACTTCTTCTTCGGTCAGTTCGGCCTCTTCGACTTCCTTGTTTTCATCGCCTTTCTTGACGCGTTTGCGCTGCGTTAGAATTTGGTAGGTGGCGACTGTGACAGGACCGATTTCCTTCACTTCGCCGGAGTATTCCTTCACCTGGTCAATTGTGAGATTTGTTTTGTCGCAGATTTCGCGAATCCACTGGCGGCTTGAGGAAATGTTTGGCGTAAGGATGAGCGTCTTGGTTTGCACGAGGGACATCGTGGCAAGTCCGATGACGGTCTTACCGGAACCGCAAGGAAGCACGATGACGCCGGAGCCGCCCTTTTCGGAACCCGAGGCGTAGAACACCTGGGCCGCATCCTTCTGGTAGTCGCGGAGGTGGAATTCCTTGCCGGAGACGGTTGTTTCGCGGAGTCTGATGGGAAGCGGATCGCCTACGGTGTAACCTGCCAAGTCTTCGACGGGGAACCCTGCATTCGTAAGCACCATCTTCAAGTGGCCACGGCGTTCCGGATCGACAATCGCATGTGTGTCGTCAATAAATTCAAGGATGAACGGCTCAACGTCCTTCAGCTTGCAGATTTCGACGAACATAATCTTGTCGTCGGATTCCATAATCAGACGGTCGTCTTCCTTTTTCAGGCGCAGGAGGCCGTAGCGTGCCATGTAGTCCTCAACTTCGGTGATGACCGACTGAGGAATGGGGTAGCGGCTTTGGCTTTCGAGTCTTTCCACGACATCGGGGGCGCGCAGGCCGGTTGCGGCGGCGTTCCAGAGACTCAAATGTGAAATTTTGTAGGTATGCAGATGCTCGGGGCTTTTTACAAGCTCTGTGAACGGGGCGATTGCGTCTCGGGCAGTGACATAGTTGGGATTATCGACCTCGACCATAATCTCGAGGTTACTTTGAACAATGATAGCGCCATTCGGATTCATAGGGCGACAAATTTAGTAAAAGCCGAGAGCTGTGGCAAGGCAAAGCGAAGCTTTGACTTGACATTGCCGAGGCGCCCCTAAATGCGGTTTTGAAATTCTATCGCGGCACTCCAGACAGATTGTCAGGGTTCGATTGTGCCATGACGGCCAAGAAAAAAGCGTAAAAATAAATATTTGTGAAAAAAAGGTCACCAAATCAGAGAATAACCGGAACTTGGTGACCTAAAATTTAATTTGTATGTGCTAAAACTTGGCTTTTGACTCAAAAATCAAAAAAAAAATTGCTTCCTTTTGCTCGGAATGGACGTTTTTAGTGACGAAAAAACTGTAAAATCAAGAAAATACCTTGTTTTTCTATTCGTTTGTTCTAAAATTTTGTCACCAAATGGGTGAAAAAAGTCCATTTAGTGACCTTTTTTTGCAAAAATGCCATTTTCAAAAACGGCTTTTATCCATTTTTCCCGCTTGCGAAGCCACAAAAGCAAAAAAAATCCCAACTTCTAACGAAGTCGGGACTTTCGAGCCGCCCAGCAGATTTGAACTGCCGACCTGCTGATTACGAATCAGCTGCTCTACCAGCTGAGCTAGAGCGGCATTGCAGGCGCAATTATAGCAATAAAGAGTTTTTTTGTCAAGATTAACTGACAAAGAAGTTTTTTTTTTCTATGATTGGTTCACAAAAATTTTAAAATGGAAGCTTTCTATGGCTAACGAATCGAATACCAACAATTCTGAAATTAAAGAATTCTTTGTGCATCATGGAACCAAGGTCATTGTGGCATTGGTCGTGTTGCTTGCTGTTGTTTCTGGCATCGTCCAATACAAGGACTCTCGTAAGGCCGCTGCCGCTGAGCAGTCCGAACTCCTCGGCGTGGGCATGACTTATTTGTATGCTAACGAAAAGGATAGTGCTCTTGTTGAGTTTGAAAATCAAATCAACTCGGGCAAGGTTAAGGGACTCGCTCTTGCCAAGGCATGCCTTTTCGCTGCAAACATCAAATACGAAGCTTCTGATTTCGATGGTGCAGCCTTCCTCTTCCAGAAGTCCTTGGACAATGCTGGTTCTGTGGCTTTGGTTCGCTCTGCTGCTATGCACGGTCTTGCTGCAGTCAAGATGGAAAAACAGGATTTCTCCGCCGCTGCCGCTTTGCTTGAAAAGTATGTTGCTGAATTCGGCAAGCGTACCGGTGACAAGGAAGACCGCTACCAACGCGACGAACCGGTTGACGAGGTTCCGATGGTTGCTGATGCCATGTGGAAGTTGACTCTTGTCTATAAGCAGCTTGGTAATGATTCCAAGGCCAAGGCTACTGCCGAACGTCTTCTTGTGGTTTATGGCGATAATCGCGCTATGGCTGACAAGGCAAGAAAGTTCCTTGCTTCTATCTAATCGTTGGACTTGAAAAAGAGTGGCACTCCTTCGGGAGTGCTTTTTTTATGGCTATAGAAATTTTGGGTTAGAACTTGGGGCTGAAGGCGAAATACCAGGCGACGATGAACAGCGCGAAGTAGAGGAGCGACCAGAGAATATCCAATCTTGAAGTGACCGCTCCCCAGCGCAGGCTTTTCTTTTTGGGGATGAACCCGCAGAAAAGACCGATGATGAATCCGTACAGGTGCCCGAGGATGTCGGCGTGTTCGCCGAGGCCGAGAAAGACTGCCAAGGAGGTTGCTCCGCAGAGCGGCGCAAAGCGCCGCAGCATGCCGCGCGATTCACGCGGCATGAGCCGGAATTCGATGACGGCTAGGCAACCTATGGTTGCAAAGACAAAACTCGAAAATCCAAGCGACTTGAAGTTTTCCTTGACTGTGAACGCGACTGCGAAGTTTGCAATTGCAGCTCCACAAGCGATAAACGGTGCAAGCTTTGCCAGGGGAATGCGATAATGCAGCAAGTTTAGGACTATATAGCCTGAGACAAGGTTCCCTGCGAGATGGTGAGAATCCCCATGCAGAGTCATCGCGGTAACGGTGCGCCACCATTCACCGTGGAGGATTTTGTCTGCATCAGCGATTCCTGCGTATTCCATTTGCTTTATGAATCCGCTGAATTGAAGCAATGTGCATGTAACGGGGACTGCGAGAACCCATATAGGGTGCAGGCTTGCTGTAAGCGGTAGCGGTGGTGCTTCCTTGCGGGGCGGATTTTCGCGGTGGTAAATGCGCAGTTGGAATGCGGCTTGCCTCCGCTTGTCGTTTTCAACGAAAATTTGGAATGGTCCCAGCTCGGAACGCTCGATGCGGTGCGGAATTCCTTGCGAAAGAAGAACGAGGCTTTCATCTCGAATTTGCGAAAACATGCCTTCGCTGACTCGACTTTCGCTGATTTCCTTTTCGATGGTTTCGGAGTCTTCGACTTGTGATGCTTGCGAATTTTTAGGGGAGTCCTCCGGTGCCGGTCGGAAGCTGATGTCGAACGTATGGGTGTTCGGACGCCGCCTGATCATCGGGGACTGGAAACGCGTCATGCGTCCACCTGCGCCGCTGAGGTCAGCGCAAATCTGCCTGTCGCGGTTTCGCATTCTGCGCGCAAGTAGCCGAATCCGCTTGAGATGACTTCGATGTCTACATGGACGGTTGTTGCGATTTGGCTTTCGATGAGGCGTTCTTCTTCGCGTGCGAATTTTCCATCGGGGAGGCGCCTTCTGCCGTAGATGTTCACGTAGCGGAATCCTCCGCCCATTTCGCGGTTGCTGCGTGCGTGGAACTGGATGGACTTGTCGCTGCGCTCCCACCAGAGGGCGGGGCCGTCGGTCACGTAGCAGTTGTCTCCGCTGAATGCGGCATGCAGCGATTCTCGCGTCAGCATCTTGCTTGTGTCTTGCTTTGCAGCGTTCGCTTCTATTTCCGCATTTGTATTTTTCGCGTTGTCGTTTTTTTCGATTTTCACGACCGTTCGCACTTTACCGAAAACGTGGTCGCGTGAGTGTCTCAGTGAAATAAGTGGGAGTGAAACTGCGGTTGTGTCGTTCAAATCTCCATGAGCGTCATTACCGCCGATAGGCAACAGAAAATTTCCCTTGCCAAGTTCGTTTATCCAAAATTCGCGACCGAGTGTAAACCCTTCGTCGCGGATGCCGTTCCAGAACTGGATGCCGCGAATGGAACGCTTCTTTCCGATTTGCAAATCCTCGTGCTTCCAGTAACCACGGCGGAAGATGAACTTTTCTAGAAGTCCCATTTGCTGAAATGGATGCGCTGCAAAACAGTGTGCCGAGGTCATGCTTAAAATTTGTGCTATGGTTCGCGTCGGCTTATTTTCGAGCCAGTTGCGTCCGCAGTCGCCGAGGCCTGGTAGATAGCAATCCGTGGCGAGTGCCGTCATGTGGACGTTTTCGCCTTTGGAATTTCCCGCGGAAACTTCTTCACTGGCAAGCATGAGAGGCATGTCGTTTTGCGGGAGGTTTTCGATTTCGTCGCGAAGAGACTGGAAACGTGGAACTGGCGACAGGGCTTCTACGGTGTAATCTTCTTCGGTGTAGGCGAAGTCGTAGGCGTGGTCGGTGCAGTTCACAAAGTCGAGTCCAAGCATCTTTGCCGCTTTCTGGAATACCGAGGGAAATGTGCCGTATTCCACATGATCTGAGGAGTAGTGCGTGTGGCAGTGCATTTCTCCGGCGACAAATCCGGGAGCCTTTGGGGGTGTTTCTTCCAAAATTTTAAAACGGAGCGGCTGTGGTGAAAGTCCCGGATAGTTCCAGCGTCTTACCCTACGGATTTCGCTTCCCCTTTGAATGTTTGCTGTACAGGTTGCCGTATAGGAACCTGCTGGAAGTTTATCCAAAATGAGGGGGTGGAATGCGAATTGCCTGTTTTCGCTGATGTTCAGTTCCCTGCGAATAGAAATGGGCGACCGTTCTTTGCCGTTGTATGTTCGGCTGAGCTCAATTTCTACGTCCTTGACTAAAATGGGAAATCGGTGTGCGTCGCGTACGCCAATCCAGATTGTAGGAATTTCGCCCGGAACAACTTGGAACGGAGTGTCAAAGAAAATTTCGGGCCAGGGCCTGAACAAAAGTGACCAGGGCAGCTTGAACTTAAAATGCGTTTCCGCGTAGTGAAGTTTTTCCCCTGGCCAAAAACTCATCACTCCGCCTTGGTGGTGGTTTTCGCGTTTTGGTTGGATGGGGCGGCTTGCTTTGAACTTGCCGTATCTGTGGCTTTTGCTGCCGGCGTTGCTGTAGAGCTGCTTGTCGTGGCGGGTTTCTCGCTTGTGGAGTCTGCCGATGTTGCCGCTTTAACGTTTGCTTTCTGGGCTTCGGCTTTTACTGCCGCTGTGTCGTTTGATGCGTTTGCGGGAGTAGCTGCTTTTACCGATGAATCCGCGACTGCTTTTGTGGAGTCTGTAGCATTTGCTGATGCTGCGGAGGAATCCGTTTTTGTGGCAGATGAGTCTGCGGTTGATGTGCTGTCAATTGAGGCTGTTTCGCTACTGTCCTTTGCAATCGTTGCAGAACTATCCGTCGTTAATGGCTTGGCTAGTGAATCAGTCTTTGTTTTGTTTTTTGCAGTACTGTCGTTTGACGCTGTTGCGTTTTCGTCATCGATATCGTCATCGTCATCATCTTCGTTCTTGGCTTTTTTTCGCGGGTTGTTCCACACGCCAAAGCTTACGCGGATCTGGAATTGCAAACCGCCCAGATTCCATTTCGCTTTTTCGTCAGGACCGCCTGGAACGATTTTTGAAAATTTGTCCTTTGACTTGACAGAGATGGAGGTGAAACCGATATCGCCGTACAAGTTGAAGCTTTTCCAGCTGGCGAACAGGTATCCGAGACTCACGCCGAAACCCGCTCCTAGAATGGAATTTTTCGCTTCGAGTATTCCCCATGTCGTATAAATTTCTGTGCCGGGAAGTGTCCAATACCAACGTACCGCGATGCTGAAGAGGCTTCCGCTTCCAAGCGTAATCAGGTTCTTGGGGAATGCGAGACGGTATTCCAGGAAGAGCGGAACTCCTTGCAAAGTGTAACTGTAATTGTGCGTTTTTCCTTTGCGGTCGGTAAGCACAACGGACTCGTTGTCGTAGATAAAACCGATGCCTGCGCTGATGAAATGGTCTTCGATGGGTTGGTATTGGATGCCTGCTGTCAGTGGAAAGCAAAAGTTGACTTTCTGGAAGTCCTGCTTGGCTACACTCAGCGATTCAGCGTTGGTTAGTGCAACGGACCTGAAGTCGTAGTAGATGGTGTCGATGGCGTCCTGGAAATATTCGCGTTCTTCAAAACTGATAAACGAAATGGCTGGCTGCACAAAGACTGCCAGTTTTGAATAGTCATGCTCGATTTTCTCGTCGCTGTCGCTTGCGGCTTGTGAGACTCCTGCAAAAAGGAGTGCCACTATCAGGAACAGCGCTACGGGAAATGTCTTTCCAGAAGGATTCTTCACCTAGCACCTATTCGGTCATTGTTGTTTCTTCTTTTTGGAGTCGTTTCTTTTCGGCGTCCTTCTTCATGCGCTTCTGGAAGGCTTCCTCGGCTTTCGCAATTTTCTTTTCGGTTTTGGAAAGCAACTTTTGGATGTCCTCGTCATCGCTCTTCGCTTCGTTTTTCGCCGTTTCCAGGTACTGCCTTGCCGATTCAAAAAGGTCAAGGTCGGTGTAGGCTTGCGAAATGAGGAATAATGCTTCTGTGCGCCTTCTGGATTCCGGGTATGTTTCCAGGAATTCCTTGAAGTAGATGACTGCCGCTTGGGGCTTGTCCATTCGCTGATAAAGTCTTGCGGTTTGGAATTCCTTCTCGGCGACGCGTTCAATGAGCTGCTTTTGGTAGTAGTTGATGGTGTCGCGGTAAGGTGTGTCGGGGTGGTTCGAGAGGTAACGCTCGAAATCCTTCATGGCTGTTGTCGTGTTGGATTCGTCGCGAGCGGAATGGTAGTCCATGTTGTACGAAGAGACCGCTTTGCGGAATTCCGCTGTTTCAAGGAAGGGGGAGCCTGGGAAGTTTACGATGAAACTTCCGTATTCGCCGCGTGCCTCAATCCAATCCTCGAGGTTGAAGTAACTTTCGGCAAGCAGAAATTGCGCTTGCTCCATGAAACCTGTACCTGCACAGGTGGAAAGAATGGATTCCAGTTTTTCGGTCGTGCGGCCGAATTTTTTTGCCTTGAACAGTTCTTCTGCATTTTCGTAGCGTGACTTGCACCATTCGGCATGCGTCTGCTTTTCCGTACTCGTGGAAGCGCATCCGACTAAAAAGCTTGCGTAAAGGAAAATTGGAGCGAATAGGGTAATCTTCGAAATTTTTTTCATTTTTTTCTTTGGTTAATTCTAACTTTCGCATCGTAAAGTAGAAAAAAACGACCGTCGGGAAAAATGATTTTAGTTCGCTATGTATTGAAAGAGCTTATTGCCCCTTTTTTGGCGTCTCTTTTCGGTATTACATTTTTGTTTGTCGTTGACTTTTTGGTCAAGATACTGGACAATGTGTTGTCCAAGGGGCTTCCTGCATCGACTGTCCTGGAAATTTTCGCCTTGAACCTCGCGTGGATGCTTTCGCTCTCGATTCCGATGGCGGTGCTTGTGGCGTGTCTTATGACGTTTGGACGCATGTCCGGTGACCAGGAAATTACGGCGGTCAAGGCGGCTGGAATTTCGCCTTTGTCGCTTATGCGTCCAGTGATGCTTGTCGCCCTTCTGCTTTCTGTATTGATGGTTGTTTTTAACAACTGGGTACTTCCGGAGGCAAACCATAGGTCTGTGGAATTGATGAATGCCATTTCGCGTAAGAATCCCCATGTATTCATCGATGCGGGAAGGCTTATTACGCAGTTTCCTGACGTACAGCTTTGGGTGAACCGTATCGATCCTGTTTCCGGGACTTTGTATGGTGTCCAGATTTACGAAATGGAGCGCAAGGGACCGCCGAGAATTGTCTATGCTGATAGCGCCTCCATGGACTACGTGGATAACGGTGCGACTCTCATGCTTAGGCTTCGCAGTGGCGAAACGCATCTCGTCGATTCCGACGATCCGGACAAGTATTTCCGCATCAGGTTCTTTTCGCAGGACCTCGCCATGAAGAACGTGAACGACCGCCTGGAACGCCGCAGCCGCAGCTATCGCAGCGACCGCGAAATGCCAATCGAGATGATGTGGAACGTGGTGACTGAAGCTCGTGGAAAGTACGATACAGCACAGACGGAGGGCTTCGAAAAGCGACTTCCTTCGCTAAAGCGGATGTATACACTTGTGGAAGGTGATTCTGTTTTGTCTGAAAAGGCAAAGTTTGATTCCAAGAAGATGGATGATTCGGTGCAGGTTCGGCGTGCTTTGCAGCGTCTGCGTGTTCAGGAAATATCCATGCTTCGCACAACCGAACGCCTTTGGGGACGCATGGAGGCAGAACTGAAGCGCGAAGCTCAGTACCTGGTTGAAATTCACAAGAAGTTCAGCACTGCTTTTGCCTGCTTCATTTTTGTGCTTATTGGGGCGCCTCTTGGCATCATGGCACGTAAGGGTGGCATCGGTACAGGTATTTTGTACAGTCTTGCATTTTTTGTCGTCTATTGGATTTGCCTCATCGGTGGTGAAAACCTGGCTGACCGCTTGATGGTCTCGCCGGAACTTGCCATGTGGATTTCCAATGCTCTTATCGGCGTGTTCGGCATTTTCTTGACTGTCACCATGATTCGCGATAGGTTCTCGGGCGATTCAAAGTTCTTCCGCTTTTTGCGTGCCATCGGCAAGTTCTTCAGTTCCATTACCAAGAGGTTCGGATGAAATTTTCCCGCTACTTGATTTGGAATTTTTTGAAGATGTTCCTCATCGTGATATGTGGAGCGATTCTCGTATTTGTCGTTATTGACTTTGTTGGTAACATCAAGACGTGGCTTGCCCGCGATATGAAGGATGTCGGGGAATACTATCTGAGTTACTTGCCCTACATTGTGTACCTCATAACGCCTGTGGCCCTGTTCATCTCTGTGCTTGCCTCTGTCGGTAACATGGCACGCCACTTGGAAATGAGTGCCATGCAGAGTTCGGGGCAGAGTCCGCTCAAGACGCTTTTGCCTATTTTCTTGCTTGGAGCGTTTGTCTCGGTAGGCTCGTTCGAAATGAGTGAACACTGGCTTCCGGATGCTAACCACAGACGGTTTGAAATCATGGAGACCAATGCGCAGAAAAGGAAGAATCCTCGCATCAGGGAAAAGCAGGATTTCACGTTTATCGACAGCGACCGCATCAGCTGGTTCTTCAAGTATTATTCTGGGGCGAATCGCATGGGGCGCGATGTGGTGCTCTTGGTTCGAGAACATGGACACCTTGTCGAACGCTACGATGCAAAAATTGTCCGCTGGGGCGCTAATAGCGACGATGGCTCGGATTCCTGTTGGATTTTCGAGCGCGGGTTCAGCCGCTTTTTCCGCAAGGACGGCTCTGTAGTCGCCTTTCCGATAAAGCGTCTCAAGATGGGAAACAAGGTGATGACGCAACCGGCGGACCTCATCAATGAGCGACAGCTCTCCGACGAGATGGATTCGCGGATGGTCAAGAATCGAATCGACGTGCTGAGACGCTCTGGCGAAGATACCCGCGTCATGGAGACTGCTTTGCACTTTAAGTATTCCGCTCACTGGATGAACCTAATTGTGTTGCTCATCGGTGCAGCGCTTTGCCACAGGTATAGCCGTTCTGGGGGACTTTCCCAGAAGTTCGGTGTTGGCCTTTTGATTGTATTTAGCTATTATATCCTGGAAAGAATTGGATTGAAGATGGGCGAGAACGGTGCCCTGACGCCCTTCTGGGCTGCATGGATAAGTCACTTTGTATATGGCTTGATGGCCATAGTCATGTTGTACCGCTCTTTCCGCTTGTAGAAGGATTGGAAATGTCTATATCGGAAATTTTGTTTGTTGTAGCTGGGGGCTTGGTCGGATTGGCGTTCCTGGGCGGGATGTGGCTGTTCCTCGTTCCATTTGCCGTGGTCGCTTTTGCCTTGGCTTTTTTGAATCGCCCGCGTATTGCAGGTGGAAAGACTTCAACGATTCCTGTCATCACTCATGACAAGCATTCTACAGTTCTTGCGCCTGTCGTATTCCCGAATGTGCGCGACGAGTTCAAGGATGAACCTGTTGAGGCGAACCAGCCGAATTCCGAGTTCAAGGTGAACTCTGTATGGGATCATACGAACGATGATGTGAATAAGACTTTGAGCGAGATGCTTCTTGGTGTCAAGAACTTGCTTCCGAATGCGCACACCTTGATTATTTTTACGGCTCAGCATAGTGCGTCTGAGTACTGCTTGCGTACTTATTATAGCGAACATCCTCAGAAAATAGATGTAGGCGCAAAAATTACCGAGAACAAAGGCGTCATTAGTCAGCTTTTGCGCCCAGAAGTTTCTCGCGTCTTGGAAGGTGATTTGTCTTTTGGAAAAATTCTTCCGTACTATATTGAAAGTTCGCAAATCAGGTCTTTGGTTGGTGTGCCTATTATGGATAAGAAAGGCCGACGTATGGGCGCCTTGATTGCGGATTCCGTGTATCCGAACGCCTTCAATACGGTGGTGGTCGATGCCTTGAACAGTTTTGCGAAAACAGCCCAGATGCTTCTTTTCAAGGGGTATGCCGCTGCCAAGAACTACATTGAGTTGCAGCAGTACAGCGTCCTTTACCAGTACCAGCGCAAGTTCTTTCAGACGATGACTGTGAAAGATATTTACAGGCAGATGTTTGAATATGTCAAGCAGAACATGCCGTATGACCGCTTGACGATTCTCGCTTTGGATAAAGTAGAAGAGGGCTCGGGCTTTGTCGTGTGCTGCGATGGCGTTGATAAGGAATCATTTATCAATAAACGATTTACTTTATCTGATAAGGGCATCTTTGTGCTGGCGCTTATTCGAAACCGTCCTGTAGAAAGAACGTTCCAATCGGGGTATAGCGATTATGTTCCTCGTTTGAATGACCAGGAAAATCGGAACATGGGACTTCGTCAGTTGTTTGTAATGCCTGTTTCTACGGAGCCCGATGCGAATACAGCGGAACTTGCTATTTGCTTGGAAAGTCGCTATTGCAATCGTTATCAGGACCATGAAAAGGAATTGCTCAAGGCCTTTGCTGGGGTTGCTGGCTTTGCCTACGATCGTGCGCGAAAGTTTGAACATGGCAAGGACCTTGCTATGCGTGATGGCATGACTGGACTTATCAACCAAAAAACGCTCCATGAAACGCTTCGCAGCGAAAAGGTCCGTGCAGATAGGCAAAAGTACAATATTGGCGTCTTGATGATGGACATTGATCATTTCAAGAATGTGAACGATACATACGGTCATCCGATTGGCGATGTTGTCATCAAGAGTATCGCCTCTTCAATAAGCGGAGAACTTCGCAAGGATATCGACGTTGTTGCCCGTTATGGCGGCGAGGAATTTGTCGTGGGGCTTATCAATACGGATAGCAAGGTCTTGATTGAAACTGCGGAGCGTATTCGAAAAGCAGTTTCTCTCTTGTCTATTGATGTGCATCAGCAAAAGCCGCTTCGTGTGACGATAAGCATTGGCGCATTCCTTGTGACGCCTGATTTTAGCGGTGATATGAAGGGGGCTATAAAGAATGCTGACCAGGCGCTATATAAGGCGAAGCAGGGTGGACGAAACCGTGTTGTTCAGTATGAATCGACGATGCCTTAAATTCTTGAAAGTGTGAAATGCAATCGCCTCTGCATTGAGGTCTAGCGTAGAATAAACAATGAACTATGAGTGACGTGTTGTTCTCTCGACTTTAGTTGGACGAAAGTGCGGCTGATGGATAGAAATTCAGAAGATAAACTATGCTAGAGATTTTGCGTGTGCATATTTAAGCAAATGATCATGTACAGGCCTCGTTTTTTTATTCGTTTTAAGGAACCTGAAATCTTAAGCCGCTGAATTCTGAATCCAAGTTGTTAAATCCTAAAAACTGGCTTTTATATTTTCTTATTATTTTAAATAAACTTTAGCCAGGAAACATTATGTTCACACTTATCGATTGGATTGTCCTTATTGCTTACCTGCTTGTTTCGCTTTTGATTGGCCTTTGGGTTTCGCGCGGTAACAAGAACCTCAAGGAATACATGTTCGGCGGTGGCGCCATGCCGTGGGTCGCCGTGGGCATCAGCCTGATTGCGACATCCGTGAGTGCGACGACGTTCCTTGGGGCGCCCGCCGATGTCTATGGCGACGACATGACGTTCCTCATGTTCCAAATAGGGGCGCTTCTCTCCATTGTCGTCGTGGGGTTCGTGTTCATCCCGCGGTTCCGGACGGCGGGCATTAGCAGTGCCTATGAACTTTTCGAGGTGCGCTTCGGCTCGAAGGCGGTGCGTCGCCTGGCTGCAATTTTCTACTGCCTGCATTTGCTTTTGCGTACGGGCATCTTGCTTTATGCACCGTCCCTGGTTCTTGCGCAGATTCTGAACATCGACTTGAAACTTGCCATCGTCGTTTCTGCGGCGGTCGCCATTTTCTACACCTGGTTCGGTGGCATCAAGGCAGTTATCTGGACCGACGTGATGCAGTTCTGCGTGTTCTTTGGCGGCGGCGTACTCGTGCTCATCCTCATTTCGAACGCGGTCGGCGGCTTCGGCGAAATGGCGACCCTTGCGGGCGAGGCCGGCAAGACCCGCTGGTGGAATCCGTCGATGGACATCTCCGACGCGAGGACGCTTGTGTCCGCTGGCTTTGCCTACGCCATCCTTGAAATTGCCATCCGCGGTTGCGACCAGCAGTTTGTACAACGTTACTTGAGCTGCAAGGACGTGAAGGCCGCGAACCGTTCAAGCATCCTTTCGATGGTGCTAGGCTGTTTTGTCTCCATTTTGTTCTACTGGGTGGGAGCCGCCCTCTACGTTTACTATAAAGTAAGTCACGTTGCCGCCCTTCCCGAAAACATCGGCCAAAACGACGTGTTCCCCTTCTTTATCGTGCATGGCCTCCCTGTCGGCGTGACGGGCCTTATCGTTGCCGCCATTTGTGCCGCTGCCATGAGCAGCCTTTCGAGTGCCATCAACAGCCTTTCGAACACCTCCGAGCACGATTTCCTCGGCTGGGGTGAAACTGAAGGGCTCGGCGGCCTCAAGCGCGCAAAAATCTGGACGGTCGTTTGGGGCGTTCTCGGAGTTTTCTTCGCGTTGTTCGCTGCAACGCAGCAGGGGAGCCTCCTCAAGAATGCGCTCTTCTTCACAGGTCTTTTCACGGGTCCGCTCCTTGGCATGTTCCTGCTTGCCTTCTTTGTGAAGAACCTCCGCAGCTGGCAAGTCATTGCGGCTGTCCTTTGCGGCATGGCAAGCCTCGTGCTCATTCAGGGGATTCCCGCTTTCGGTGTCCCTGCTGTCCTCGGCGGCATCTTCAGCTGGCCCTGGATGCCCTTCATCAGCATGACTACGACGATATTGGTCGCCGTGCTGCTCAAAGTGGTGCGTCGAATTTTCTAAAATGCGTTTGTTTGTGTGAAAAGGGGTGTTGAATGATTAGGAAATCCGCTTTTTAGTAACGACTTTGTCTAAAATCACCACATTGCGACCGCTTGAATCCGCCTTTGCGTACCGCTTCTTCTGTAAAAATTATTTTCCCCCATATCCTTGGCGTAGGCATTCCCGTTTTATGTACATTAGTTCTAAATGGATGTTTTTTTTGCTAAAGGGAGGCAAATATGTCGAACAGAGTTTCTGTGGCTATCATTGCAGGCTTGTCCGTAATTTGCATCGGACTTTTATTGAACAATTCGCAAAAGTCCGAAGCGCTTAAGTTATCTGCTAATTCTTCTACAAAATCAACGGCTACCGCTCCCGAGAATGTCTCCGGTGCGCTTGCCGAAAAGGTCGGTGCATCTAGCGGAGTGTCGGTCTCAAGCTTCGACCATAAAAATTTCTTCGCCAATGAATATGTGACGGCATTCAGGATAGTCCAAAGGAACAACAACAAGGATGTCGCTTACAGGCGCCTGAATGAAAGTCGCGACAAGATTCTCGCTTTGTTGAAAAAGCATTCTGTAGACGAAAAAGAGTACGAGTTCCTCAGCAGTACTTTGCAAAAAAAGTGGTCGTACATAGAACGAAAGAGAAAAGACTTAGGCTACGAAGCCGTGCAAGAAGTTATGGTCGTGTTTCATGGCAAGCCGTCCGCCGATTCCCTGGAACTTGATCTAGCAGGTTTTGCTTTCGTAGATAACGTGCGAACAAGTGCTCGCTTGAAGGATGCGGATTCCCTCGAGGTACTCGTGATTCAGAATGCTTGCAAAAAGGCTTCCGCTCTTGCCGATGAATATGCGCATAGCGTTGGCTCAAAGGTCGGTAAGGTTCTTTCTGTGGCAGGGGCATCCGATGTGGAAGAAATGAGTTCCTCGGATTCCGTGGCGGTGCAGGCGTTTGTTTCGGCGACACTTTCCTTGGAGAATGCGGAAAATGGCGGTCGTCCGTTTGTTCGCGTAACCCAAAGCGAAAACAAGAAGTTCCTTGCGGACAAGTTTGTCGTAAGTCTGAGCCTTAGCTTCGAGGGTGCCGACAAGGAATCCCTTTTTAAGCAGATTGGACAAAAACGTAGCGATATCGCACAAATTGCAAGGGATCTTGGCGTTGCCGAGTCGGAATTCAATGCGGAATCCGTGAATCAGCGCAAAAAGGCCGATTGGGAAATTTCCCGCGACGGAGCGAAAAATCCTTACAGGGTGTCCCAGAACATTTCGGTGAATTTTACGTCTAAGGATGCAGCTGCCGCTTTCCAGGAAGCCATTGTTGGCATGGAGAATGCAAATGTGCTTAGTGTGGACCCTGTCCTGAAAAACGAGGATTCCCTCAGGGTTCAGGTCACGAATATCGCCGGCAAGAAGGCGATGGCCCGCGCAAAGGCGATTGCTGAGGGCTTCGGGGGCACGCTAGGTAAGGTCATTTCCGTCAGCAACATGCCTGATTACGAGTTTGGAAGCATCTTGCTTGGCGGCAGTGGAGGTTTCAATAAAAGCGGCTTGAGACGGACCATGGGGAAGTCTTCCTTCGTAAGCGAGATAATGAATTCTCCGTCAGAACCGAGCATGAACATCGCCGATTCCGTCGCAATTTCCGTCTATCTCGATGTCTCTGCCGAAATCAAGTAGCTTTGGGCGGAAAGACGCTCTATTCCAAAAAGAGGGCTTGACGTCCTCTTTTTGAATTTGACCCTGTTTTTAACATTAAAATCAAGTCAAATTTGTATTGCGAAAATTCTTTTTTTGCTTTTTGAGTTTATTTTCTTTGAAGAGAAGAAAATTTGAGAGGGCTTTGGCATGCAAAAAAAATCATTTTTGGTTGTCTTGGTTTTTATCATCCTGGTTGTTGCTGCTTTTTTTCTAAAAAGTCAGCCGGATAGTGCTTCTGCCGTAGTTGCCCAGTATCGTGAAAAAATGATGGATAAGCCGCCTGAGCCGGTTATCCAGGTGAATGTATTTGAAAGTAGAAAGTTCCCTGCGGATGATTTTGCACTTCGTCTCTTCTTTATCGTTAAGCATGAAAATAGGGATTCTCTATTGGCTAAAGTTGATATGCTGCAATCTCAGTTGATAGAAACGGTAAAAATGCTGAATATCCCTGAAAAGAATATTCGTAAAACGAGTGCCCAATGGGATGACGCAGAAATTTTGAGTGCTAAAGGAAAAAGGAAATCTTTTGTTTTATGTCAAAACTTTGAAGTTCATGTGGAATCTGGGGCGGCTGTGGCGGTCTTGGAAAAAACTTTACTTGAGCTTCCGGATGTAGGTATCCGCGGTATGGTTGCGAATTTGAAAAATGCGGAATTGCAGAAAAAGGAAGTCGTCCGAGCCGCTTGTGAAAAGGCTCTTGCTAAGGCTCTTGAACATGCGCAAAATGTGAATGAAAAACTGGGAGCTGTTTCCAAAGTCAGGGGGAATGTTCGAGTTGTGGAACGCAATCGCGATTCCGTTGATGTGGAGGTAGAACTGGATTTACAGATGAATACTTATTCTGAAAATTTTTCTAAAAAGTCTGCGACGATTGAGGTGCGTGGCTTTGAAGCGGAAAACGTTCTTGCCGATGAATTTGAAATCGATATGGAACTTGCTTTAGATGGCAAATCGGCGGGTCAAGCCTACGAGTTGAAGGAATTTCGCCGCAATGCTTTGTTTGAGATGTTTCAACAGATGAATATTTCTGTTTCGGAAATTGCACAAGCGGTTGGAACGTTGTCAAAAGATGCTTATGATGAACGTGAGCAAAATCCATATAAGGTTAGCCAACGTTTTTCTGTTAAAGTGGATTCTAAGAAAATGGCGAGCCTGCTTGTAAATGCCTTGACCTCAGAAAAAAATGTTAAGGTAATTGATGTTAAATCCAATATGAAAAAGAGGGATTCTGTGGAATCTGTTCTTTTGAAAAAGGCAACTAGCGAAGCTATGAACGAGGCTCGAATGTTTGCGGATGCTCTTGGTGGAAAATTGGGAAAAGTGGCTTATGTGGGAAATGGTGGAAATTATGAGAAGAGGCTCCATGAACGTCATCTCAGAAATATCTTTTTGAATGCAGATGAAAAATATGATGAGAGCTTAATTAAGGATAGAATAAACTTTTCAAAGGAGATGACTATCGCTGATTCGGTTCCTGTTCAATCGCATGTCAAATTGATTGTTGAGATGAAATAATTCTATATTTGAAAAAAAGGAATTTTGTTATGAAAAAAGTTTTATGTGCAGCAGCTCTTGCTACGTTTCCGATGCTCGTTTCTTGTGATTCTACTAGTACGTCTTCGAGTTCTCCCAAGATGGAAAAATTTTATTCAAATGCGTATGGGCGATGCTACTTAGGTTCTTCGGATAATATGGTTTCAATGAGTATGGAATATGATACTCCTTATTTCAGCGTCTATATGGAAATGGAAAATAAATTGAACGGATCTGTGATAGACGGAAAAATTAGAATATCTACAGCAAACGAAATGAAAGGCCTTGACAAGACCATGCTGATATCAGAACTTTGCGAAGAGTATAAGCAATCCTTGGTTAATTCTGTTGAAAACTTAACATGCTACAAAGACCATATAGAAGGTAACTTGGTTTCAGAGCCGCTTCCTTCGTATGTGGATGCGTCTACTGTTTTGCAAACATTAGAAAGCGCCTTGAAGAGAGAGTGCCGAGAAGGTGTGGAATCTATGGATGAATCTTTTGGCAGGGCTTCGTCGAATACAATTGAATCGACTCCTTCAAAATACAAGGTCACCTCGTGTGATGTCATCCCGACGGATGAGGTCATTACGCAGGTTATTGCTGGTGATGGCTTCAACATTGTTTCCGAGGCAAGAGCTGAAGGTTCCGTGGTGTATATAAATATGACGTATTCAGGAATTAATTCAGAACTCATTAACCAACAGTGTCAACTGCTTGATTTGCAGAAAAATATTTATCTAGATCTCAGCTGTAATACTCAATCAACGAGTGCGTCAATGGTAGTAGAGGCGTCTAAAATTCAGAGTGTAGGCGAGATTCTTATTGAAGATGCTCAAGATGAATGCCAAGATCTTCTGAATGGAACAGTGACCGTTGAGGAATTCTTCCTTGATATGTAATATGTTTTAATTTCCAGAAGTTTCCAAGGTCCCGCCACAGTTGCGGGATTTTTTTGTCCATGCCGCTTCACTCGCCTTACGCATTTGTGTTCCCTCTTCCCTGTTAATTGTTCATTGTTCATTGTTAATTGTTAATTGTTCATTGTCACGCCTCACCTCCCTTCATATCTCATATACCATAACTCGTAATTCATAATTCATAATTCATAAATCATAAAAAAGTATATTTACAAGCATGGCTTTCGTTCACTTACAAGTACATTCTGAATTTTCTGTTTTACAGGCCTCCGCTCGCCTTGATGATATTTTAGATGCCGCAGCCGCTGAGAATGCCCCCGCTGTTGCGCTGACAGACCACGCCGCCATGTTTGGCATTTTGGAAATCCAGACGCGCGGCAAGGATTTGAATAAAAAACGTAAGGAGAAGGGACTTCCGCCAGTCAAGACTGTTTATGGCTGCCACATTTACGTGGACACTCCAAGCGCAAGCCAAAAGGACCCGATTACATTTGAACGCCTTACGCTTCTTGTAGAAAATGAGACGGGCTACTACAATTTGCTCCGTATCGTGAGTCACCGCTATGAAGATGGTGACCGTTGGGCGGAAATCCCGTCCGTGCCGCTTGATGTCATCAACACGTTTAAGGATGGGCTGATTGCGATAGCGGGTGATTTTTTCAGTCGTTATGGACAGAATGTCGCTGCTGGCAGGACTTCGATTGCTCGCGAGTATATCGATTCCCTTGATAAAATTTTCGATCACGATCATCTGTACATTTCTGTTTGCGACAATGGTGTTCCGCAGCAAAAATTTGCAAATGACTACAATGTGCAGTTGGCGAATGAACTTGGCCGCGAAATTGTCGCTGTGGGTGATGTTCACTACATCAAGCCCGAAGACGCCTTGGCTCATAAGGTGCTTCGCTGCATTTCTACAAAGACGACTCTTGCGGAATCTGCCGATAGACGCTTTCCTACGGAAGGGTTCTACTTCAAGAGCGAAGCCGAAATGCGCGAGCTCTTCGGTAACATTCCTGGCGCTATCGACAACACGGTAAAGATTGCGGAACGATGCAATTATACCGTCAAGACGGGTATCGGCGATGAGTTCTGGCCGCGTTTCAAAATTCCAGATGAATTTTTGCAGGGTGAGGAATACCAGAGCATCAAGGCCATTATGAAGGCCGAATATGATGCGGAATATCCGGTTGTTCGCGAACGCGAACTGAAGGGCGTCATCAAGGATAAAAAGAAGAAAGTTCAGGAAAAAATTTGTACCGAAAAGGGAATTGAGCCCGATGCATTGACCGATGAGGACAAGGCTGAAATAGAGCGCCTGTCCGCACCCGAATTCTTTGACGAAGACGACAACAAGGCGTGGAGCAAGGCTGTGCATCGCTGGTGCAAGCCGGGTTCCGATTCCGACATTTACATCATCCACCTTTGTAACGACTTTTTGCATTGGCGTTTCCCCGATGAAAATTTCAAGTTCCCGACGCACGAAACCGACGTGGGCAAGCGCATGTACAAGGAACTGAACTGTATCCGCAACATGAATGTGGCGGGTTACTTGCTTATTGTGTGGGACTTCATTAACTGGGCGCGTCGTAACGGAATTCCTGTGGGACCGGGGCGTGGCTCTGCTGCTGGCTCCCTGGTTACTTACATTATCGGTATTACGGACATTGACCCTTTAAAATTTGACTTGCTCTTCGAACGCTTCCTGAACCCGGAACGTGTGAGTATGCCGGATATCGATACGGACTTTGCCGATAGGGACCGCGGTCGAGTGATTGACTACGTGACGCAAAAGTACGGCAAGGAGTGCGTGGGTCAGATTATTACCTACGGTTTGCTCAAGTCCAAGGCGGTGATAACGGACGTCGCTCGTGTGCTCGGATTTCCGCCAGCTGAAGCGAAGACCATTACGAAACTCTTTCCGCAGCGTACCTTGAACTTCAGCCTCAAGCAGGCTTGGACGGGTAAGGACAAGAAGGGGAACAACCTGGAAGACGGCTACAGCCCAGAACCTTTACAGGCCTTGGTGGGTAGTCGCGCCTCTTACCAGAACTTGTGGAACCTGGCCTTGACGCTTGAGGATTTGCCGCGTCAGACAGGCGTGCATGCCTGTGGTGTGGTGATTACGCCGACTCCGATTTACAACTTGGCTCCTCTTTACCGTGCTGCCCCAGCCGATACTCCGGTGGTGATGTATGACAAGCATTACGCTGAGGACATCGGCCTTCTGAAGATGGACTTTCTTGGACTCATCAACTTGTCCATCATTCAGGATACCGTTTCCATGGTCAAAAAAAATCGCAATATCGACGTGGATATGAGCCATATTCCTTTGGATGACAAGGAAACCTTTGCGCTTCTCAGTAAGGGGCTTACGACGACGGTGTTCCAGTTCGAATCTCCGGGTATGCAGAAGTACCTGCGCGAACTGAAGCCGAACCGTATCGCCGACCTTATCGCTATGAACGCCCTGTATCGCCCGGGGCCTATTGACCAAATTCCGCACTTTATTGCGCGTAAGAATGGCAACGAGGAAATCGACTGCTACCATCCGGACTTGGAGCAGGTGCTTGGCGAAACTTACGGCGTGATTGTGTACCAGGAACAGGTGATGAAGCTGGCCCAGATTCTGGGAGGCTACTCGCTGGGAGGTGCAGACAACATTCGCCGTATCATGGCAAAGAAGATGCCTGAAAAGATGGCGAAACTTGAACCGGAATTCTTCGAGAAGTGCCTTGCCAAGGGCTACGAGAAGGAGATGATTCAAAAGGTGTGGAATGCGGTGCTTCCGTTCTGCGGATACGCATTCAACAAGAGCCATGCTGCTGCTTACGCTTACGTGGCTTACCAGACGGCTTTCCTCAAGACGCATTATGGCCCCGAATACATGGCCGCATCCATGACCTCCAAGATGGGGAAAACGGAAGATATCGTGACCATCATCCTGGAATGCAAGCGTCTTGGCATCGAAGTGCTTTCGCCAAACATCAACAAGTCCTACGGCGTATTTACCGCAAATAACAAGGGACAAATTCTCTATGGCATGGCCGGCATTCGCAACGTGGGCCTTGCTGTTGTCGAAGACGTTGTCGCTGAACGCGAAAAGAGCGGCCCGTACAAGGACATGTTCGAATTCTGCAAGCGCGTTACGGAATACCAGGCTGCGCAAACGGAAAAGCGTCCGCCGCTCAACAAGAAATTGTTAGAATGCCTCATCATGGCAGGCGCCTTGGATGAACTCCCCGGTAACCGCGCAATGCAAATGGCGTCTGTGGACCGCGCTCTCGAAGTCGCCATGCGCTGTCAGGAAGACAAGGACAGGGGACAGGTCTCGCTCTTCGATCTTGGCGGTGGAACCGCAATCAAGAACACTGCTGAAGTTCTCGAAGAAGCAGAAGAATGGACTGCGATGGAAATGCTGAACAAGGAACGCAGCGTGCTCGGCCTCTTCCTTTCCGGCCATCCGCTTGATGAATTCCGCCCGGAGTTACTGGGCTTTACGACGTGTTCGCTTTCCGAAGACGAACTCAACCGTCACGGTGGCGATACTGTTGTCGTTGGCGGTGTTGTCATCAAAATGCGTTCTATTGAAACGAAACGCGGCGATACAATTGGCTCCGGTGCCATCCAGGATTTCCATGGCGAAGTGGAAATGTTCTTCAAGAAAGATGTCTGGGAACGCCTGCGCGATACAGTTTCCATTGACGACCGTGTGCTGGTGAAAGGGCGCCTGGAGCAGCAGCGCGACCGCGATACGCTTCAGATTATCGTCGAGGAAGTTCTACAACTGGACCGCGTCCGCAACGACATGGTGACGCATATTCACGTCTCCCTGGATTCCCTGATGCTTACGGACGATTTCCTGGCCAAGTTGGAAGAAGGCTGTCTGCAGAACGAACCCTTCGAAGGGGAGCGCGGCTGTGAGTTCGTTTTCCACATCGAAACAGAATCTGGGTATGAACATGTGGTGGTTTTGAAAAAGTACAAGGTGCTTTACACGCAAGATTTACTAGTTTGGCTTAAGAAAGAATTGGGCGTCCTGAAAGTCTGGGTATCGAATCGTGCAAAACGCTAGTCGCGAAAATCTGCATTATCTGCTTTTCTGTGCCGGAGAGGACTCCGGCGATGTAATCGGTGCCGAGCTGGTATCGACGGTAACGAAGAGCGGGTTTAATGCAGTCGGTAGTGGCGGTCCCTTAATGCATAAGGCTGGGCTCAAGACCGTTTGCGATTACGAAAAACTCCCGGTATCTGGCTTTGGCGATGTGCTTCCAAAATATTTTAAGTTACGCAAGGAATTTGCGAAGCTGAAGGATGCCTTGGAATCCAATATGTGTGTGGGCCTTGTGGCAATCGATTATCCTGGTTTCAATATGCGGCTTGCAAAACTAGCCGAAAAACTGGGAAAGCCTGTGCTGTATGTGGCTCCACCGCAGATTTGGGCCTGGAAGAAAAGACGAGCCCGTTCCTTTAGGCAGATGAAAAATGTGAAACTCGCGGTCTTTTTCGATTTCGAGGAATATGCCTATAAAAAGGAAGGTTGCAACGTAGAACGCGTTTTGCACCCGGTGTGTGTAGGACTTGGCGCCTTGCAGGAGGATGCTTCTGTTTCAGCTCCCGCTGCCTTTGATGCGACTGTCGGAATGAAAACTTTAAAACTCTTGTTGCTGCCGGGCAGTCGCCGTTCTAGCGCCGTAAGAAATTTGCTTGCCTTTGTGGCTGTAGGAACGCAGTACCGCTTAAAGTACATGACTGCTCACGACGATGTCCAGCTGAATTTAGAAGTTGTTGCTTCAAGGGCTTCGCTTGAAGTACCGCTGATGCTTGAACTTGAAAAGATTTTTGGCGGACAGATGCCGCCTTGGGTACGTCTCGTCTCCGCACCTCAGACGGTTGGCGAGAGAATTCTCTTTTACTCGAAACATTCCGCTGCGTTAGCCGCTTTTGGGTCGTGTACTTTGGAAATGGCTATCGCCAAGGTTCCTTTTGTGGCAAGTTTTGTCCCCGATATCTTGACGCATCTTCTTGGTCGTTTCTTTGTAAAGACGAAATCCCTTTCGCTTCCGAATATCGTTCTCCGCGATAACTCGGTTCCTGAATTCATCATTCGCAAGAGAACCGACATGTGGATGGTGGACAGAATCGCATCCACCCTGCTTAAACAGACCTCGGAACGTACGGCCGCTATCGGCGATCGCCTCGGGGAAAAACTGAATGTCGGTAAACCTTTAAATCAACTAATGCTTGAATTTCTTGCCCAGTTCCTCAAGTGACAATCTCATCAAGGTCGGCTGTCCAAAGGGTGACTTGAGCGGATCTTCTGTAATCATCAGCTGACTTACGAGCGACGCCATCTCTTCGGGCTTGAGCTTGTCTCCTGCCTGGTAGGCGTTTGTTTTCGCCCATGACTTTGCAATGGATTCCTGGAACTTGACCATGTCATCTTCAGATTCGACGCTCTCCAGAAAATCGTGGACAGCCTTGATGGCGCGAGAAAGCGGCAGCGCACTTGGAATGGAGCGAATCTGGAAAGTGTCTCCGCCGAATGGTTCTACGAAAAATCCAAGTTTTCGTAATTGTTCATCCACTGTGCGGAATGTTTCCTTCTCTTGTTTGGAAAAGTCGATGAGTTCTGGAAAGAGCAGTTCCTGGCTATCTTGACTTTTACCATTTTGCAAAGATTCTAAAGCTTGCTCGAAGAGAATTCTCGTGTGGGCTGCATGCTGGTCGATAATCAGGAGACCGTTGGAGTCTTCTCCTGCAATGTAGGTCTTTGCAATTTGGAAAAACGTAGGTGGAGCCCAGGGGGCGGGCGGTGCTGGCGGCTCCGGTTTGGAGTGATCCGGCTCCAGGGAAATAATTTTCCCATATTCAGGTTGAGAAAACAAGTCCTGAATGTCGTCATTTACGTTGTATTTAACCCTTCTGTCTTCCGCAGTAGAAGAGGGTTTTACTTTGTTTGCGTAAAGTGGAACTGACGGGGGAGGAAGGGGAAAATTTTCGTTCTTCGGTTCGATTTGTGATGGCGGACACATTGGCTCCGGAGAAAACATTTCGTCGCTCAAGTCGATGATGGGAGAGCTTGCTTCCATATCCTTTGTAAATGTTTCGCGGATGGCATGCGTTACGACTAGGAATACGAGGTTCCCGTTTGCAAAGCGGACTTCTCTTTTGGCCGGGTGGACGTTGATGTCGAATTCCATGTCCGGCATGTCGAGGAAGAGTACCGTTACTGGTTTGCACTGCGCACCATAAGGTTCGTAGGCCTGCGAAATCGCCTTGCTCACCATCTTGTTCTCGATGGGACGATTCCTCATGAACAGAAACTGGTGGTTGCGTTTGCCGTTTGTCTCTGTTGTGGGCGAAATGAAGCCGCTCACATGGACGCCTGCCTCGGTATAATCGACGGGGAGGAGATTTTTTGCAACTTTGGAGCCTATTGCTTCTGCAATTCTCCCGCGTAACTCCCCGGGAACGCCTGTGAAAACGGCTCTGTCGCCAATCTTATAGTCAAATCGAATTTCCGGGTGCGAAATGGCTGTCTTCAAGACGATGTCCAAGATTCTTGAACATTCCGAAGTCTCGCTTCCAAGGAAAGTCTTGCGCACGGGAGTGTTGTAAAACAGGTCTTCTACAAGGAACGAAGTGCCACGGCTGGTTTGAACATCCTCCTTTTCGATAACTTCGCCGCCCTTGAGAATGATGCGTCCGCTTTCCCCATCATCTGTTGCGCTTGTTATGGTTAGTTTGGATACAGCTGCTATGGATGCGACAGCTTCACCGCGAAAACCGTTGGTTTGCAAATGAAATAAATCGTCCGCATTGAAAAGTTTAGACGTTGTATGGCGTAAGTAGCACAAGTTCAAATCGTCGGCGCCCATGCCTTTTCCGTTGTCCTGAACAAGGATTTTTTTCTTTCCACCTTGTTCGATTTGAATTTGTATGCGCGTCGCTTTTGCATCAATTGCGTTTTCAATAAGTTCCTTTACCGCCGATGCTGGGCGCTCAATTACCTCGCCTGCAGCTATTTTATTGATGATTTCGTCGGATAATTGATGAATTTCTGCCATTTTTACGTTCTTTGTTGTATTCTTATTGAAGGCTTTTTGTAAAGATTAGCTATATTTAAATATAGCTAAATGAAATTTCATGAAAAAGTGAGGCGAAATGGTTTCAAATCTATTCCTTCAGCTCGCGCATATCGAATTGCTGATTTCCTATCCTGTCAAAGACATTTTGACTTTGGTTAAACGCGATTCCAGGTTTAATGTCAAACTTTTGAACGACCTCTACTTTGAAGATTCCTTCGTTGACGAAGGGGCACATCGATTCATCGTGGATAACATCGTCGCTTGGCTGTATGATCGCGGTGAGAATCCGGACGATTTCATTGAAAGGATTGTAAAACGCTGCGCTGCTTTTGAAGCCGTTCCTGCACGTAGCGTCTTGCGCTCCTATTTGCCGTTCGTCTCTTCCTTCTATTCGTCGGAAGATGTGCGTAGCCTCTGCCTCGAAATTATTCCGAAGCGCTATCCCTTCCTCACGAAGTCCCGCTTCCTGCGTAACGAGGTCAAGGATGGCGTGCGTGAAATCAACTTCTCGTTCCAGTTCGAGACTCCGGGTGCCCTTGCGACGAATCCGATGCGCTGGATTCTTGGCATGATTAAGATCGGCCCCCTGCTTTTGAATACGCCGGCATACGAACGTATGGACTATGTCGCTACCCAGACTTCGTTCATCGAAGCACTTGAGAATAGAGTGCCGGTTGAAATGAAGGAGGATGGACTGGTTTATGCGAACGGCTCGCTTGTAGGCGAACACAAGACTTTCAGCGACTGCTTGAATGAATATCATTTCAAGTGGGATGACGAAATTGAAGGCAAGATTGCTTGCGTCCGTGCCGTGGAGGACATCTGCGACCCGAAGACCGGTGCAATTCTTGTGAAGAAGGGCTGCTACTATGGCGCTCCGACAAACATCCTTGATGTGAAGTTCAAGGCGAATGTTAAGGCTCAGGAACCGTTCATCAATTTGATGAGTTCCGTGGTGAAACAGGAATTTGCTGCTTGGCAGCCGATTCAGAAGGCGCAGGAACAGCTCCTCGATGCCATGAACGATTCCGTAAGTATCGTCTACTACAAGAGTGATGATTCCATTTCTGTGAACAGCAAGCACTTGATGCGTAACGTCCCGGCCCGCATTCTCCGTAACCTTTTGCGCGAGTATACCGCGACGGGTCGCGAGGAATACGAAAACCGCGAATTCAAGCGCGATCCGGCAATATGCATGGATCCGCTCCGTCCGAACTTCGAAAGCCGTCTGAACCGCGTCATTGCCCATATTAACGGCTCTGACGATCCGGAACATCCGACAGAAGGTGTCAAGAAATACTTCGAAATTGAACGTCACCGTCGCGGTGGTTTCAGGTTTGTTCCTAAATGTAAAATTGTGTTTAGGGAAGAGTAAAAAACGTAAATTTTAATGAATTAGAAAATAAGCAAAACGAAAGATTACAGCTGCTCTCTATTAGGTATATTTGGAGTGTTGATGTGGTTGAAGGGTAAATCCTGAAACAACTTTATCATTGCTCCCCTCCTGGTAAGTCCAAGGTTCTGTAAGCCACTCAATATTTTCTCCTTCTTAGGAAAGGCCTCTTGCAAGAGAGGCCTTTCTTGTATAAACAGAAAACTACCGGCTAGGCCGGTAGTTCCGTAAAAGCCTTCTGGCGGTCATGAAAAAAGGATATCCTTTGATTAATATTGAGATGCGGTCTGCCAACTGCGTCACACTAAAATCAAAGGAC
>JAZLIJ010000150.1:0-9715 GCA_045617325.1 Fibrobacter sp.
GGCCTCCGACTTCATACCACGGGGGGCCCCCATTGCGGAGGAGCCTCTTGCAGCAGCACCTTTGGCGACAACACCGAAGCCGCCCATGCCACCCATGCCGCCCCAGTCGCCGCCCATGCCACCCATGCCGCCCCAGTCAAATCCCCAGTTACCGCCGCCACTATTGGCGGTGCAATTGGTGCTGACCATATTCACGGAGTCTGAAGGAGGAATGTAATCCGGATAGTTGATGCCAGAAAGGAACACAACCATGTGGCCCTTGGCAGGGATAGTTGCATTGCCGAACACCCAGCGACGCGGAGTCTCCAAGTTGTCGGACAAGGCGACCCCCTTCAAGCTTACCGGGGAATCCGACGTATTGTAAAGCTCAATCCAGCCCGGATCACCGCCATCGTTATCCTTAAGGTTCGCGTTCAACGGGGAAACTTCAGAGAAGACAACACTGCCGCCCACATAATGCACTGGAGTCGTCACGGGAGCTTCGGAGCTGACCGGCACACCCCTTGACGAAGAGGATTTTACATTGGAGCTAGAGGACGAATTGACCGGAGTCGGCGGCACCATACCAGAAGATCCGGGAACAATCGTAACACTAGATACACCCGGCTGCGGTTCCGAGCCGCTCGAGAGCGCAGGAGACTCCCCTCCGCTGCTCATTTCACCCACTGGTAAAATAGACGCGCTAGAAGCTTCCGGTCCAGCAATGAAATCTTCATTTGAGGAGCTGCACGCAGCAAGCATCAAACCAAAACAAGTACAACAATAGAGTTTTTTATTCGTTATCATATACATCCTCATGCCCAAACCAACGATAAAGGCGAGTATCCCCGCCTCTCCAACCATTTTTAAAACTAATCTATTATATGGGTATTACAATCTTTTTTTTCAGATACACATCCAAAAAGCGTTGAGCATCACAACAACACTTTTTTGGATGCGTTAAAAAGCTGATTTTCAGTCTCAAAAGCTACTTGAACACGGCTGTCAAAGTCGTCACTTCGCCAGGATTGAACGTTCTCGTAGCCTCGGTGCTACCGTCGCTCCAGCCTGTAAATACGCTGCTGCCGTTCGCTTTCGCTGTCACAGTCACCGGGACATTCTTGTAGAACGTAATGTCCATGGAGGCTTGATCCAAGGGCAAGTTGTGGACGAGAATCGTCCCTGCGCCCTGCGAGGAAAGCGTCACCTGGACAGCTTCGCCCAAGTTGAAGAACGAGGTCATCTCGCTTCGAATCGTCTGCTGGCGACTCGTTGCAAAATTCTGCATTTTTTGCAATTCCTGTTCCATGTTGCTCGCGCTGAAGTTCCAGAATTCCTGGTCGCGGGTCATTTCGCTCTGCACCATGCCCTGCAAAGTCTCCAGACGTTTCTGTAGGCGGTCCGATGCGAAATTCATCGAAAGAAGCGTCGCGAAGCGGTTGATGAAAGCGTTCCTGAACGAAGCGTTTTCAAGCAGACGGATGATGAGAATCGTATGCTCGGAAATAGAGCCGCCATTGTTTCCACCACCCATGTTGAATCCGCCAAATCCCATCATCGACGTTCCGGAGCGGTTCGTCACATATTCGAAGATGTTTCCGTTCGACATGCCCATCGTCGAGCCGAAGCCGAAATCGGTATCGTAGAGGAACCATTTCCACTTGGACTTTTCACTGGCGACACGCCACTTTTTCAAGTTGTTGTGCGGCCAGTCGCGATTGTTCAGGAACATTTCGGACTGCATGTAGTTCATGTAATTATCGACATCGATTTGCTCGGCGATTTTCTGGTAGTTGGCGTCGCTTTCCAGGGAGTTCGAATTCAGCCATTCAACCATCGCCTTGTAATCGGTGCTGGAACCTGCCTCGGCGTCGTTGTACATGTCCACGAGGTCGATATCATCCGGGTCAAGGCCGTAATGCGTCTCGTAGTAGTATTCGTTGTTGCGTTCGCGCAAGCCGTGGATGCCGTAATACTTGCCGTTATAGAACACAATGGCGGGGCGGCCTCTCATGTAATCGACGCCAAGCCCTTCCGTGACAGACGTTCCAAGCATGTCGCGGATATAGTCGTTACCGCTGTTGTTGCCGTTATTGCGAAGTGTAAAAGACTTGAACTTCGTAAGTTCCGGAAATTCGGGGAACAGGGCATAGTTCAAGCGCTTCTTGCCGTATGTTTCGCGCATCGTGACGGAGAAGGACTTTTTCTCCTTGGCACGGCTATAGGCGCCCGTAATCTTGTAGTCGCCCATGACGCCGAATTGCGGCTCGGATTTTTTCGGTTCAAAGAATTCTACGTATACGGGGAGTTCCCTGTTGCTCCAAAAATTCGCGCCCTTCTTCGGGTCCATCATCGAGGCGCCTTCGCCTGTCATGTAAAGGCCGGAATCCGGGCTGAACAGCGAAAGCGGATCCGAAGTCACAAAGAGGACGGGGAGAGACGGCTGCGTTTCAAAGACGTAAGTGCGGTTTATCATGTCGCTTGGGTAGGAGCCTTCACGGTAGGTAACGCAGCGGAGAACCGTTGTCGTCGAGATTTGCAACGACTGCACCACCGGGGAATTTACCGTAGGCTCGGTACCGCCATTTTCACAGCGGGTCCCCTCCGGGAATGTGACAGAAATTGGCTGCGAATAGAATCCAGAAGAAGGAATGGAGACATCATTCACATCCACCTGAGTTGCCATCACTTCACCGACGGTATTTCCGTACGGAGATGGAGCAGTCAGGCCCCACGCCCCCGAGGCACTGCGCGACCACGAAGCACCAACCGGAACCGCCGTATAATGCACGGAATCAAGAATTGCGTTCTGCTCGTTCACCAAGTAAAGCGCACCATCCTTGTTATCCGCCTTGAACGTCGTATGCGGCTCGTGACCGCGATTGCGCGCGACAAAAGATGTCACCTTGATTGTCGTCAATTCGCTGCCCTGCGTCTCGGAGGCAAACGTCGTCGCAGTCACATTCGTCAAGTTGACACCCGCCGCATTTTCGGCAAGTCTCACGTAGTAGACTGACGAGGAATCGCCTGTACCTCTGAGGTTCTTGCCGCTCCAGTCGCTCATTTCCCCATTTTCCTTGAAATTCACACGAATCTTGTGATCCTTGGTAATGAAGCCGCGAATCACCAGCTGGTTGATGTTTCCAAGATTCGTCTTGTTGGGGCTAATGTTCAAGCGGGAATAGCTGCCGCCCGCGGGAACCCTCAACACGGCGCCAAATTCACTGGCACCATTTTCGTTAAAACAGATAGCGGACTGCCCCGGAAGATTTTCAACGGAATTCGAGCTCTGCGTATTGCCCATGCCGCCCATATTGCCGCCATCACCGGGAGCGCCCATGGCTCCACCGCCCATATTGCCGAAGCCGCCGCCAAAGTCTCCCATGTTGCCGCCGAAGCCACCGCCCCAGTCGCCGCCCATGCCACCAAAGTCAAAGCCAAAGCCGCCCGAGCCCGAAGATACCTCGCTATCGCAACTTGAGCCGACCATGTTCAGGGAATCCGAAGGCGGAATGTAGTCGGGATAATTCTTGCCCGACATAAACACCACCATATAGGATTTCGCCGGAATCACCGCATTGCCAAAAGTCCAGCGACGCGGATACTTCGCATCGTTCGTAAGAGCAATTCCTTTCAAATCCACGGGAGCGTCGGACGTGTTGTAAAGTTCAAGCCACGCAGGATCGTTGCCATCGTTGTCCTTGAAATTCGCATTCTTCGGGGAAACCTCGGTGAACGTCACCGGGAAACCGCTCGCCACCGGAAGCGGAGTATCGACAGCTTTCATATTCGGGTCTTCGCCATCCAGGGGCCCCTCATGCGAATTGACCGAAGACGAAGAAGCGCCGAACGTTTGCGGATTTTCATTTGGAGAAACCGAGCCGCTGGAAATTCCGGAAGCATCTGCGGGCCACTCGGATTGCGCGGAACTCAAATCAAGCAAGCCTTCCGAATCTAAAGCGGCATCATTGGGATTTGCAGAATCACATGCCAAAAGCCCGAAACCCGAAGCGGCAAGGCACGAAACCATATACACTTTTTTAAGGAATTGCTTTTTCATACTCTTGAATAATAATTTGAAAAGCATCTTGAAAGCAAATAAATCAAAAGAGCGCGTAGAAAAGAATTGAGCATTTGACAACACGAAAAATCGGAACAAAAAGTACCATCAATCAAGCGTGAGCGCTCTATTTTCCTACAAAAAGCATAGATTAAAAATTTTAAAAAAACGCATTTTTACAAATAAATTAATTTCATTTTAAAAATTTAAAATACAGATAAATCGGAAAAAAATCGTTTCATCATAAACATTTTACCCCGCAAAAAATCTTGCGATTATATTTGCGATTATATTTTAAAACATGAATTTCAAATATTTTGCACTTTTGCTTTTCCTTTTCGCATCCGTCTCCAACGCGGGAACGATTCTCGCAGGATACTACCCCGACTGGGGCAAATGGGAAACGCCCGCCTACGCCGTCGATAAAGTTCCATACGGCAAATTCACGCATGTCTTTTGGAGTTTCATTTCGCCAAATGCGGATGGCAGTTTGCGCGGTGATGCCGCAGACGACCCGAGCGAACTCGATGAAATGGTGAGACTCGCCCACGAAGCCGGTACCAAAGTCATTCTTTCACTTGGCGGAGCGGGACTCTGCGAAAACTTCGCCACAGTCGCAGGCAACGACGCATTACGCACAAAGTTCGTTACCAACCTCGTAGAATATGCACAAGCCCACAACATCGACGGTCTCGACATGGACTGGGAATACTCGGAAGTCCCCGTCCCCGAAGCAGACACCATCGCCTACAACAAGCTGCTCCGCGACTTGCGCGCCGCCCTCCCGAAGGGAAAATCGCTTTCGGCAGCCCTCCCCTGCAGCCCTTACTACGGCAAATATTTCACCGCAAGCGTCCTCGTAGAAACCTTGGACTGGCTCGGATTCATGACCTACGACATCACCGGCGACTGGGATGACAAAGCCCGCTTTGATTCGCCGCTGTACCCGAATACAGGAAGCGATTACACCACCTGGTCGTGGAAAGAAACCGCAGAACACTGGGAAAAGCTCGGAGTCCCTGCAAACAAGATGGTTTTCGGAGTTCCATTTTTCGGTTTCCAATTCGAAGGGACAAATGCGCCCGGTACCGATTTTAACGGCAAAGCCACCTACATGGCCTACAAGGAAATTCTGAAAATCGAAGGGCAATAGTTCGCCTTCGACAGCGTTTCCATGGAGCCCTACGCTTTTACCGAAACGACATTCACCACCCTCGAAACGCCGCAGTCCGCAGCAATTAAAGCCAACTGGATTTTAGAAAACAACTACGCAGGCGCCATGATCTGGGACATTTCGCAAGACGTGATGGACGATTACAGCCAACCGCTCCTAGATACTTTATCCGTAACACTTTTAAAACTAGATTCCAGCAATCCGCAGGGAATCGCTGCACGAGGCACCCGCTACGGAAAGGCAAACCGCGCAAACGCCTCAGCAAACCGAGCACGCCCCGCATACATCTACGATGCACTCGGCCACGAATTTTTAAAGAAGAACACCAAGAAAGCGTATTTCAATAGAGAACTCTAATCCATCACGCAGCGGACTGCGCAGCCGACATACTTTTGCATTTCCGATATCAACAATTCTTGAGAATGTTTGTGGCCATTGCTTGCCAAAGTTTGGGAGACACTGTTTTCATAAAGCATGTCTTCATTTAAAGAAATTTCGTCATAAGCGAAAAGCACCTTGCTCCTGTACCGGCGAAAAAAAAACAAAAAAATGCGAATATTACTAGAATTGTCACATCCAACCTCTGCGTTACATATTCTCTTTATCGGACGCTTTGAACAATTTTTTTGCATTCGAATCCACAGACTGTAGAATTAAAGCCAAATCACGCATCCATCGGAAGCGAACCGGCGTATCTGCGATGTCAAAAAAATTGCGTGTAATACATTCTCTATTCGATTTACGTACCTTCATAAGTTCATCAATGGCTTCGTCGTCGCCGAAGTCGTATATGGTCTTTTTTCCCAAATTTGAAAAATCAGTACTGATGAGCTTCATAATGCAACCCTCTACTTTTTAATATACATCTTTTCGTCTTACAGCAGTTCTTTTTGAACCTAGGGAAAACTAACCGCCTCGTAACTTTTTCCAATAAGGATTCTCCTTGTCAAACAAAGTCTTTTCCTCTTTAGTGAAATTTTTAGGATAGTCCCCGAAGATAAACAAAATCTTTTTCTTGTCGAAAGACACGGCTTCTGATCCGAATTCATCTTCAAATTCAACCCACCAGATTTTATCCCCTTCATGCTTCTTATAAAACTTGAACTTTCTTGTTTCTTTGTCAACCGTGATCATAATAAAACGCTCCTTTTATTTTGAACCCGAGGAAAAACAAATATCAGTCTTTATCACTAAAAAAATCCGCCCAATAGGGATTCTCCTTGTCAAACAACTCCTTTTCTTCTGGAGTGAAATTTTTAGGGTAATCTTGAAAAAGATTCAGAATCCTTTTCTTGTCAAACGAAACAGCCAAAGAACCACGCCTACCTATATAGTGGACCCACCAAATCTTATCACCTTCGCATTTTTTGTAAAAGCCAAACTTTTTCGTTTCCTTTGACACTAGAATCATGCTAAGCCTCGCTTTTGACACCGATTGTTGCTCGTTTTGACAATTACTCTTACACATTAAAAATACATTCATTCAAATGTCAAAAGATGACACTTTAATTTTCTATAGAACGGAATCTCGCGTATAGTCAATTGAATCACGTTAAAACAGTTCATTTCACTACACGCTTTGCGTCATTTTCATCAGGTGCAAGGGCGAGGCATTCACCGATTGTCCTTGTTGATGAGATTCACCACCACTTTCACCATCATGTCTTTTTCTTGCGGGCGGCTTTCTGCAACCATCAGCGTAATTGCCACGAGCGTATTGTCGGCAATGCGTTTGCCCCCGTCCTTGCTATAAAGGATTCCGTTGTTTTCCATGAACCACAGGAAAAGCGTCGCCGCGATGCGTTTGTTCCCGTCGCTGAAGGAATGGTTCTTCACGACAAGATAAAGGAGCATGGCGGCCTTCTCCTCCACGGACGGATAAAGTTCCGAGCCATCAAAAGTCTGGTAAATTTGCCCGATGGAACTTTTGAAGGATTCATCCTTTTCGTGGCCGAAGAGACTGCTTCCGCCGAATTTGCGTTTCAGTTGCCGAATGGTATCCATCGCATTTTCGTAATTCGCATGGAATTTCGTGCGTTTGGTAACCTTTTTCACTTCCAGCCGCTGGTAATCGTAATTATCGAGCGTGTCAAGAGCGTAGGTGTAATCCGATACGACCGCAATCAAAGACTTAGCCTCGTCCCCCGCCAACGCCCCCTGGGTCATAGCCGTTCGCCCCACGAGATTCACCAATTTGCAGAGTTCATCGTATTTCTGCGCGGCAATTTTGTTGTTTATAGCAAAGCCCTTGACCAAGTATTCCTTGAGGATTTTGTTCGCCCAGATGCGGAATTGCGTGCCGCGGACGCTTTTTACACGATAGCCCACAGAAATGATGACATCGAGACTGTAAAACGGGACTGGTTTCTTGACCCCATTAACGTGTAAAAAATGCACGTTATTCTCGCGATTCAGTTCACCTTCCTTAAATACGTTGATAATGTGCCTTCGAATATTGGATTCTTCCTTGTCGAACAGCTGAACCATTTGGCTTGTATTCAGCCAAACGGTATCGTTTTACATTTTCACGTCAATGGCGGTATTGCCGTCCGGTGTCTGGTAAATGACAATTTTGCTTTCGTTTTCTGCAACCATAGAAGCTCCTTTTTCACAGGAAAATACTTTCCACATGGTATGCAAACAAGAGGGCGAACTTTAGTGTGAAAATCAGCGTTTCACTTTCTCGAGAGACTCAAACGGCAGGAGTTCGCCATCGTTTGAATCGTTGCAGAGGTCGCGGTAAATATTCCGGCAGTTGGCGCATACGCAGTGGAACATTTTCTTCGTCGGCGTAGTGGAGCGCATCGCCGGGAACATGTAATAGATGTTCTGATTACGGCCGATTTTCGAAGCATCAAAAACCTTGTCGTAATCGTACCCGCAGATTTCGCAAGCGGCCCCGCGATGTTTCACCAGGTCAAGCTGGAGAGGCTCCACCATGTTGTAATGGTAGAAATTCAGGATGCTGTACTTATCAGTATCATAAACGTTGCATGTCAGGTTTTTCTTTTGCGCATCCACATAATTCGCACGCAAGAAATCAAGCCAGAGCCACTCCAATTTCGTCCCCAGGGAATCGCTCAGCACCATCCCGGAATGGCCTTCCTTCCACACATACTTCGGGAATGCCCGTTCAAGGTCGGCAACACTCAAACGCGGCCCGCAGTCCGTATCGATGAAAAGGTCAGGGAGCAGGTTCACGTAATAAGTCATGCGGCCCTTGCCCGACCAATCTTCATCGTGGTACGGTTCCGAAATAACGCGCCCGCTCATGACGATACCCGTCCTGCCCGCCCCAACGCGTAGCATAAGGAATCGGTCGCCGCAATGTACCTTTTCGTGTTCCCAAACGCTCCAGTTCATCCGGTAATCCTTAGTGCGCCTCGCCTCGTCAAACGCAGCCTTGAATCTATCCATTCGGTAACTGGAAATATTCGGATTCCATCTTAAAAGAACGACACTCATGCAGGCCTCCTTGGCGTTTATATTCGTACTTCCAATATATTTTCATTCAATGTCAGAAATTGACAATAAAAATTAAAGCATACAAAATTTCAATTTTTACGATTATAGGGCACCTCTAATAATTACTTTACACAAAGTGTCATCCGTGCAATTCAGCCATAGAGGCAAATAAATTTGACTCTGCGGCATTCATCTTGAACGGATGTATTTAAAAAAATTTTGTCAAAAACTGCGCGAAGTATCGCAACCAACTAAGCGAAGCGAGGAAAGCACAGGACCATTTATGGACCTACATTTGACGCCTTTTCCGCAAAGTGGATAACTCAACTAAGCCACTGAAGTGGCTAGTTTCGTACAGGCGTCCGCTGCTACGACTCAGGTATAGAAAAATGCAAGCATTTTTCTGCACCATTCGTCTTGCAAGCTCTTGCCGAGCAAGCGGAGTAGATTTATCAAATTTTTGAAAATTGAATTTTTAGAGGTGACCTATAATCAAAGCTTGAAAATAAACCGCTAAATTTTCAAAGAATGCATAAACCAGCAAGTCAATGTATTTCCCGCGGCAATTTCTAGCCACCAACCACTACCCCCTTTTTACTAAATTGGCGCCCCTTCGGGACGCATTTAGCGCGGCTCGGCCATGCCAATTTGCGCAAGCGCATTGTCGCGGCGCTCGCCTTTTACTAAATTTGCCACCATTAAAGGAAATTCTATAATTATGGAAAAATAATCGAGGCGAATGAAGCGCGGGAGCTTGCTCACGCATTTCTGAGCCGAAGGTATTTTATGGAAACACGTTATAATTCTTCTGAAGTGGAAGCCCGTTGGCACAAGACCTGGGCTGAAAAAAATAGCTTTGCACCTAGCGGTAAGGGCGAACCGTTCTCTGTCGTCATTCCGCCTCCTAACGTGACCGGTGCCCTGCACCTGGGCCACGCCTTGAACGACACCCTTCAGGATATTTTGGTACGCTACCGCCGTAAGACTGGCCGCGACACTTTGTGGATTCCAGGTACGGACCACGCCGGTATCGCAAC